>NZ_CP102772.1:2107000-2408000 GCF_026020075.1 Bosea sp. NBC_00550
CCTCGAGATGGCAGCGCTCGACCGCCAGCATGACGTTGCGCGCCGCTGCCGCCTCGCTGGCGACGACATGCATGTCGACGGAGAGCTTGCCGCCGATCAGCCCGCGCGGATCGAGCACGCCCGGCACGCCGTCCAGCGCGTAACCGGTCGGCAGCGCATGGAGCACGGCCTTGCCCGGCCGGATCGCATGGGTCGCGGCGGTGGCGAGCACGCGCTTGACGTCGCCGTCGCCGACCGAGCCGGAGCGCAGGTCGACGCTCGCCGCATAATGCTGGGAGCCGATGCGCCCGCCGGTCAGGTTCACGATGACCGACTGCACCTCGACCTTGGCCATGCGCTCGGCCGCGTCGACCGCGGCACGAATCGCACGCTCGGCGCTTTCGAGATCGATGATCGCCCCGCCCTTCAGGCCGAGCGAACGCTGGTGGCCGATGCCGATGATGCGGGCGACATGGGTGCGTCCGCGCAGCCGCTCATTGGCCTCGGCCGGGTTGAGCTCGGCGATCAGGCAGACGACCTTGCTGGTGCCGATGTCAAGAATCGACAAGGTCGCGCTCTTGCGCGACGACAGCGGACGCATGCGCGGGGTCAGACCCTGGGAGGTGACGTGGTTCATGCCTCGCCTCCCTTCTTCTTGCCCTTGCTCTTGAGCAGGTCGGCCCGGGCGGCGGCGGCCTCCTCGGAGAGGCGCATCACCACGCGGTCGGGCTGGCGCAGATCGATGGCCAGCACATCCTTGTCGAGGATGCGGTAGTCGCTCTCCATCGAGACGAGGCGCTGGACGGCGGCTTCCGGCTTGGTCTCGGGCAGGCGCACATCCATTCCGTTGTCGAGCTTGAGGTTCCAGCGGCGGCCGGAGATCAGCGTCGCCGCGCGGATATGCTGGGCGAAGGGCCCCGCCTGGTTGCGCAGCGCGAGATACTCGCCCGCCCGGTTGTTGGCGTCCTTGCCGACGACCAGCGGCAGATAGGCGAAACGGCCGTCATCCATCTTGTCGATCACCGTCCCGTCGGCCGCGATCACGAAAAGCTCCCCTTTGACCTGCCACAACGCGAAGGGCTCGCGCTCGGTGAGCGCGATCGAGACCTCGCCCGGATAGAGCTTGCGCACCGTCGCCTCGCGAATCAGCGGCGTGGCTTCGAGCTGCTTGCGAGCCTCGTCGGCGTCGAAGAACACCAGCGACGTCTTCGAATCGATGCCGGCCGCGACCAGCACCTCCTGCTCCGAGAGCCCCGAGAGGCCCGAGATGGTGACGCGGTCGATGCCGAAGCCGAGTGCGCGAGCCAGCATGTGGCGCGGCTCGCCGTAATTGTCCTGCATGGTCTGCCAGTGGCCGCCCATCACGAAGCCGGTGCCCAGGCTCAGGGTGAGGAAGCCGATCGCGAGCCAGGTGCCGAGGCTGCTCGGCAGGCGCTGCGCCAGCGGCACGGCGATGGCGCTGCGGCGCGAGCGGCGCAGCCACTTGCCCTGCCGCTCGCCGACGAGCAGCTGCGGGCCGGCATGCTGGACCGGCAGGCGCGAGACAGGTCTCGCCACCGGCGCGCGTCTTGCCACTGAAACGGGTTTCGCCGTCATCGCATTCACCGATCGAGGGAGGCGTCCTCCACCATCCATTTGACGAGCTCACCGAAGTTCAGGCCCGCGTGGGCAGCCAGTTCGGGCACCAGGCTGGTCTCGGTCATTCCGGGTTGCGTATTGACCTCCAGCCAGACGAGCGTGTCGGTCTCGTCGTGGTATCGGAAGTCAGATCTGCTGACGCCCCGGCATCCGATTGCTTGATGCGCCGTTAACGCACACTCTTCGATCTGCTGGTAAATTTTCGGTAAAATTTGAGCCGGACAGATGTGGATCGAGCCACCTTTCGCGTACTTCGCGTCGTAGTCGTAAAACTCACCGGTTGCGGCTTGTATTTCCGTCACACCGAGGCTGCGCTCGCCCATCACCGCGCAGGTCAGCTCGCGGCCGGCGATAAAGGTTTCGGCCAGCAGCATTTCGCCACAGGGCCAGTCCGGCCGGGCGATTTCCTGCGGCGGATGCTCCCGGCCCTGCTTCACGATCACCACGCCGACAGAGGAACCCTCGTCGATCGGCTTGAGCACATAGGGCGGCGGCAGCACATGCTGCTTCGCTGCGGCGAAGCGAGAGACGTTGACGCCATGGGCGACGGGCACGCCGGCCGCCTTCACCACCGTCTTCGTCCGGTCCTTGCGAATCGCGAGCGCCGAGGCCAGCACGCCGGAATGGGTATAGGGAATCCGCAGGATCTCGAGCACGCCCTGGATCGTGCCGTCCTCGCCGAAGCGCCCATGCAGCGCGTTGAAGGCGACGTCGGGCTTCAGCCGCGCGAGAACCTCGGCGATGTCCCGCTGCACGTCGACGCGCGTGACGCGGTAGCCGACGCTCTCCAGCGCTCGCGCGCAGGCCGCGCCGCTATTGAGGCTGACCTCCCGCTCGACGGACCATCCGCCCATCAGCACTGCGACGTGTTTGCTCATGCCGGTCCCCGCTCGATGCGATGGCCGAACCTCTGCCCGCAATGGTTAACAGCGCGTTAACCATGACGAACCGGGCGTTAACGAGGGACGACGGCCCGACGCTCCGGCCTTGAGAAGGCCATTACGGCTAGGCCTGAAGGCCTCTGTGTATTCACGAAAATCCGGGTCATCCCGGCCGGAGCGAAACGCAGAGCCGGGATCCATGCCTGAAGCTTGATCGGCAAAGCTCCGGCATGGATTCCGGGTCAAGCCCGGGATGACCGCGTGATTCCATAGAGAATCAGCAGCCGCTAGCCGATCTTGGCGAGAAGCCGTCGCAGTTGCGCCCGCTCCTCCGGCGAAAGGGCGCCGACCAGCCGCTCCTCCGTCGCGACATGCGAGACGACGATTCGGTCGGCGAGCGCGAAGCCCGCCTCCGTCAGCACGATGCGCAACGCCCGGCGGTCGGCCGGATCGGCCTGCCGCTCGATCAGCCCGCGTTTCTGCAGGCGGTCCAGCCGATTCGTCATCGCTGAGGTCGAGATCATCATGTCCTGCGCGAGTTCGGACGGTGAGAGCGCCCGCCCCTTGCCCTGCCGCCGCAGAGTCAGCAGCACGTCGAAACCGGCGAGATCGAGCTCGTCGGCCACGAGATTGGCGGAAACGCCGTCGCGCACCCGGTCGGCCGCGCGCCAGAGATCGCCGCAGACCGCCATAACGCTGGTGTCGAGGTCGGGACGCTCCCGCCGCCACTGCGTCAGGATCGAATCCATTGCCCCGCCCTGACCACCGGGCCGCTCCTCGCTCATCCCCGCTCCTTGCCAAGTAATTTCATATCAGATAATTTGATATCGAATTATCTTACATCAAATCAAACTAGCATCGGCGCTGTCGGGAGCCAAGCTCCACGCGCATCGGAGGCCGCCATGCCGAGCCTGAACAGAACGCTGCTGACCACGATCCTCGTGCCCTGCCTCTGGGGTTCCACCTACATCGTCTTCACCCAGACGCTGCCCGTGGATCACCCGCTGCTGGTCGGAGCTCTCCGCGCCTTGCCGGCCGGCCTTCTGCTGATGGCGCTTGGGCCGGGACTGCCGCCGCGCGACAAGCTCCTGCCGCTCGCGGCACTCGGGCTCGCCAATATCGGGCTGTTCTTCGCGCTGCTCTTCGTCAGTGCCGCGCGCCTCCGGGCGGGCTTGCCGCCACGGTCGGCTCGATCCAGCCGCTGATCGTCGGACTGCTGGCCTGGCCGCTGCTCGGCCGGCGCCCCGGCCGGGGCCAGATCGTCGCCGCGCTCGCTGGCCTCGTCGGCGTGGCCCTGCTGGTGCTCGATCCGCATGCCCGGCCCGATGCCGTCGGCCTGATCGCCGGCCTCGCCAGCGCCGCCTCGATGGCGACCGGCACCGTGCTGATCGAACGCTGGGGCAAGATGGGCTCGCCGCTCGCTCTGGCGGCCTGGCAACTCACGCTGGGCGGGCTGATCCTGCTGCCGGTGGCGCTGCTGGTGGAAGGGCCGCCGCCGATGCCGACCGCCCTGAACGGCCTCGGCCTGGGCTATCTCGTCCTGATCGGCACCGCCCTCGCCTACTGGCTCTGGGTCCGGGGCATCACCACGCTCGGCGCCAGCGTCGCCTTTCTCGGGCTGCTCAGCCCAACGGTCGCGACCATCCTCGGCGCCGTCCTGCTCGGCCAATGGCTTGGCGGGCTCCAGCTCCTCGGCATCGCGATCATCCTGAGTTCGACGATCGCCGGCATGCTACTCTCGCGCCGGGCCGCCGCGATGGCGACGATTACGCCGCAACCCCGAGCCGCTTGATCTCCCAGTGCAGCTCGAAGCCGGAGTTGTCCTTGACCCGGCGGCGCACTTCTTCGCCCAGCCCCTCGACATCGGCCGCCGTCGCGCCGCCGGTGTTGATCAGGAAGTTGCAGTGCATCTCCGAGACCTGCGCCCCGCCGACGCGCAGGCCACGGCAGCCGGCAGCATCGATCAGCTTCCAGGCCTTGCCGCCATCGGGATTCTTGAAGGTCGAGCCTCCCGTGCGCTCCTTGATCGGCTGGGCCGCCTCGCGCGCCTGCGTCACCCGGTCCATCTCGGCCTGGATCGCCGCCTTGTCGCCCGGCCGCCCCTGGAAGAGCGCCGAGGTGAAGATGATCTCGCGGGTCGCCTCAGCGCTGTTGCGATAGGTGAAGCCCATCTGCGCGTGGCTCAGCGTTACGATCTCGCCCTTGCGGGTGACGCCACGCGCCTCGACCAGCACATCGGTCGTCTCGCCGCCATGGGCACCGGCGTTCATGCGCAGCGCCCCGCCGATCGAGCCGGGGATGCCGCGATAGAAGGCAAGCCCATCGAGCGAGGCATCGACCGCCGCCCGCGCCACCTTGACGTCCGGCACTGCCGTGCCGGCCCGCAGCCGATCGCCGGACTCGATCGCGATCTCGCCGAAGCCCTTGCCGCCGAGCCGGACCACGACGCCGGGAATGCCGCCGTCGCGCACGATCAGGTTGGAGCCGAGCCCGACCACGGTGACCGGAATGTCCTCCGGCAGCTTCGAGAGCAGATAGGCCAGGTCCTCGTCATCGGCCGGCGTGAACAGGATCTGCGCGGCACCGCCGACGCGGAACCACGTCAGACCGGAAAGGTCCTGGTTCGCAAGGAGCCGCCCCCGCAGATCGGGAGCCGAGGCGCGGATGTCGGAGGTGAGGTCTGCAAAGGGCATGGCGTCGCTTTAGAGCATGATGATCCGGGACGGAACAGGTCGTCATGCTCGGGCTTGACCCGAGCATCTCTTGCCGAAGGAGTTTCCGTTGCCTTTTCCTACCTGAGATTCTCGGGTCTACGCTTCGCTGCGCCCGAGAATGACGGCGGAGAGTGCGGCGCACATTCACGCCAGTGCCTTGAGTTCCCCCGGCAGCGCATAGGCCCATTGCGTGATGTTGCCGGCGCCGAGGCAGACGACGTAGTCGCCCGGCCCCGCCAGCTCCGCCACGATGCCGGCGAGCTTCTCGGGCCCTTCCAGCGGCAGCGTGTGGCGATGGCCGCGCGCCTTGATGCCCGCCACCAGCGAATCGCGGTCGGCGCCCGGGATCGGCGCCTCGCCGGCCGCATAGGTGTCGGCCACGATCACCGTGTCGGCGTCGTTGAAGCAGGCCGCGAAATCGTCGAACAGGCTGGAGAGCCGGGTGTAGCGATGCGGCTGCACGATGGCGATGACCTTGCCCTTGGTCGAGGCGCGCGCGGCCTTGAGCACGGCGGCGATCTCCACGGGGTGATGGCCGTAATCGTCGAAGATCAGCGCGCCGTTCCACTCGCCGGTCTTGGTGAAGCGGCGCTTGACGCCGCCGAAGCCGGCCAGCGCCTCGCGGATAACAGGCACGGGAATGCCGAGATCGTAGGCGACTGCGATAGCGGCCGTGGCGTTGAGCGCGTTGTGATGGCCGGGCATCGGCATGACGAGATCGCGGATCACCTCGTCGCGGCCCGATTTGCGGTCGCGGATAAGAAGCGTGAACTTTGCCTGCCCGCCCGAGAGATCGATGTCGATCAGGCGGAAATCGGCCTGCGGGTTCTCGCCATAGGTGACGACGCGGCGGTCCTCGATCTGGCCGACCAGACCCTGCACCGTCGGGTGGTCGATGCACATCACCGCGAAGCCGTAGAAGGGCAGGTTCTCGACGAAGGACCGGAACGCGGCCTTGATCGCGTCGAAGGTGCCGAAATGGTCGAGATGCTCCGGATCGATATTGGTGACGATCGCGACGTCGGCCGGCAGCTTCAGGAAGGTGCCGTCCGATTCGTCGGCCTCGACCACCATCCAGTCGCTCTCGCCCATGCGGGCATTGGTGCCGTAGGCGTTGATGATGCCGCCGTTGATGACGGTCGGGTCCAGCCCTCCCTTCTCCAGCAGCGTCGCGACCAGCGAGGTCGTGGTCGTCTTGCCATGGGTGCCGGCGATGGCGACGCAGCTCTTCAGGCGCATCAGCTCGGCCAGCATCTCCGCCCGGCGCACCACGGGCAGGCGCAGCTCGCGCGCGGCGGCAAGCTCGGGATTGTCGCGCTTGATCGCGGTCGAGACCACGACGACCTCGGCCTCGCCGAGGTTTTCCGCCTTGTGGCCGACGAAGGTGGTGATGCCCTTTTCCGCAAGGCGCTTGACGTTGGCGCCGTCGGAGGCGTCCGAGCCCTGCACCTTGTAGCCGAGATTGTGCAGCACCTCGGCGATGCCGGACATGCCGATGCCGCCGATGCCGACGAAATGGATGGAGCCGAGCTTCGGCGGCAGCTTCATGGTCCGTGAATCCTGTCAGTTCGAAGAATGGGCCGTGGCGATCACGAGATCGGCCAGGCGGTCGGCAGCGTCGGGGATGCCGGCGCTCTTCGCGTTTGCGGCCATCGTCGTCAAGTGCGCCGGCTGCGCGATGAGCTGCGAGAGCTCGGCGGCGAGGTGCCGCGGCGTGAAGTCCGGCTGCATCATGCGGATGGCGCCACCGGCATCCTGAAGGAACCCGGCATTGGCGGCCTGGTCCTGATCGAGCGAGCCCGGCAGCGGCACGAGGATGGCCGGCCTGCCGATCACGGTGAGCTCCGCCACTGTCGAGGCACCCGAGCGTGCGATGACCAGCTGCGCCGCCGCCATCTGCGCCGGCAGGTCCTTGAAGAAGGGCGCGATCGTCGCCTTCACGCCGAGCTTCTCGTAGATGCCGCGCACTCGTTCGTCATCCTCTGCCCGCGCCTGCTGGACGATCGCCAGCCGCGCTCGCTCCGCATCGGTCAGGAGCTGGATCGCCGGCGGCACGATGTCCGCCATGATGCGTGCGCCCTGGCTGCCGCCGAAGACCAGAAGCTGGATCCTGCCCTCGCCCGGCCAGTCATAGTCACGTCCGGCAGCCTCGATCACGGCCGGGCGGACGGGGTTGCCGACATGGCGGCATTTCGCCTGCTGGGCCTCGGTGAGACCACCCACCTTGGCGAAGCCCGTCGCGATCACGTCGGCACGGCCGGCGAGGAAGCGGTTGGCGCGGCCGATCACGGCGTTCTGCTCATGGATGAGGGTGCGGACCCCGGCAAGCGAGGCGCCGAGCACCGGCGGCACGGTCGGGTAGCCGCCGAAGCCGACGACGACGGCGGGCTTGACCTGCGCGATGATCCGACGCGCCGCGAAGGTGCCCTTGGCGATGCGGAACAGCGCCGCGGCCTTCTGGAAGGGCGAGCGGCCGGACGGTGTCGCCGCCGGCACGGCATGCACCGCTTCGGCCGGGAAGGTGCCGGCGAACTCGGCGGCGCGCGTATCGGTCATCAGCACGACGCGCATGCCCTTGGCATGGAGCGCGTGGCTCAGCGCCTCGGCCGGGAAAAGATGGCCGCCGGTCCCGCCGGCGGCCAGCATGACGAGCTTGCCCGCTGCCATCGTTCAACGTCCGTAGGAGCCGAAATCGACCGAGCGCGGCCTGCGCCGGGTCAGCGCCAGCAGGAAGCCGGTGCCGATCGCGAGCGAGAGCAGCGACGAGCCGCCATAGGAGATGAACGGTAGCGTCATGCCCTTGGCCGGCATCATGTGCAGGTTGACCATCATGTTGATTGCCGCCTGGATGCCGAAGAGCAAAGCGAGCCCCGTCACGGCGAGGCGGATGAACGGGTCCTCCGCCTTCTGCGCCACGAAGAGCGACCGGATCACGATGGCCGCGAACAGCGCGACGAGCAGCATGCAGACGAGGATGCCGAATTCCTCGGCCGTGACGGCGAAGATGAAGTCGGTATGCGCGTCCGGCAGGATGCGCTTGACCGTGCCCTCGCCCGGTCCCTTCCCCAGCCAGCCGCCCTGCGCGAAGCTCTCCAGCGCCGTGTCGACCTGGAAGGTGTCGCCCGAGCCCTTGTCCATGAAGCGCTCGATGCGGGCGCGGACGTGCGGCACCAGCTCATAGGCGACGAGGATGCCGGTGGCGCCGATGCCGCCGAGCCCGATCACCCAGAACCAATGCAGGCCGGCGACGAAGAACAGCCCGCACCAGACGAGGCTGACCAGCATGGTCTGGCCGAAATCGGGTTGCAGCACGAGTGGCACGATCGTGACCGGCAGCAGCAGCAGGGCCATGATCGTGCCCGGCAGGTCCGGCCGGCGCGTGCCCTCGGCGAAGGCCCAGGCGGCCAGCACGACAAAGGCCGGCTTCAGGAATTCGGAAGGCTGGACCGAGCCTAGCGGGCCGAGCGTCAGCCAGCGCTTGGCGCCCTTCACCTCGACGCCGAAATAGAGCGTCGCCACCACCATCGCGAGCGAGACGACATAGATCAGCAGCGCCGCGCGACGCACCTGGCGTGGCGTCATCAGCGAGACGCCGAGGAAGATCGCCAGCGCGACCGCGAGATAGGCCGCCTGCCGGTTGACGAAATGGAAGGTCGAGAGCCCGAGCCGCTCGGCCACCGGCGGCCCGCCGGCCATCAGCAGCACCACGCCCGAGACCATCAGCGCGACGAGCGCGGTCAGGATCAGGCGATCGATCGACCACCACCAGCGGCCACTGAGAGAAGGTTCCGCGCGCGAGACCATGACGGCATCCCATCGACAAATTCTGCGCGGCCGAAGCCACGCCTTGCGTGACGAATCACTCTGTCAATGAATGGTTAACCGATTGATTCCGATGCCGCGGTTTGCCGGACTTGCACACGGCGAACGACCGGCTTGCCGGACGGCACTCCGAAGCCCGCTGTTTTAGGACGGAGCCACACCGTCATTCCGGGGCGGGCCGAAGGCCTGAGCCCGGAACCCAGAACCGATATCGCTCGTCGGGAAGGCGCTCAAGTTGGCCAGCTCTTTCGTCGCATGCGTCGGCTCTGGGTTCCGGACTCTTCGCTTGAAGCCCCGGAATGACCGCTTGGTTGCATGCAGAGCCGGGAAGCCTATCCCGTCGTCACCGCGGCCGCGAAGACGCGGGCGATGCCGGCTAGCCGCTCGGCATAGGCCTGGGCACCCGGCGGCTCGCCCGTCTTGGCGCCGGCAGCGGCGAACATCAGCCCAGCGATCCAGTCCTCGATGGTGATGGAGCCACGGTTCAGGGCGATCTCGCCCTGGGCTTCCGCTTCCCGAAGCAGCTGGCGCGCGAAGCTGGCGAAGATCTGCTCGAACGCCTGCAACTCCCGCGTCGCGATGGCGTTCATCACCGCCTTCAGCTCGACGAGATGCTCGCCGGTGCCGAAGCTCGCATAGGCCTGCCCGTGATGAGCCTGGAGCAGCGCGGCGAGGCGTTCCGGGAACGGCCCCCTCCTCTCGATCACCTCACGGCAACGTGCCTCGACGCGGCGCGCCAGCAAGTCCAGCATCGCCCGGAAGACGTCGTCCTTGCCCTTGAAGTGGAGGTAGAGCGTCGCCTTGGCGAGACCTGCCTCTTTGGCGATGTCGTCCATCGAGCTGCGCTTGTAGCCATAGCGGGCGAACAGCCGCAGCGCCGCATCGGCGATCTGGTCGACGCGGGCATTCGCCTCGTCGACAGGGAGAGGGCTGGAACTTTCGCTTTCGTCCGGCATTTGCAGCGTCGGTAGTCTTGACAAAATCCAAACTGCGCGCGACCATCCTAATTAGACTCAAAACGTCTAATTAGTCCAGTCGCGCGACCCAGGGCTACGGATTCATCGCCCGCCATCTGATATGTCAGATCGGGCCATCGAGGGCGAGCCCTCGATCCGCACCATGGTGCCGCGCTGCGTCTTGCCAGCATCGGAGGCAGCCATGGTCTCTCTCAAGGTCAACGGGACGACGCATAGCGTCGACATCGACGACGAAACGCCCCTGCTTTGGGCGATCCGCGACAATCTCGGCCTCACCGGCACCAAATTCGGCTGCGGCGTCGCCCAATGCGGCGCCTGCACCGTCTTCATCGACGGGCAGCCGCTGCGCTCATGCGTGACGCCGGTCTCGGCGGTCGGCACCAGCGAGATCACGACCATCGAAGGTCTCGCCGGCAAGGAGGCCGATGCCGTCCAGGCCGCCTGGACCGCACGCGACGTGCCGCAATGCGGCTACTGCCAGTCCGGCCAGGTGATGAGCGCCATCGCCCTGCTCAAGGAAAACCGCAAGCCGAGCGATCGCGACATCGACCTCGCGATGAACGGCAATATCTGCCGCTGCGCCACTTACGTCCGCATCCGCGCCGCAATCCATGACGCCGCCCGCGCGCTGGAGATCTGAGCCATGGCCGCGCATGATCCCAAGCTCTCCCGCCGCGCGCTGCTGTCGGGCGCTGGCGCCCTCGTCATTGGCCTGCACCTGCCGCGTGGCGCCAAGGCCCAATCCGGAGCCGGCGCGGCCTACCGGCCGGGCGGCAACGCCACCTTCGCGCCCAATGCCTTCATTCGCGTCGCGCCCGACTCGACCGTGACCGTGCTCGTCAAGCACATCGAGTTCGGCCAGGGGCCGTTCACCGGCCTCGCCACTCTCGCCGCCGAGGAGATGGACGCGGCCTGGAGCCAGATGCGGGCCGAGCATTCCCCGGCCGACGTCAAGCTCTACGCCAATCTCCTCTTCGGCGTGCAGGGCACCGGCGGCTCGACTGCCATCGCCAACAGCTGGGAGCAGATGCGCAAGGCGGGCGCCGCGGCGCGTTCCATGCTCGTTCAGGCAGCAGCCGATGCCTGGAAGGTCCCGGCTGGCGAGATCACCGTCTCCGACGGCGTCATCGCCCATGCCTCCGGCAAGAAGGGCTCTTTCGGCGAGTTCGCGGAAGCCGCCGCGAAGCTGCCCGTGCCGGAGAACCCGCCGCTGAAGCCGGCCTCGGCCTACAAGCTGATCGGCAAGGAAGGCGCGGTGAAGCGCCTCGACAGCGCCGACAAGGCGCGGGGCAAAGCGCAGTTCACCATCGACATCCACGCACCCGGCATGCTGACGGTCGTCGTGGCCCGCTCGCCGCGCTTCGGCGGCAAGGTCGCGAGCTTCGACGCCTCGGAGGCGCTCAAGATCAAGGGCGTGGTCGACGTCAAGCAGATCGGCTCGGGCGTCGCGGTCTATGCCGACGGCATGTGGCCGGCGCTGAAGGGCCGCGAGGTCCTCCAGGTCACCTGGGACGACAGTGCGGCCGAGAAGCGCGGCAGCGCCGAGCTGATCGCTGAATACCGCAAGCTCGCTCGGCAACCCGGCACCATCGCCGGCAGCCACGGCGATGCCGAGGCAGCGCTCGCCAAGGCCGACCGCGTGATCGAGGCCGAGTTCGTCTTCCCCTATCTGGCGCATGCGCCGATGGAGCCGCTCGACGGCTATCTCGAATGGGACGGCGAGCGGGCGCTCGCCCGCTTCGGCAGCCAGTTCCAGACCACCGAACACCAGACCATCGCGACCATCCTCGGCCTTCCGCCCGAGAAGGTGAGCCTCGAGACCATGCTCGCCGGCGGCAGCTTCGGCCGGCGCGCGCAGGTCAGCCAGCATCTCGCCGCCGAGCTCGCCATGGTGGCCAAGGCGATCGGCCCGAACCGCCCGGTCAAAATCGTCTGGACCCGCGAGGACGACCTCACAGGCGGCTACTACCGGCCGCTCTTCGTGCATCGTCTCAGAGGGGCGGTGAAGGACGGCAAGGTCATGGCCTGGGCGAACACGCTGGTCGGCCAGTCCTTCTTCCTGGGCACGCCCTTCGAGGCGATGACCGTCAAGAACGGCATCGACGCGACCTCCGTCGAGGGCGCCAACGAGATCTTCTACGAGGTGCCGGACTTCCACTGCGAGGTGCACAATCCCAAGGTCGGCGTGCCCACGCTGTGGTGGCGCTCGGTCGGCCACACCCATACCGGCTATGCCGTCGAATGCTTCATCGACGAGTTGCTGCAGGCGGCGGGGCAGGACCCGCTGCAGGGCCGGCTCGCCCTGATGGGCGACAGGCATCCGCGCGCTGCCGGCGTCCTGAAGGCGGTCGGCGAGCTGGCGAACTGGAAGGGCGCAGGCCCGTTCGATGGCCGCGCGCGCGGCATCGCCGTGGTCGAGAGCTTCGATTCCTTCGTCGCCCAGGTCGCCGAGGTCTCGATCGGCCCTGAGGGCGAGCCGAAGGTGCACAAGGTCTGGTGCGCAGTGGATTGCGGCGTCGCCGTCAACCCCGACATCATCCGCGCCCAGATGGAAGGCGGCATTGGCTTCGGCCTCGGCCATGCGCTCTACGGCGAGATAACGCTCGACCAGGGCCGGCCGGTGCAGACCAACTTCCACGAATACCGCTCCCTGCGCATCCACGAGATGCCCGAGGTCGAGGTGAAGATCATCGCCTCCACCGAGAAACCGAGCGGGGTCGGCGAGCCCGGCGTGCCGCCGATCGGCCCTGCGGTCGCCAATGCGCTCGCCGCGCTCGGCCATGGCCGGCCGCGCCAGTTGCCGATGCAGGGAGGAACCGTCTGATGAGCAGGAATCTCATCCTCGCTGCCGCCGCCGCGCTTGCGGTCTGCGTCACCGGCAGCGCGCTGACGCTGGCGCAGAACGCCGGGCAGGCTCAACCCGGCGGCGCGACCTTGAGGCCGGCATCGAGCTTCTCGTCCATCGCCAATCAGCGCGACCGCTCGGTCGCGGTCTTCAACGAGATGGGCAAGGTGCTCACGCATCCGCGTTGCATGAACTGCCATCCGGCGACGGAGCGGCCGCGCCAGGGCGATCTGCGCAAGCTGCACGAGCCCCTCGTCGTGCGCGGCAAGGACGGGCACGGCGCGGCCGGCCTGCATTGCGCGACCTGCCACGGCAAGGAGAACTTCGATCCCGCCCGCATCCCCGGCAACGAGCATTGGGCGCTGGCACCGGCCTCCATGGCCTGGGAAGGCAAGAGCCTCGCCCAGATCTGCGAGCAGTTGAAGGACCAGAACCGCAACGGCAGCCGCGACCTCGCTGCCCTGGTCAAGCACGTCACCACCGACAGCCTCGTGCTCTGGGGCTGGAAGCCCGGCAAGGGCCGCGAACCGGCTCCGGGCACCCCGGCCGAGTTCGGCGCGCTGATGCAGGCCTGGGCCGACAGCGGCTCCGCCTGCCCGGCGTCCTGACGCCGATCAGCCCAGCCGGATTTGAACGTCCGTGCCGTCGTCCCGGACGCAGCGAAGCGGAGATCCGGGATCCATGCCTGAACAGTTCCGGCATGGATCCCGGGTCAAGCCCGGGATGAGCACGCTTTTCCGGCTCACATCAGCAGGCTCTACGGAGCGGTAGATTTTCCGGGTGCCCCGAAGGGCTCGAAACCCGGCAGCGCTGCGACAAGCTTGCGGAACGTGTCGCCGCGCACCTCGAAATTCGGGAACTGGTCGAAGGAGGCGCAGGCCGGCGAGAGCAGCACCGCGATCTCGCCCTCGCCCGGCTTGGCGAGCGCATCGCGCGTCGCGTCAGCCACCCCCTGGTCGAGAGTGACGCTGCGCTCATAGGTGACACGCCCATCCTCGTCGAAGGTCGCGGCGAAGAGATCGCTCGCGGCCCCGATCAGATAGGCCCTGGCGATATTCGGGAAATAGCGGCGCAGGGACTCGATGCCGCCATCCTTGGCCTTGCCGCCGAGGATCCAGAAGATGTCGCGGAAGGAGGTCAGCGCCTTTTCCGTGGAATCCGCATTGGTCGCCTTGGAGTCGTTGATGAAGACGACGCGGCCGATCCGGCCGAGCTCCTCCATGCGATGCGCGAGACCCGGATAGCTCTTGAAGCCGGCCTCGATCTCCTCGGCGCTCAAGCCTACTGCCGAGCAGGCGGCGAAGGCCGCCGCCGCGTTCTGTGCGTTGTGCGAACCGCGCAAGGAACCGATGCCGGCGAGATTGGCGACGACCTTGGGCTTGCCGTCCTTGACCTCGACGATGCGGGTATCGAGCCGGCCGTGATTGGCGGTGACGCCGGCGAAGACGCCTTCGTCGAGCGGCTGCTCGCCGCTGATCTTGACGAGCGGGCGGCCTCCGGCGGCGCGGCGCCGCGCCATCTGCTTCGAGGCCTCATCGTCGACGCCGACGACGGCGATATCGGCGGCAGCAACCAGCCGCTCCTTGATTGCCGCGTAGTTCTCCAGCGAGCCGTGCCGGTCGAGATGATCTGGCGTCAGGTTCATCTGAATGCCGACCGTGGGCTTAAGCGATGGCGCGAGGTCGATCTGGTAGCTTGAGCATTCAATGACATGGACGCGCCCGGCCGCGGGCGGCTCCAGCGCCAGCACCGCAGTGCCGATATTGCCGCCCATCTGCACGTCGCGCCCGGCCTGCTTCAGCACATGCGCGATCAGCGCCGTCGTCGTCGACTTGCCGTTGGTGCCGGTGATGCAGACGGTCGGAGAGCCCGGCGCGATCCTGGCCCGCTCCAGAAAGAACAATTCGACATCGCCGATGATCGCGGCGCCCACAGCCTTCGCCTTCGCCACGGTCCAGTGCGGCTCCGGATGCGTCAGCGGCACGCCCGGCGAGAGCACGAAGGCGGCAAAGCCCGACCAGTCGGCGCTGGCGAGATCGACGACGGCGATGCCCTCGGCCGCCGCCTTGTCGCGGCTCGTCTCGTTGTCGTCCCAGGCCGCGACATCCGCGCCGCCGGCCTTGAGCGCGCGCGCCGTGGCGAGCCCCGAGCCGCCGAGGCCGAACAGGGCGACCTTGCGCCCGGCGAAGACCGTAACCGGTGTCATCGAGTACCTCCGTCATTCCGGGGCAAGCGCGGAGCGCTTGAGCCCGGAACCCAGAACCGATGCGGTGTTTCGAAAAGACAGCGGAACACGATCGCCCTCTCGATCAAGAACATCGGGTCTGGGTTCCGGGCTCGGGCCTGCGGCGCGCCCCGGAATGACGCGGTGGTACCGGTAGCCACAGACATCGCTCAGCGCAGCTTGAGCGTGGAGAGGCCGACCAGCGCCAGCACCACCGAGATGATCCAGAAGCGGATCACGACCTGCGGCTCGGTCCAGCCCAGTTTCTCGAAATGGTGATGGATCGGCGCCATCAGGAAGACGCGCTTGCCGGTGCGCTTGAACACGGCGACCTGGATGATGACCGAGAGCGCTTCTACCACGAACAGGCCGCCGACGATCGCCAGCACGATCTCGTGCTTGGTCGCGACCGCGATGGTGCCGAGCAGGCCGCCAAGGCCAAGCGAGCCGGTGTCGCCCATGAAGATCTGGGCCGGCGGCGCGTTGAACCAGAGGAAGCCGAGGCCGGCGCCGATCACCGCGCCGCAGATCACCGCGAGCTCGCCCGAGCCCGGCACATGGTTGATCTGCAGGTAGTTGGCGAAGATCGCGTTGCCGACGAGATAGGAGATGAAGCCGAAGGTGCCTGCCGCGATCATCACCGGCACGATGGCGAGGCCGTCGAGCCCGTCGGTCAGGTTCACTGAATTGCCGGCGCCGACCACGACGAAGGCCGTCACCAGCGGGAACAGGATGCCGAGCGGGATGATCGCGTCCTTGAGGAACGGCATGGCAAAGCCCGACGAGATCGCCGGCGGCTGCGTCTGCATCACGAGGTAGCAGGCGATCAGCGCGACCACGACTTCGATGGCGATGCGCGCCTTGCCCGAGAAGCCCTTATGCGACTGCTTGGTCACCTTGAGATAGTCGTCATAGAAGCCGATCGCGCCGTAGCAGAACGTCACGCCGAGCACGATCCAGACATAGGGGTTGCGCAGATTGCCCCAGAGCAGCGTCGCGGCGAAGAGCCCGCCCAGGATCATCAGCCCGCCCATGGTCGGCGTGCCGCGCTTGGCGAGGTGCGATTCGGGGCCGTCGGTGCGGATCGGCTGCCCCTTGCCCTGCTTGATCCTGAGCCAGGAGATCGCCGCCGGGCCGAAGAAGAAGACGAAGAGCAGCGCCGTCGCTGTAGCCCCACCAGCCCGGAAGGTGATGTAGCGGAAGACGTTCAGGATCGGGAAGGTGCCGGAGAAGTCGGCGAGCCAGACGAGCATGCTGATTGATTCTCTTATATCACGATGATTTTGGATCGTTTCGATCCCAAATCACAAAACGTGATCGATTCCAAAAGATGAGAGTGGGATTGGTGCGAAAAACCAGCTTCCACTTTCTCGCATCCCGCTCTCAGGGTCAGTCTTCGGCAGGCATGGCGGGGAAGCGCGCGAGGATCGCCTTGACGATCGGCCCCATGCGCGAGCCGAGCGAACCCTTGACCGTGACGACATCGCCGGCGCGGATCGCATCGAGCACGAGCGGCTCCAGTTCGCTCGCCCCGGGGGCATAAGCCCCCCGCATGGCGGAAGGCAAGCTCTCATAGAGCCCTTTCATCAGCGGGCCACAGGCGAAGACCTGGTCGATCGTGTTAGCCACGAGAGGCTCGGCGAGACCGCGATGGAGGTCGCCGCCGCTCGGTCCGAGCTCCAGCATGTCGCCGAGCACGGCGATGCGCCGGCCGCGCCCTTCCACCGGCAAGCGACCGAGATTCTCGATCGCGGCGCGCATCGAGGCGGGGTTGCCGTTGTAGCTCTCGTCGAGCAGCGTGATCGCGCCGCCCCGCGCCTGCAGGATCTGCCGCGCCCCGCGCCCGGCCGGCGGCCTGAGGTCGCCGAGCGCGAGCGCGGCCAGCGCGAGATCGGCACCGAGCGCATGGACGACGGCGAGCACGCCGAGCGAGTTCAGCACGATATGCTTGCCCGGGCTGCCGAGGCGATAGGTGACGGGCTCGCCGAAGACGCGGGCCTCGACCACGGACAGGTCCGGCTTGAGCGCGCAGGAGATCAGCCGGACATCGGCATCCGGGCTTTCGCCGAAGGTGATGATCCGCCCGGCCGGCCCGGACTTGGCGATATCGCGCAGCAGCTCCGATTGCGGGATGTCGGCGTTGACGATGGCCGTGCCGCCTTTTTCAAGTTCCCAGAAGACGCCGGCCTTCTCCTCGGCGATCCCCTCCAGCGAAGCGAAGGCGGCGAGATGCACCGGCTGGATCGTGGTGATGATCGCGACCTGCGGGCGCACCATCCGCGCCAGCGGGACGATCTCGCCGGGGCTGTTCATCCCGATCTCGTAGACGCCATAGGCGATATCGGCAGGCGTGCGGCAGAGCGTGAGAGGCACGCCCCAATGGTTGTTGTAGGAGGCGACCGGCGCATGGGTCTTGCCCTGCCGCGAGAGCACGAGGCGCAGCGCCTCCTTGGTGCCGGTCTTGCCGACCGAGCCAGTGACGGCGACGATGCCGGCCTTGAGTTCGGCCCGGCGCGCGGTGCCGGCCTGCTCCATCGCCTTCAGCACGTCGGGCACGATGGCGAGCGCGCCGGCCCCGGCGAACTCCGCCGCGTGCTCCTCGTCGATGACGGCGAGCGCCGCGCCCTTGTCGAGCGCGCCCTTGACGAAGTCATGCCCGTCGCGGGCCTCACCCTTGATGGCGAAGAAGACATCGCCCGGCACGAGCGTCCGGGTGTCGATCGAGGCGCCGGTCACGACAGGCGGCACGGCGCCTTCGGGTCGCGCGCCCAGCGCCGCGATCAGCTTCTCACCGGTCCAGAGCGGGGCGCTCATCACTTGATCTCCGATAGCGCTTTCCGGACCACGTCGTGATCGGAGAAGGGCAGCGTGCGGTCGCCTATGATCTGGCCGCTTTCATGGCCTTTTCCCGCCACGACCAGCAAATCCCCAGGCTTGAGCATCTTCACGGCGGCGCGGATCGCCTCCTCGCGGTCGCCGATCTCGGAAAGCTCTGGCGAGGCGGCCATGATCTCGGCCCGGATGGTCGCCGGGTCCTCGCTGCGCGGATTGTCGTCGGTGACGATGGCGATATCGGCTTTTTCCGCCGCGATCGCGCCCATCAGCGGCCGCTTGCCCTTGTCGCGGTCGCCGCCGCAGCCGAAGACGCAGATCAGCCGCCCGGTCGCATAGGGGCGCAGGGTCGTGAGCACGGCTGCGAGCGCATCGGGCTTGTGGGCATAATCGACCACGACGAGCCCGCCATTCGCCTCGCCGACGCGTTCGAGCCGCCCGGCGACCCCGGTGAGCCCGGCCATCACCTGCAGCGCCGCCGCCTTGTCCGCACCGGTCGCGATGGCAAGCCCGGCGGCGACCAGCGCATTGCCGGCCATGAAATCGCCGACCAGCGGCAGGGCGACGGAGAGTTTCTGCCCGTCGAAGCCGACCGTCAGGCGCTGCGAGAAGCCCTCGCGCTCATTGGCGAGCAGTGTCAGCGTCTCACCCTTGCGGCCGATGCCGAGCACCGGATGCCCCGCTGCCTCGGCGGCCTGCGCCGCCTCTTCCGCATAGGGCTCGTCGCGGTTGATCACGACCGGCGCGCCGGCCGGCAGCAGCGTCCAGAGCCGCAGCTTGGCGGCGAGGTAATCCTCGACGCTGGGGTGATAATCGAGATGGTCGCGCCCGAGATTGAGGAAGGCGCCCGCCTTCAGCCTGACGCCGTCGAGCCGGCGCTGGTCGAGGCCGTGCGAGGACGCCTCCATGGCGAGATGCGTGATGCCCTCGCCCGCCAGCTTGTCGAGCGAGGCGTGCAGCGAGAGCGGATCGGGCGTCGTCAGAGAGCCGTAATCGGCGCCCTTGCGCGTCACCACGCCGATGGTGCCGACGCTCGCCGCCTCATGGCCGAGCGCCTGGAAGATCTGCCGCGTGAAGTCCGCGACCGAGGATTTGCCGCTGGTGCCGGTCACCGCCACGATCGTTTCCGGCTGGCGCGGATGGACCTTGGCAGCGGCCAGAGCCAGCGCGAGCCGGGGGTCGTCGACCTGCGCGAAGGCGACGCCGGCCGGCAGGTCCGCCGGGCGCGGTCCGCCCGAGACGATCGCGACGGCGCCATGCCCCACCGCATCCATGATGAAGCGCGCGCCGTCCGCCTTCGCGCCGGCGAGCGCGACGAAGACGTCGTCCCCCGTCACCTTGCGGCTGTCGAAGGCGACGCCATGCACCTGCTGGCTGGCAGCCTCGGCCTCGAAGGTCTCGGGGAAGAGGTCTCCGAGGCTGTATCCGGATATCGAGCTCATGCGACCTCCGTCATTCCGGGGCTTCGCGCAAGCGAAGAGCCCGGAACCCAGAACCGATACCCTGGTATGTCGAAGCGCACCGGCTGATCCTGATCGTCCTGTGTTTCTGGGTTCCGGGCTCAGGCCTGCGGCCTGCCCCGGAATGACGGCGCGACAGCGGCGCCGTCAAGATGTCACCGCGAACCCCAGGCCCCCAGCTTCGCCATCAGCGGGAAGGGCGACGGCGGCGGGTCGAAGCGCGGGTTAAGCCCGAGGATCGGTGCCGCGCGCTCGATCACCCTGCCGGTGGTCACGCCGGCATTCCAGGCCGCGGTCGAATAGCCGCCGCTCTCGGCATAGCCCTTCGGCTCGTCATAGATCGCGAGGAAGAGGTATTTCGGCTTGTCGGAGGGTGCGATCGCCGTAAAGGTCGTGAAGTTCTTGTTCTTGGCGTAGCGGCCGTTGATGACCTTCTCGGCCGTGCCGGTCTTGCCGCCGACGAAGTAGCCGGGGATGTCGGCCTTGCGGGCCGAGCCCTTCTCGCCGTTGAGCCGCATGATGAAGCGCATCGCCTCGGAGGTCTCCGGCTTGATCACGCGGGTCGCCACCTTGCGCGCATCCTCCTCGGAGCGCTTCAGGAAGGTCGGCTTCATCAGATAGCCGCCATTGACCAGCGCGGCGACGGCGGAGAGCGCCTGCAGCGGCGCCACCGCGAGCCCGTGGCCGAAGGCGATGGTCGCGGTGTTGATCTCGCCCCAGCGCTGTGGAACGATCGGGGCTGCGCTTTCCGGCAGCTCCGTCGTCATCCGGTCGAGCTGCATCATCTTCCGCAGGAAGGCCTTGTGGCCCTCGACGCCGACGGCGAGCGCCATCTTGATCGAGCCCATGTTCGACGAGTGCAGGAAGACCTCGGGCACCGTCAGCGTGCGGCCGGTGCCGTGGTATTCCTTGATGACCTGGCGGCCGAACCGCATCATCCCGCCGGCGGTCGAATAGCTCGAATTGATGTTGGCCTTGCCGGAATCGAGCGCCATCGCGATGGTCAGCGCCTTGAAGGTCGAGCCCATCTCGTAGACGCCGACACTCATCCGGTTGATGCGGTCCTTCTCCAGCGCGTCGACCGGGTTGTTCGGGTCGAAATCCGGCAGCGAGGCGAGCGCGATCACCTCGCCCGTGGTCACGTCGATGATCGCGCCGGCCGCCGCGATGGCCTTGAAGCGCTCCATGCCCTTGAAGAGCTCGTCGCGCAGCAGATGCTGCACGCGCAGATCGATCGAGAGCTGGACCGGCTTGAGGTCCGAGGCTTCCGTCGCGAGCCCGGCGCCGTTGAGGTCCTGCAGCCCCTGCGAGTCGATGTATTTCTCCATGCCGGCGATGCCGACATTGTCGATATTGGCGAAGCCGAGCACATGGGCGGCGGCGGTGCCGTTGGGATAGACGCGCTTGTTCTCGGGCACGAAGCCGACGCCGGGGATGCCGAGCCGGTGAACCTCGGCCTGCTGGCGCGGCGTGATCTCGCGCTTGACCCAGACGAAGCCCTTCTTGGTGTTGAGCTTGTCGCGCAGATCCTTGGCGTCGAGGTCCGGCAGCACGGCGGTGAGAAGCTCGGTCGCCTCGTCCTTGTCGAGGATCTTGCGCGGCTCGGCGAAGACCGAGACCGTGCGGATGTCCGTGGCCATCACCTCGCCGTTGCGGTCGACGATGTCGGGCCGCGCGGCGGAAATGGCGGTGGAGGTCGCGCGGCGCAGGCCGACCTGCTCGTTCGGCAGCGCCCCAAGCATGACGAGCCTGCCGGTGATCGCAATGAACAGGGCGGAAAAGCCGAGGATGACGAGGCCGACGCGCGGCTGGCTCTTCTCCCCGCTCATGCGGAAGACGTCGCGCAGCCAGGCCAAGCGCGCGCGCTTGGTGATGGTCTCGGCCGCCTCGCCCTGCTGCTCCATCGGCGCCCCGTTCGGTGTCGGCTCGGTCATGGCATCGGTCTCGGCGTCGTCGCGCTCGACTTGGCGTTCTTCGGCGTCTCGGTCGGCATGCCGAGCCCGAGATCCGCGAGCTTGCGGCCGATGGTGTCGACCTTCGGGCCGCGATTGGGGATGTCGGAGGGCTTGACCACCTGCGTCACGACGAAGGGCTGGAGATCGAGATGCCGCTCGGCCAGCGCCTGGACGCGGTCGGGGCGGTTGAGGAACTGCCACTCGGCCTTGAGCACCTGGATCGCGTCGCGCTCGCGCTGGGTCTTGCCCTTGAGCTTCTGGAGATGCTCGGCCGCCAGCGTCGTTTCGTATTTGATCGAGTAGGCATAGACCGCCGAGGAGACCAGCGCGCCGATGGCGATGACATGCAGGAGCTTGATCACGCTCAGGGTCTCCGGCGCGGCTGCGGGTCGGGAACGGTGGAGAGCGCGACGAGCCCGGCATCGGCCCGGCGCGCCGGCGCCTCATTGCGCTCTGCGGCGCGCAGCTTGGCCGAGCGCGCCCGCGGATTGGCCCGCATCTCGGCTTCGGAAGGCGCGACGGCGCCCTTGCTGATCAGCCGGAAGGTCGGCTGTTCGGAGGCCACGGCCGGCGCATGGCGCGAGCCGGACGGCACGCGGCCCGAGCGCTCGGCGAAGAACTGCTTGACGATGCGGTCCTCCAGCGAATGGAAGGTCACGACGACCAGCCGCCCGCCGGGCTTCAGCACGGCTTCCGCCGCATGCAGCGCCCGCACCAGCTCGCCGAGTTCGTCATTGACCGCGATGCGCAGCGCCTGGAACACGCGCGTCGCCGGATGGGGCCCGCCCGGCTCGCCCCGCACGATCCCGGCGACGAGGTCGGCGAGCTGCTTTGTCGTCGCCAGCGGCGCCCTGCGGCGCGCCTCGATCACGGCGCGGGCCACGGCGCGGGAGCGGCGCTCCTCGCCATAGTGATAGAAGATGTTGGCGAGGAGCCCCTCCTCGGCCTCGTTGACGATGTCCGAGGCGCTCTGCCCTGCTCCGCTCATGCGCATGTCGAGCGGGCCGTCGAAGCGGAACGAGAAGCCGCGCTCGGCCTGGTCGATCTGCATCGAGGAGACGCCGATATCGAGCACGACGCCGTCGAGCGGCGTCATCCCGAAGCGCTCGGCCTCCTCGGCCAGCTCGCCGAAGCAGGCCTGCGACAGCGTCAATCGCCCGGCCATCGCCGCGACGAGGTCCGCCCCGCCGGCGATTGCGCTCGGGTCGCGGTCGAGCCCGAGCAGCGTCGCCTCCGGCGCCGCGTCGAGGATCGCTTTAGTATAGCCGCCAGCGCCGAAGGTGCCGTCGAGATAGCGCCCGCCGGGCTGCAGGGCGAGCGCCTCCAGCACCTCGCCCAGCAGCACGGGCACATGACGAACCGGTCCGCTAATGGCCGCACCGGAACGGTCGCCATGATCCGTCATGTGCCCGCGCCTCCGGCTGGAACCCCCAAGCCACCCAGGGTGCGCTTGACGTCGCGAAGCCGCGTCCGCGCCGCATCGAGATGCGCGCGGAACCGTTCCGGCTCCCAGATCTGGAATTTGTGCCCGTGCCCGACGAAGGTCACGGTATCGCCGATGCCGGCATGCGCCCTGAGCGCCTCGCTCAGCACCATCCGCCCCTCCGTATCGACCTTCAGCACCTCCGAGGTGCCGTTGAGCGCCGTCGAGAGCAGCTCCCACTCGTCCGAGAACGGCGAGAAGCGCGCGAGGATGTCGTCGATCGTCGCCCGCAGCGCGTTGCCGCCGGCATCCAGCGCCGGCAGATCGAGCGCCTGATGGACATAGAGCCCCTCGTACCCGTCCTTGGCCAGGACGGCCCGAAAGCTCGAAGGAATGGAAACGCGCCCCTTGGCGTCGAGGCGATTGGTGAAGTTCGAGACGAAGCGGTCCATCAACGCCGCCTCCCGGCCTGCTCTTCACGACGCCGCGGCGCACCGAGGCGGGCGGCGAAAAATCCCTCCGTCGAAGCGGGCAAAGCACGCCTGCAAGCCAAAATCCGCGCGGCACACGGAGCCTGACCCTTGGATTGCCTGCCGGCTTCGACGGGATGATTTGGGATAGCATGGGCCATTATGGGCGTCAATGGAATCGCAGGCACGGAACCGCACCTGCAAGGACTCTCCGCCATCACAGCTCGTTAAGGTTAAGTATCCGTAAACCATGTGGAATCCGCCTTGTGCCGATGCGGGCGAGGCCGCAGCGGACGACAAATGGACGGAGAAAAAATATCAGGCGCCGCGGCGCGTCATGCCGGGGCCTGCCCCGAGCATCTCCGGCAATACGAGATGCCGGAGCTTCTGCGTCGCGAGAGTGCCGGGTCTCGGAACGCTCAGCCGTCCTTGGACGCCGTCAGCAACGCATCGCGGACGAGATCGAGCTGGTCGCGCAGCCTTGCGGCGTCCTGAGCCGTCCCGCCCAGCGCCTTGCCGATCGCGTCCTGCACGCAGCGCCCCTGCACGCGCATCCCCTCGCCTTTTTCGGCGAGGCGGATACGGACCTGGCGCTCGTCGCGGGCGTCGCGCTCGCGCCGGATGATCCCGGCGCCTTCAAGGCGCTTCAGCAGCGGGGTCAACGTGCCGGAATCGAGCATCAGCTTCTCGCCGAGCTCCTTGACCGTAAGCCCGTCCTGCTCCCACAGCACCAGCATCACGAGATATTGCGGATAGGTCAGCCCAAGCTCGGCCAGGATCGGGCGATACGCCCGGTTGAAGGCGTGGCCGGCCTGATAGATCGCGAAGCAGAGCTGCTGCTCCAGCCGCGACATGCCGTCCCTGGCTTCATCCCGCTGTGCCATCGCGCCCTCTTGCACCGTCATTCCCACGCAACCTGAAAGCGGCCTCCTAATCAACCGCCCGCTTCATTTCCCGGAGCTGTCGATTCTGCACGGAATCACGCCGTCATCCCGGGCTTGACCCGGGACTCATGCCGGAGCGCGTCCGCTCAAGGTTCAGGCCTGGATCCCGGATCTGCGCTTCGCTGCGTCCGGGATGACCAGCGTTTACATGAAAGCGCAGCGAGTCACAAATTAATTGTTGACAATCTAATTGTGCACAATCTAAATAGCAGGCATTGGTTGACCCCACAGAGAAGGAGCCCTCCCATGAAAATCCTCTACACCGCTCATGGTTCCGCCACCGGCGGCCGCGAAGGCCAGGCCGCGACTGACACCGGCAACGTCAAGCTCGTCCTGAACACCCCGAAGGAACTTGGTGGCGGCGGCGGCGAAGGCACGAATCCCGAGCAGCTCTTCTCGAATGGCTATTCCGCCTGCTTTCTCGGCGCGCTGAAATTCGTCGCCGGCAAGGAGAAGGTGAAGATCCCCGACGAGGCGAAGGTCTCGGCCGATGTCGGCATCGGCCCGCGCGACGACGGCCAGGGCTTCGGCATCGCCGTGAAGCTGACAATCTCCGTGCCCGGCGTCGACAAGGCCGTGGTCGAGGACCTCGTCCAGAAGGCCCATGTGGTCTGCCCCTACTCGCACGCGACGAAGGGCAACATCGACGTCGACCTTCAGGTTGCGGCCTGAGTTCCGGCGACCCATCTTGTTTCCGCGGCCGGGTTCGCCCCGGCCGCGAGACGATCAAGCCCCGCGCGATTGGCGCGGGCGTCGTTTCCGGAAGCCTCGCCCTCTAGCCTCTGGAAAACATCATGTTGAACCGTCGCCAATGGCTTGCCGGAACGGCAGCCGCGCTCCTCCCCACCCTGCCCGCCCTCGCCCGCGCCCCGCAGACGGCCGCGCAGGTGCCCGGCATCTATCGCCGCATGCTCGGCGACATCGAGATCACCGCCATCCTCGACGGCTATGTGCCGCTCGGGGCCAAATCCTTCACGGGCGGAGACCCCGGCGACGTGCCGCGCCTCGTCGCTGAGGCCGGCCTGACCGAGGCACTGCCGACCTCGGTCAACGCCTTCGTCGTCAACACGAAGGACAGGACCTACCTCGTCGATACCGGCGGCGGCGCCTGGACCGGCCTTGGCGACACCATGGGCCGGGCCGAGGCCAATCTGCGCGCCGCCGGCATCGAGCCGGCCCAGATCGACGCCGTCATCCTCACCCACGCCCATCCCGACCACGCCGAGGGGCTGATCACCGCGCAGAAGACCGCCCGCTTCCCCAATGCGGAGGTCGTCATCCACGAAACCGAATATGCCTTCTGGCACGATGACGGCATCCTGAGCCGCGTCCCGGCCGAGGCGAAGCCGTTCTTCGAGTCCGCCCGCAACTCGCTCGCGCCCTACGCCGCCCGCACCCGCAAGGTGAAGGCCGGCGAGATCGCGCCGGGACTGACCTTGGAAGATGCGCCGGGCCATACGCCGGGTCACAGCATCCTGCGGCTGTCCTCGGGCAGGGAGCAGATCCTGCTGGTGGCCGATTGCGTGCACAACGCCGCGATCCAGACGGCGCGCCCGGAGATCACCTTCGTCTTCGATGCCGACGGCGCCCAGGCCGCGGCCTCGCGCCGGCGCGTGCTCGACATCATCGCGGCGGACGGCATCGCGTTCAGCGGTTCGCACATGCCCTTCCCCGGCTTCGGCACGGTGAAGAAGAGCGGCAACGCCTTCCGCTTCGTGCCCGCCGAATGGAGCTACACGCTCTGAACCAGCGAGCCGCTTGCTGGAGCATGCTGATTTTGCACGGAACCGCTGCGTCATCCCGGACAAGCCGCGAAGCGGCGCCGATCCGGGAACCATCGTAGAGCTCCGGCACCCTTCGATGGATCCCGGGGCAAGCCCCGGATGACGGCGTGGTTCGGAGAAAAATGAGCACGCTCAAGCCGGAAACAAACGAAGGGCCGGGATCGCTCCCGGCCCTTTCGCATTTCTGAAGGTGCCAGTCGGCCTGTAAGCCGGGTTCTGGATGGCCGGAGGATCGCTCCCCCGACGTGACGGCCATTCCTCTGGGATGCACATCGCTGCGCACCTCGAGCAACCAACCCGGACGACAGGGCACAGAAACCTGCCCCTCCCCGCTTGCGCGGGCAGCATCGTCCCTATTCGGTTTTGCTCCCGGTGGGGCTTGCCATGCCGTCCCCGTTGCCGGGTCCGCGGTGCGCTCTTACCGCACCTTTTCACCCTTACCCCGCGCAAGAAGGCCGAAGCCAACGGGCACGAGGCGGTTCGATCTCTGTGGCGCTTTCCCTGGGGTCGCCCCCGCCGGACGTTATCCGGCACCGTGTTTCCGTGGAGCCCGGACTTTCCTCCCCCGAAAGAACCTGAGCTCTTGCGGGAGCGGCCGTCCAGCCGACTGGCGAGGGGGGAGATGCGCGCTGGCGCGGCCCACGTCAAGCGCGGGCCGGCGCGAAGCCTCAGTTGCGCGCCGTGATCGTGCGGACCTTGGCGCAGTAGGTGCGATTGGCGCCGCTCATCCGGCTGGTCATATGGCCGCTCTGGTACTTCATGACGGTCCGGCAGGTGTCGCCACCGGCAAGCTTGTAGGCCTGCGCCAGATACATCATGCCGTAGCGCGCATTGGTCTCGGCATCGAGCAGGCCGCCCGCGCTGCCGGTATAGCCCATGCCGCGCGCCGTCTGGTGGCGGATCTGCATCAGGCCGAAATTGCCGGCATGCGCGGCGCGCGGATTGTAGCGGCTCTCGACCCGCACCACCGCATCGGCGAGCGAGAACGGCACGCCGTTGGCCGCCGCATGGCGCGCGATGATCGCCTTGATGCCTTCGGCACCGGCCGGAGCTGCCAGCGCGCGGCTGGGACGGGCCTCGCCCTTCTCCGGCTCGGCATGGGCGACGCTCGCCGCATCGGCCTTGGCGGCCCGTGCGGCCTTGCGCCCGGCTTTGGTGTTCGCCTTGGTCGCGGTCGCCTCAGTCGGCTCGCCCTTCGTCTCACCGGCCTTCTCGCGGGCGATCTCCGCTTCGCGAACGATAAAGGCTCTGGCGTCCGTTTCCGCGTTCACGAATTCCTCCGCCGAAGCGATCCCGGAGAGGCTAATCAGGCACGCAGCCGCTAGGCCGCCACAGACATACCGCATGTTGAACTGAACCCATATTACGCCATGACTGGCCAATGGGGGTGGTCAATTGATGGTTCAATGTGTCGATAATCTGTCACGACTCAAGCAAAAACCTCCAATAAATGCGTCAACAGGAATTTATTCTATATTCGACTGTTAAGTATTGATATGTAATTGTCGCCTCGTAAAACTTGGCCGGGTTCCCTGCTCAAAAACGAATCAAGCACGAGCCCGGCCGGCCGCATTCCAGCCTCATTTCCGGCTCGGGGCGCATTATTGGCGCGGCAGGCCGTCGCAGCCCTGCCCCTTGCATCGGCGCCGTCGCTCCCCACATCATCCGCCCTCGGATTCACTGGGATCATTGCGTTCATGGCTTCCTCCTTCTGGGGCGCGCTCGGCGGCGGCGGGCTCGGGCTCGTGCTCGGCGGCCCCCTCGGCGCGCTGCTCGGCGCAGTGGCCGGCCATGTGCTGGTCGATCGCGAGGGCGCGCCCTTCGGCCCGGCGCCGCGGGAACTCGTCTTCACGACGGGGCTCGTCGCGCTCGCCGCCAAGATGGCGCGCTCGGACGGCGTCGTGACCTGCGACGAGATCACCGCCTTCCGCCGCATCATCGAGGTGCCGCCCGAGCAGCAGCAGCGCATCGAACACCTGTTCGATCTCGCCAAGCAGACCAGCGCCGGCTTCGAGGCCTATGCCGCGCAGATCGCCGCCGCCTTCAAGGACGAGCCCGCCCTGCTGGAGGACGTGCTCGACGGGCTTTTCCTGATCGCCGCCGCCGATGGCGCGATCCATGAGGCCGAGCACGCCTATCTCCAGTCGGTCGCCGGCATCTTTGGCATCGCGGACGGCGATTTCGCGCGGATCGAGGCCCGTCACGCACGCCGCCCGGATGATCCCTATCTCGTCCTCGGCGCCAGCCGCGAGATGGATGACGCCGAGCTGAAGCGGCATTACCGCCGCCTCGTCGTCGAGACGCATCCCGACCGGGAGATCGCCCGTGGCCTGCCCCAGGAGGCGGTCGCGATCGCGACCCGGCGCCTCTCGGCCATCAACGCCGCCTGGGACGCGATCCAGAAAGAGCGCGGCATGAGCCGCAACCTCTCGCCCGAACCCGCCTGAGCCCGCACGCATGAACGACACCGCCAAACCCGACGCGGCCACCCCCGACAGCCGCTTCGCCGCCAAGGTCTTTCCCTCGCCCAACCATGGCGAGCGCAAAGGCCGCGACGGCAAGGATTCCGATGCCCTTCCCGGTCGCCGGCCGGACATGCTGATCCTGCACTACACCGGCATGCCCATCGCGGGCGAAGCGCTGCAATGGCTCTGCAACCCCGTCTCGCAGGTCTCGTCCCATTATTTCGTCTTCGAGAACGGCCACACGCTCCAGCTCGTGCCGGAGGGCCGGCGTGCCTGGCATGCCGGCGCCTCGCACTGGGCCGGCGAGACCGACATCAACTCCTGCTCGATCGGCATCGAGATCGCCAATCCCGGCCACCCCGGCGGCCTGCCGGACTACCCGGAAGAGCAGCTCGCCGCGACGCTGAACCTCTGCCGCGATATCTGCGAGCGCTGGTCGATCCCGCCCGAGCGCGTCCTCGCCCATTCCGACATCGCGCCGGGCCGCAAGATCGATCCGGGCGAAAAATTCCCCTGGCGCCGCTTCGCCGAGGGCGGCGTCGGCCTCTGGAACGAGCCGGCGTCGATCCGGGGCGGGCGCTTCTTCGCCCGCGGCGAGAGCGGCCAGCCGGTCGAGGCGCTGCAGGCGATGTTCGCCATGCTCGGCTATGGCATCGGCGTGGACGGTGTCTTCGACGAGAAGACGGAGGCTGTCGTCGCCGCCTTCCAGCGCCATTGGCGGCCCGAAAAGGTCGACGGCGTCGCAGATTCCTCGACGATCACGACGCTGCGGGACCTGCTCGCCGCGACGCAAGCAGCCCGCACCGCCTGAACGCGGGCTAACCCAAAGATTGCAGGAAGTTAACTCGCCTGCCGGCCCGGTTTCTGGCAAGCTCCGTCCAATTGCGCGCATGCGCATAGGGTGGGGACGCGACCTTGCGCAGATGGCTGATCGGAACGGGACTGGTGATCCTCGCTGCGGCCGGCGGCTACTGGGCGCTGCGCCCTGCCGGCGGCAACGCCAATGAGCCGGCCTATCGCACCGCGGCGCTCGATCGCGGGCGGATCACGGCGGCGGTGCGCGCCACCGGCACGCTGACCCCGGTCACCACCGTCCTCGTCGGCTCGCAGCTCTCCGGCCAGATCGTCGAGATCCTCGCCGACTACAATTCGCAGGTGAGGGCCGGCCAGATCGTCGCCCGCCTCAACAGCGACCAGATCAAGACGCGGCGCGACGCCGCCCAGGCCGATCTTGAACAGGCCAGGGCCGATCTCCTGGTCAAGCGCGCCCAGCTGGATCGCGCCCGCACCGCCCGCACAAAGGCCGACTCGGTAATCCGCGACCTCGAGGCCCAGCGCGACCGCACCACCGCGCAGCTCACCGACGCCAAGCGCACCTTCGAGCGCCAGAACGAGCTGTTCAACCGCAGCACCGGCTCGCAGCAGAACCTCGACACCGCGCGGACGCAGGTCGAGATCCAGACCGCGAGCCTCGCCTCGAACGAGGCCCAGCTCACTTCGGCCCGCGCCGAGCTCAAGGGGCTCGATGCCGACATCCAGCTCGCGGAGGGGCAGGTTCAGTCCGGCCAGGCGATGATCGGCAGCCGCGAGGCCAAGCTCAAGGACATCCTGATCGACCTGGAGCGCACCGATATCCGCTCGCCGGTGGACGGCGTCGTGGTCCAGCGCCAGGTCGATCTCGGCCAGACGGTCGCGGCCTCGCTCTCCTCGCCCACCCTGTTCCAGATCGCGCAGGACCTGCGCGTCATCGACATCTACGCCAATGTCGACGAGGCCGATGTCGGCCGGCTGAAGCCCGGCCAGCCAGTCTCCTTCAGCGTCAACGCCTATCCCAACCGCACCTTCCAGGGCCGCGTCGAGATGGTCAGGCTCGGCGCGCAGACCATCCAGAACGTCGTGACCTATACCGGCGTCGTCCGCGTCGAGAACCGCGACATGGCGCTGCTACCCGGCATGACCGCCAATCTGCAAGTCGTCACCGAGGACCGGGCCGATGCGCTGCGCGTGCCCAACGCCGCCCTGCGCTTCCGCCCGGCCGGCGCCGCCGCGCCGCTTCCGGCCGCCACGGCAGACGCCGCCTCCGAGGGGCCGGCGAACGAGCGCGGCCCCCGCGCCGGCACCGCCTTGCGCGAGCGGATCGAGACCGAACTGCAGCCCACCGCCGAGCAGAAGCAGGCGATCGCCGAGATCCTCAGGGAACGCCGCGGCAACCGCGAGGCGATGGCGGGCCTCTCGCCGGAGGAGCGGCGCGCATCCTTCCGCGCCGCGCGGGCGGAAATCGTCGCCAGGATTGCCGCCGCCCTCGATCCCGAACGTCGCGTGAAGTTCGAGGCCCTGATGCAGGAGGGCGGCCGCGCCGCGCAGCGCCAGGGCATTCCCGGCCGCGTCTATGTCCTCGACGAGGCCGGCCAGCCCAAGCCGGTGCCGGTGATGCTCGGCCCGACCGACAGCGCCTTCACCGAGCTCCTCGGCGGCGACATCAAGGACGGCACCCAGATCGTGGTCGGCGGCGGCCCGCGCCTGACGACGGCGCCGGAACCGCCGGTTTCCCGCGCCCGCGGGCCGCGGCTGTTCTGATGCGGGACATGATGACGAGAGCCGTCATTCTCGGGCGAGGCACAGCCTCGACCCGAGAATCTCGTCGAAGAGATGCTCGGGTCAAGCCCGAGCATGACGAGCACTTTCGCGCGGAGGCACGACCATGCCCCTGATCGAAACCCGCGATCTCTCCCGCGTCTACGATCTCGATTCCGGCCGCGTCACGGCGCTGGACCGGGTCTCGCTCGCGATCGAGGCCGGCGACCTCGTCGCGGTGATGGGACCTTCCGGCTCGGGCAAATCGACCTTCATGAACCTGATCGGCTGCCTCGACCGGCCGAGTGGCGGGCACTACGTACTCGACGGCGTCGCGGTCGAGACCCTGTCGAGCGATGGGCTCGCGGAGCTACGCAACCGCAAGCTCGGCTTCGTCTTCCAGCAGTTCAATCTGCTGCCGCGCATCGACGCCTGCGCCAATGTCGAACTGCCGATGGTCTATGCCGGCGTGCCTCGTGCCGAGCGGCGCCGGCGCGCGCTCGCTGCGCTGGACCGTGTCGGCCTGGCGGAGCGCGCGCATCACCGCCCGATGCAGCTCTCCGGCGGCCAGCAGCAGCGTGTCGCCATCGCGCGCGCCCTCGTCAACCAGCCGCGCCTGTTGCTCGCGGACGAGCCGACCGGCGCCCTCGACAGCCGCACCGCGCTCGAAATTCTCGCCCTGTTCCAGGATCTGAACCGCGAGGGCGTCACCGTCGTGCTCGTCACCCATGACGGCGAGGTCGCCCGCCATGCGCGCCGCCTGATCCGCTTCCGCGACGGGCACCTGCTCAGCGATATCAGGCAGGAGCCCGCCGATGCGCGCAGCGCTCTCGCAGCGCTCGATGCCGGCTTGCCGGAGGAAGCTTTGCCGGAGGTCGCGGCATGAGCCTCGTCGAAGCGATCCGTTCCGCCCTGTCCGCCATCGGCGCCAATGCTCTGCGCTCGGCCCTGACAATGCTCGGCATCATCATCGGCGTCGCCGCCGTCATCGCCATGGTCGCGATCGGCTCAGGCGCCCGCGAGCGCGTCACCGGCCAGATCAAGTCGCTCGGCGCCAACCTCGCCATCATCCAGTCCGGCAACGTCACGCAGGGCGGCGTCAGGCTCGGCGCCGGCGCCTCGTCGACCCTCACCGACGAGGATGCCGCCGCGATCCTGAAGGAGGTCGAGGACGTCACCGCTGCCGCCCCGGTCATCTTCACCCGCGCCCAGGCGGTCTATGCCGGCACCAACTGGTCGACCCAGATCACCGCGACCGATCTCGACTTCTTCGCCGCCCGCGAATGGGACATCGCCGAAGGCCGGCTGTTCGAGCCCGAGGAGCTGCGCAAGGGCGAGATCGTCGCCGTCATCGGCCAGACCGTGGCGCGCAATCTCTTCGGCGAGGAGAACCCGCTCGACCAGCAGTTCCGCATCCGCAACGTGCCCTTCAAGGTCATCGGCGTGATGGCATCCAAGGGCCAGTCGGCGCTGGGGCAGGACCAGGACGACGTCATCTTCGTGCCGCTCGACACCGGCCGGCGCCGCATCGTCGGCCGCAACTATGCGCGCGACCGCTCGGTGCAGAGCATCATGGTGAAGTTCGCCAATGAAGAGGCGATCAACCCCGGCATCGCCGAGGTCACCGCCCTGCTGCGCCAGCGCCACCGCCTGACGGAGGATCAGGAGGACGATTTCATCGTCCGCAACCTCACCGAGATCGCCAACACCGCGACCGCGGCGGCGACGACGCTGTCCTGGCTGCTCGCGGCGGTTGCCGCCGTTTCGTTGCTGGTCGGCGGCATCGGCATCATGAACATCATGCTGGTCTCGGTGACCGAGCGCACCCGCGAGATCGGGCTCAGGCTCGCGGTCGGCGCCCGCCAGAGTGCGATCCTGACCCAGTTCCTGATCGAGGCGACGACGCTGGCGACGATCGGCGGCGCGGCCGGCGTAGCGCTCGGCATCGCAGCGGCGTTGGGCATCGCCCATATCGCCGGCTGGCCCTCGGTGATCTCGATCCAGACGATCCTGATCGCGGTCGGCGTCTCCGGGCTGATCGGCGTCTTCTTCGGCTTCTATCCGGCCAGGCGCGCCGCGAAGCTCGATCCGATCGAGGCGCTGCGGCGCGAATGAATCGCCGCCTTCCGCGCAAGGGCGCAAAGGTCCCTTAACGGACCGCCCGTAGGGTTGCCCTATCGGCAGGCAGGAGCGGCACCTTGAACAGCCATCAACTCGTGGCAGCGGCACGGCCCCTCTACGACCGCGCCGTCGCGTCGGCCGCCATCGGCGCTTGGGAATGCAATCTCGCCAACGAGACGCTGAGCTGGACCGATGGTGTCTATGATCTTTTCGGCCTGAAGCGCGATTCCGCGATCTACCGCAGCGCGACGCTCGATCTTTATGAGGATCGCTCGCGTCGCGAGATGAACCAGCTGCGCAGCACGGCCATCAGCACCGGCCAGGGCTTCGCGCTCGATTGCCGGATCAGGTCCGCGGCGGGCGAGAAGCGCTGGATGCGACTCGTGGTCGGCGTCGGCCATCAGCACGGCCGGCCGATCCGCATTTTCGGCTCGAAGCAGGACGTCACGGCCGAGAAGGGGCTGTGGGCCGAGGTCGCGGCGCTGGCGCGTACGGAAGCCCCGGTCGGCCTGCAAGCCCATCGCGGCCTGACCGATCTGCTGCGCCAGTTCCGCTACGAGCGCGGACGGGACATCGAGCGCCTCGCTGTCGCCGTCTTCGAGATCGATGGCTTCCGGGGCGTCCTCGAAAACTATGGCAAGGCGGCCGGCGACGCCCTGCAGCATTGCGTGATCGAACGGCTGAAGCGGTTTTTCCCCGATGCCCTGGCGGTCGAGCCGGTCGGTCCGGGCACATTCGCGCTGCTGCTGCGGATGCCGGGCGACCGGCACTATCTGAGCACCGTACTCGACGGCACGCGCCGCCTGCTCTGCCGCCCGATCTCGCACGGCGCGCTCGTGGTGGACTTCACCGTGTCGATCGGCGCCGCCCTGCTGCTGCCGGGCGGCCATCGCGAGCCGCAAGAGGTCTTCGCCGAGGCCGAGGCGGCGCTCCATGTCGCCGGCATGGCGGGCGGAAACTGCGTCCGCGTTTTCGACGGCCCGGTCGCAGCCTCGCGCCTCAAGGCCAGCTTCGCCTAGAGCACCGCCTGGCCCGCTTCCTGAGAGCTTGCTGGATTTTGACGGAACCACGGCGTCATTCCGGGGCTTCGCGTCAGCGAAGAGCCCGGAACCATGAACGCGGGGTCAAACGAGAAGACCCGTCGGATCGGCGCGCTTTTGGATGAGCTGTCGTGTTCATGGGTTCCGGGCTCGGGCCTGCGGCCCGCCCCGGAATGACGGCGCGGTTCCGTATCAAATCAGCAGGGCCCTAGACCAGCGCCTTGATGAAGATGATCGATCCGTCCTGTCCCCGGCCCATGTCGCGCCAGCCATGGTGGCAATAGAAGCGTTCGGCCCGCGTGTCCGATCCCGTCGTCAGCCAGGCCTGTGCGTGGCCGGCCGCCACGAGCCCGGCCAGCGCCGCATCGAGCAGGGCTTGGCCATGGCCGCGCCCCTCATGGGCCGGATCGACGAACAGCGCCCAGACCAGCCCGGTCTGATGGTTGGCGCAGGTGAAGGCCACGACCTCGCCGGCCTCCTCCGCCACCAGGAAGATGGCGTGCTCGCGATACCAGTCGACCTCCTCGGGCGTGACCAGCCTCGGATCGCTCAGGACGTTCTCGTGCACGCCCATGCGGATGGCGTGGATGCGCGCGTTATCGGCAAGGGTCGCTTTGCGGATCATTGAGGGTCGCCCCGCCGCTCAGCGCTTGCGCACGAATTCGGTGCGCAGCACCAGACCCTTGATCGAGTCGTGGCGGCAGTCGATCTCTTCGGGATTCTCGGTCAGCCGGATCGAGCGGATCACCGTGCCCTGCTTCAACGTCTGGCCCGCACCCTTGACCTTGAGGTCCTTGACCAGGACGACGGCATCGCCATCGGCCAGCACATTGCCGGCGGCATCGCGCACCTCGACATGCCCGGCAGCAGCGGCGGCCGCTGCCACCTCGGAGGCCGGACGCCATTCGCCCGTCGCCTCGTCGTAAACGTAATCGTCATCGGCCATGCCGCACTCCCTGAAAGTCGTGAGGGTGGCCTTAGCGCCCGCCGCGCCGAAACGGAACCTCTCCGTCATTCCGGGGCGGCCCGCAGGGCCGAGCCCGGAACCCAGAACCGATGCGCTCGGGAATTTGGGCACGGAGCTATTAGCGCCTTCACGAAGCACGACATCGGTTCTGGGTTCCGGGCTCATGGCGTTGCCATGCCCCGGAATGACCGCGAGCGTAATCCGACCGCTACTCCGCCGCCTGTAGCCGATAGGCGGCGGTGTCGTAGTTGAGGATCGGCGCCAGCCAGCGCTCCACCTGCTCGATGCTCATGCCCTTGCGCTCGGCATAATCCTCGACCTGGTCGCGCTCGACCTTGGCCACGCCGAAATAATAGGCGTCGGGATGCGAGAGATAGAGGCCCGAGACCGAGGAGCCCGGCCACATCGCGTAGCTCTCGGTCAGCTTGACGCCGACGCGCCGCTCCGCCTGCAGCAGCTCGAACAGCGTCGCCTTCTCGGTATGGTCGGGCTGCGCGGGATAGCCGGGCGCGGGGCGGATGCCCTGATACTCCTCGCGGATCAGATCCTCGTTGGAGAAGGACTCGTCGGGCGCATAGCCCCAGAACTCCTTGCGCACGAGCTGGTGCATCCGCTCGGCGAACGCTTCCGCGAAGCGGTCGGCCAGCGCCTTGACCATGATCGAGCGGTAATCGTCGTTGTCCCGCGCGAACTTCTCGGAGATGCGCTCTTCCTCCGCACCGGAGGTCACGACGAAAGCGCCGATATAGTCCGGTGCCACGCCTTCCGGCGCGACGAAGTCGGAGATGCACATATTCGGCTTGCCGTCGCGCTTGGAGAGCTGCTGGCGCAGGCCGTGGAAGGTCGCGAGCGTGTCCTGCCGGCTCTCGCCGGTATAGAGGCGGATGTCGTCGCCGACGGCATTGGCCGGCCAGAAGCCGACGACCGCCTTGGGGTTGAACCAGCGCTCCTCGACGACGCGCTTCAGCATCGCCTGCGCATCCTCCCAGAGCGCGCGCGCCGCCTCGCCCTGCTTCTCGTCCTCCAGGATCGCGGGGTAGCGGCCCTTCAGCTCCCAGGTCTGGAAGAACGGCGTCCAGTCGATCACCGGCACGAGGTCGGCGATGTCGTAGGTGCGGAAGACGCGCGTGCCGAGGAAGCTCGGCTTCGGCGGCGTGTAGTTGCTCCAGTCCGGCTTGAAGGCGTTGGCGCGCGCCTTCGCCAATGGCAGGCGCTGCTTGTCGGCCTCCGAGCGGCGATGCGCGGCAGCGACCTTGGCATATTCCGCCTTGATGCCGTCGACATAGGCCGGCTTCTGGTCCTGCGAGAGCAGGCTCGACACCACGCCGACCGCGCGCGAGGCGTCGGTGACATAGACCGTCTGGCCCTTCTCATAGGCCGGGTGGATCTTCACCGCCGTATGGACGCGGCTCGTCGTCGCCCCGCCGATCAGCAGCGGAATGTCGAAGCCCTCGCGCTCCATCTCGGAGGCGACGGTCACCATCTCGTCGAGCGAGGGGGTGATCAGGCCGGACAGCCCGATGATGTCGACGTTTTCCTTGCGGGCGGTGTCGAGGATCTTCTGGGTCGGCACCATCACGCCGAGGTCGATGACCTCGTAATTGTTGCACTGGAGCACGACGCCGACGATGTTCTTGCCGATGTCGTGGACATCGCCCTTCACCGTCGCCATCAGCACCTTGCCGGCTGCCGAGCGCTCGGAGCCGCCATTCAGGCGCTTCTCCTCCTCCATATAGGGCATGAGATAGGCGACGGCCTGCTTCATCACGCGGGCGGACTTCACCACCTGCGGCAGGAACATCTTGCCCGCGCCGAACAGGTCGCCGACCACGTTCATGCCGGCCATCAGCGGACCTTCGATGACGTGCAGCGGCTTGTCGGCCTTCAGCCGTGCCTCTTCGGTGTCGACATCGATGAATTCGGTGATGCCGGCGACCAGCGCATGCTCCAGCCGCTTCTCGACCGGCAGCTCGCGCCAAGCGAGGTCCTTGCCCGAAGCCGCGACCGAGCCGTCGCCCTTGAAGCGCGGTGCAGCCTCCAGCAGCCGCTCGGTCGAATCCTTGCGGCGGTTGAGGACCACGTCCTCGCAGAGCTCGCGCAGCTCGGGGTCGAGATCGTCATAGGAGCCGAGCTGGCCCGCATTGACGATGCCCATATCCATGCCGACCTTGATGCAGTGGTACAAGAATACCGAATGCATGGCCTCGCGGACCTTCTCGTTGCCGCGGAACGAGAAGGACAGGTTCGAGACGCCGCCCGAGATATGGGCGTGCGGCAGGGTCTCGCGGATCGTCTTCGTGGCCTCGATGAAATCGTTGCCGTAATTGTCGTGCTCCTCGATGCCGGTCGCCACCGCGAAGATGTTCGGGTCGAAGATGATGTCCTCGGGCGGGAAGCCGATCTCCTCGGTCAGGAGCTTGTAGGCGCGCGTGCAGATCTCGATCTTGCGGGCATAGGTGTCGGCCTGGCCCTTCTCGTCGAAGGCCATGACGACGACGGCCGCGCCGTAGTTGCGGCAGATGCGGGCATGTTCGAGGAAGGCCGCCTCGCCCTCCTTCATCGAGATCGAGTTGACGATCGGCTTGCCCTGAATCGTCTTGAGGCCCGCCTCGATGACATGGAACTTCGAGGAATCGACCATGATCGGGACGCGGCTGATATCCGGCTCCGAGGCGACGAGGTTGCAGAACTCGGTCATCGCCTTCTCGGAATCGAGCAGGCCCTCATCCATGTTGATGTCGATGACCTGCGCGCCGTTGGCGACCTGGTCGCGCGCCACGTCGAGCGCAGCCGCATAGTCGCCGGCCGTGACGAGCTTCCTGAACTTGGCGGAACCGGTGACGTTGGTGCGCTCGCCGATGTTGACGAAGGGGATGGTCTCGTCGAGCGTGAAGGGCTCCAGCCCCGCGAGCCTGAGATAGGGCTTCACCTCCGGCATCTGGCGCGGCGCCTTGCCGGCGACGGCCTCGGCGATGGCGCGGATATGGTCCGGGGTGGTGCCGCAGCAGCCGCCGACGACGTTGACGAAGCCCGCATCGGCGAATTCGGCGAGCATCGTCGCCGTCGCTTCCGGGCGCTCGTCATAGAGGCCGAACTCGTTGGGCAGGCCGGCATTGGGATAGGCGCAGACCAGCGTGTCGGCGACGCGCGACATGTCCTTGATATGCGCGCGCATCTCGCGTGCGCCCAGCGCGCAATTGAGGCCCACGGTCAGCGGCGCGGCATGGCGCACCGCGTTCCAGAAGGCCTCGACCGTCTGGCCCGAAAGGGTGCGGCCGGAGAGATCGGTGATCGTCCCGGAGATCATCACCGGCAGGCGGATGCCCCGCTCGCGATAGACCTCCTCGATCGCCACGATCGCGGCCTTGGCATTCAGCGTGTCGAAGATCGTCTCGATCAGCAGCAGCTCGGAGCCGCCGTCGATCAGGCCCCTCACCTGCTCGGCATAGGCGTCGCGCACCTGGTCGAAGGTCACGGCACGGAAGCCGGGATTGTTCACGTCCGGCGAGATCGAAAGCGTGCGGTTGGTCGGGCCGATGGCGCCGGCGACGAAGCGGCGGCGCCCGTCCTCGGTCTGGGCGATCGCCGCCGCCTCGCGGGCGATGCGCGCGCATTCGACGTTCAGCTCGTAGACCAGCGCCTCCATGCCGTAATCGGCCTGGGCGATCGAGGTGCCGGAGAAGGTGTTGGTCTCGACGATGTCGGCGCCCGCCCGGAAATAGGCGAGGTGGATGTCGCGCAGCGCGTCCGGCAGCGTCAGGGCGATCAGGTCGTTGTTGCCCTTGAGGTCGTGGTTCCAGCCCTTGAAGCGCTCGCCGCGGAAATCCGCCTCGGTGAGCTTCAGATCCTGGATCTGCGTGCCCATCGCGCCGTCGAGCACGAGGATGCGCTGCCGTGCGGCCTCGCGCAGCGAGCGATCGATCTCGGCCCCATCGACCGGGGCTGCCTTGAAGTCAGTCATAGGCTTACTCCGCCGCCACCGCCTGCGCCGCCGGCTTCTCGGGCTTCAAGCCGACGAGATGGCAGATGGCATAGACGAGGTCGGCCTTGTTCATCGTGTAGAAATGCAGGTCGCCGACGCCTCGGTCGATCAGGTCGAGCACCTGTTCGGCGCAGACGGCGGCGGCCACCAGCCGGCGCGTCGCGGCATCGTCTTCCAGCCCCTCGAAGCGATCGGCCAGCCATTGCGGCACGCTGGCGCCGGTCTTGCGGGCGAAATTCGCCGTCTGCTTGAAATTCTGAACGGGAACGATGCCGGGCAGGATCGGGATCTCGATGCCCTTCGCGCGGACCTTGTCGAGATAGCGGAAATAGACGTCGTTATCGAAGAAGAACTGGGTGATAGCCCGCGTCGCGCCGGCATCGACCTTCTTCTTCAGCGCGTCGATATCGGCATCGAGCGAGGCCGCCTCCGGATGCTTCTCCGGATAGGCGGAGACCGTGACCTCGAAATCGCCGATGCGCTTCAGGCCCGCGACGAGATCAGAGGTCTGGTCATAGCCCTCCGGATGCGGCTCGTAGGTCGTGCCGAGGCCGCCGGCCGGGTCGCCGCGCAGCGCCACGACATGGCGCACCCCGGCATCCCAATAGGAGCGGATGACATCGTCCACTTCCGCCCGCGAAGCGGAGACGCAGGTCAGATGCGCGGCCGGCTTCAGCCCGGTCTCCTCGACCATGCGCTTGACGGTGGCGTGGGTGCGCTCACGGGTGGACCCACCGGCGCCGTAGGTCACCGAGACGAAGCCCGGAGCGAGCGGCTCGAGCCGGCGCACCGATTCCCACAGCGCGACTTCCATCTCCGCCGTCTTGGGCGGGAAGAACTCGAAGGAGACCCGGGGGCGGCGTGTGCCGTGACGGCTGGGGCGAAAGGCGTTCATCACGCAACCTCGAAATCGATCGTACGAACCGGGGGATCGGCCTGGACGCGCCGGTCGCGTCCGCGCCAGAGCATGACCGGAAGCTGGCCGGAGCCGCCATCGGCCAGGGTGACTTCGCGGGAAAGGTCGCAGGCGAGGCCTGCCTCGGCGAACCAGCCCGCGATCTGCACGCGCGAGAAGCCGAGCCGGCGATGCGCATGCTCGGTCCGCAGGAATTCCATGTCGTGCGGGGCGAAATCGACGACGATCAATCGCCCGCCCGGCGCCAGCATCGCCGCCGCCTCGCGCACGGCGCGTGCGGGATCGTCGAGGAAGTGCAGCACTTGATGGATGACGACGAGGTCGAAGGAGCCGCGCGCGAAGGGCAGCGCGTAGATGTCGCACTGCCTGAGCTCGACGCGCGAAAGCCCAGCCTGCTCCAGATTGGCGCGCGCCACCGCCAGCATCGCATGGTTGGCGTCGACGCCTACGGCGCGGCCGAACTTCGGCGCGATCCGCTCCAGCATCCGGCCGGTGCCGGTGCCGAGATCGAGCATGGCGCCGGGTGTGCCCTCGCCGACCGCCTCCTCGACGGCCGCCTCCACGGCATGGTCCGGCACATGCAGGCTGCGCAGCCGGTCCCAGTCGCGCGCGACGCTGGCGAAATAGCTCTGCGCCGCCTCCGCCCGCGTCGTCCGCACGGCGGCGAGCCGCTCGCGATCGGCGGCGAGCACCGGGTCACTCAGATCGAGCCATGCGGCGAGCGAAGCGGCGAAGGCGCCGCCCGGCCCTGTCTCGTCGAGCCGGAAGAAGGCCCAGGCCCCCTCGCGCGAGCGCCGGACCAGCCCGGCCTCGGCCAGAAGCTTGAGATGGCGCGAGATGCGCGGCTGCGATTGGCCGAGGATATCGGTCAGGTCCGAAACCGAGAGCTCGCCCTCGGACAGCAGCGCGAGAATGCGCAGGCGGGTCTCCTCGCCCGCGGCCCGCAAGCCGGCGAGAAGCACATCGGAGGACAATGCCGTCGGCTGCCGCACGCGTTCGCACTCCCTCGGCTCGAGAAAAAGATATAAAGATATCTTTATGTCAAAAGGACTGTTCGTGCAAGCGGATTATCGTGCGGAAAACAGGACGGAGCGAATGGGGCCTACCGTCGCAAAATACGGCATCAGGGCCGTTGCCACGTCATGCTCGGGCTTGACCCGAGCATCTCGATCAGAAAGGGCGCAGGAAACTCCTGAAGCATGAGATGCTCGGGTCAAGCCCGAGCATGACGCCTCGGCCCGGCGGCGCCGCTGAGCCCAAACTTATCCCCGCCCCGCGAACCCATGCCTATCCTGCGCGCGTCCTATCCGACCGAGGGGCTTCGCGAGGCATCGTGGGCCGGATGGGATTGCGGGCTTCGCGTCCCGGACCGTTGCGGGTCCGCTCGATCGCCGCGCGTCCGATTGGACGCGATAACGGTGATCGATTTATCCAATATCGCATCGGAAACATCCGATGCGATAGCGCGGAGGTGCCGACTTCGTCCGGGCCCAACAGGCAGGCCCGCTCCTTCGCCGGAACCCAGAACGAAGCGGAACCCCCAGATACCCGTGCGCGGAGCCGAACGGCGCGAGGTCGTCGCTGTTCGACACCATCGACATCGACTCGACATCGGCACGCAGCCGTCGACTGCGAAACGCCGCCCGGCTCCGCGCATCCCTCGGATGTCCAAGCCCGAAACCCCGCAGGCTCAGGCCTGACGGGGCTTTCGGTGCATCTCTTCCGGCAAAAGCCGACATCACGCCGGATTCGGCAACGCAGCGCCGATCCGGTCATTATGGCAAGCACGAGCCTGTCACGCCCTGAACCATGCGCGGCAGGCGTCTATCGGCAGCAGAAATAACGTTCAGAGCACTTTCAGATCGCCCGCCGCGGTCTTGCCGCGTTCGGTCTTCAGCTCGAACGACACATTCTGCCCTTCCGTCAGCGTCATCATCCCGGCTTCCTTGACGGCGGTGATATGGACGAACACGTCCTTGCCGCCTTCTGCCGGTTGAATGAAGCCATACCCCTTCTCAGTGTTGAACCATTTGACGGTTCCGGTCGCCATCGCCACATCCCTCGAAGTCGCGCCTGCCGGCCCGCACGCCCTCGAGCCGGATCCGATCAGGTTGAACCAACCTGGTCGGGGAATCCGCCTCCAAGCTACTGATAGAGAACGCGTGATCCGAACAGGTCGCGTTGCGATTTGATCGGCGCGTGCCCTAGCGTGTAAGCCGGCAATGGAAGGATTGACCGAAAACCGATCCTTGTCGAGATTAAACACCGAGCAGTCGAAACGGCTGATCGATCAAGACTTGGTCAGGATCACCTGCGTTTTCGCTGCGGCGCGGGATGAACCTCCCAGGTAGATTTCGACCTCGCCGGGATCGACGACGTAGCGTCCCTGTTCGTCATGGGCGCCGAGTTTCGCGGCTTCCAGCCTGAAACGCACGGTTTTCGTCTCTCCGGCCTTGAGCATCACCTTCTCGAAGCCTTTCAACTCGCGCAGCGGCCGCGAGAGGCTCGCCACCGGCTGGCGGATATAAAGCTGTACCACCTCGTGGCCATCGCGCGCGCCGGTATTGGTGACATCGACCGAAACCTCGACCACACCCGTCAGCGCCATCGAGGAAGCCGAGACGCGCGGATCGGCATAGGTGAAGCGGCTGTAGGACAGCCCGTAGCCGAAGGGGTAGAGCGGCTCGTTGAGCTCGTCCATGAAGATGGACTCGTAGCGCTGGCGGATCTTTTCCGGGCGGCCGGTCGGGAGCTGGTTGTAATACACCGGGATCTGCCCGACCGAGCGCGGGAAGCTCATCGGCACCCGGCCCGACGGGTTGTAGCGCCCGGTCAGGATGTCGGCGATGGCCGTGCGCCCCTCCGTGCCGCCATGGAAGGTCTGCAGGATCGCGGCGACATGCTCGCTCGCCCAGGTCAGCACGAGCGGCCGGCCCGTCGCCAGCACCAGCACCACCGGCTTGCCGGTCCTGACCAGCGCCTCGAGCAGTTCCTGCTGCACGCCGGGAAGTTCGAGCTTGGTGCGCGAGGCTGCCTCGCCCATGAATTCGCAGTCCTCGCCGAGCATGGCGACGACGAGATCGCTCTCCGCCGCGGCGCGGAGCGCAGCCTCCTTGTCGGCGAACTCCGTGCCGCAATTCTTGGCAAAGGCCGGCTGGTAGTTGATCGCGACATCCTTCGGCAGCCGCTCGCGCAGCGCATCCGGCAGGGGCGTGATGACGCGCCGCCCCAGCCCCGCCGGATCGGTCCAGACCCGCTCATCCTCCGGCACCGCCATGGCGCCGATCACCGCGACCGACTTCACCGTGTCCCGGATCGGCAGCGTCTGGTCGGCGTTCCTGAGGAGGATCGCGCCCTCGCGCGCCGCCTGCAGCGCGACCTCGCGGGCCGCTTCCGTCTGCATCAGCTTCGGTGCGGCGGCAGGGTCGACATCCGGCTTCTCGAACAGGCCGAGATGGTATTTCACGCGCAGCACGCGCCGGACTGCCTCGTCCAGCACCTTCACCGGCACGCGCCCGGCGCGGACCTCGTTGGCGAGGTGCTTGTGGTAGACGTCGCCCATCATGTCCATGTCGATGCCGGCGATCAGCGCCTTGCGCGCGGCTTCCGCGTCGTCGCGGGCGATGCCGTGCAGCCGCAGCTCCGTGATCGAGCCGAAATCGGAGGTGACGAAGCCACGGAAACCCCATTTCCCGCGCAGCAGATCGGTCAGCATGCCCTTATGCGCCGTCGCCGGCACGCCGTTCAGGGCGTTGAAGGCCGCCATCGCCGTCATCGAGCCGGCCTCGAACGACGCCTTGAACGGCGGCAGATAGAGGTCGAAGAGCTGGCTCGTCGGGATCCATGTCGAGTTGTAGTCGCGGCCCGCCTCGGCAGCGCCATAACCGACGAAATGCTTCACCGAGGTCGCGACGCCACCGCGTTGATAACCGAGGGTGCGCGCCGTCGCGACGATCGAACCGAGCCAGGCATCCTCGCCCGCCCCTTCGAGCACGCGGCCCCAGCGTGGATCGCGCGAGATGTCGACCATCGGCGCGAAGGTCCAGTTGATGCCGGCGGCCGAGGCCTCCCGCCCGGTCCAATAGGCGGCCTGCTCGATCAGCGCCGGATTCCAGCTCGAAGCCTGGCCGAGCGGCAGCGGGAAATAGGTCGAGAAACCGTGGACGGCGTCGAGCCCGATGATCAGCGGTATCTTCAGGCGGCTTTCGCGGACCGCCTTCTGCACCGCCAGAACCTCGGCCGGCACGACGAAGTTCATCACCGCGCCCATGTCGCCGCTGCGGACCTTGTTGATGTCGAAGCCCTCGCCGCGGCCCGAGAGGTGGAGCTGGCCGACCTTCTCCTCCAGCGTCATCCGCCCGATCAGCGCGTCGACCTTGCGTTCGATCTCGCGCGCCTCCCGCCCGGTTTTCCAGGCCACGGGCTGCTGCGCGAAGGCAGCGGAGGCCGTGCAGAACAGCAGAAGGGCAGCGACGAGCCGCAGAACCATGAAGGGAATCCCCAAGCGATAAGGCCATCAAGCAGCCTGCGCCCTACAGGATCGCTCCCTCTGGCTCAACCGTTGCATGGCCTCTGGCGCATGAAGTCGTCAGCCGATACAGGGCTCGCAATGTCTCAGACCACCATCGCAGCCATGCCGCACAGACACCGCCTCTACGAAGATCTGCTCGCCCTGCCGCTGGGCACGCTGATGATCAGCTTCGGCATCGTGCTCTTCACCAAGGCCACGGTGCTGACCGGCGGCGCGGCCGGGCTGGCGCTGTTGCTCCAATTCGCCATAGGCGCCGATTTCAGCCTGCTCTTCTTCGTCATCAACCTGCCGTTCTACTGGCTCGCCTTCCGGCGGATGGGCTTCGCCTTCACGCTGCGCACCGTCGCGGCCGTCGCCCTGATCTCGCTCTTCGTCTGGGCGACGCCGGGTTGGTTCCGCATCGAGGCTGTCGCGCCGCTCTATGCCGCGATCGTCGGCGGCGTCGCGATGGGCCTCGGCCTGCTGGCATTGGCGCGCCACCGCACCGCAATCGGCGGGGTCAACATCCTCGCGCTCTACCTGCAGGAGCGCCACGGCCTGCGCGCCGGCTGGGTCCAGCTCGCGATCGACGGCGCGATCTTCGCCGCCGCGCTTTTCCTGCTGCCGCTCGACAAGGTCGCGCTGTCCCTGGTCGGCACGCTCGTGATCAACGCCATCCTGGCGATGAACCACAAGCCGGGCCGCTACATGGCGGTCTCCTGACGCAGATCGCCCTGCTGCGCATGAGGTTGCGCGCCGCCGTCCGTCATGCGAGTCCAACCCGAAGGACTGACGGGAAGCGAACGGCGAGACGAGACATGGCCCAGCCCCTCACCATCGAAGACCTGCGCATTCTGGCCAAGCGCCGCGTGCCGCGCATGTTCTACGATTACGCCGATTCCGGCGCCTGGACCGAGGGCACCTACCGCTCGAACGAGACCGACTTCGCCAAGATCAAGCTGCGCCAGCGCGTCGCCGTCGACATGACCGACCGCTCGCTCGCCTCCGACATGATCGGCCGGCCCGTCGCGATGCCGGTCGCGCTCGCGCCCACGGGCCTCACCGGGATGCAGCATGCCGATGGCGAGATCCTCGCCGCCCGCGCAGCAGCCAAGGCCGGCGTGCCCTTCACCCTCTCGACCATGAGCATCTGCTCGATCGAGGACGTGGCGAACCACACCAGCGCGCCGTTCTGGTTCCAGCTCTACGTGATGAAGGACCGCGAGTTCATCTCCCGCCTGATCCAGCGCGCCAAGGCAGCCGGCTGCTCGGCGCTGATGCTGACGCTCGACCTGCAGGTCCTCGGCCAGCGCCACAAGGACATCCGCAACGGCCTTTCCGCCCCGCCGAAGCCGACCATCGCCAACCTGATCAACCTGGCGATGAAGCCGCGCTGGTGCCTGAAGATGCTGGACACGCCGCGTCGGCAGTTCGGCAACATCGTCGGCCACGTCACCGGCGTCGCCGACATGTCCTCGCTCTCCTCCTGGACCGCCAGCCAGTTCGACCCGAAGCTGAACTGGGACGACGTCCGGTGGATCAAGGACCAGTGGGGCGGCAAGCTGATCCTCAAGGGCATCCTCGATCCTGAGGATGCCGAGATGGCGGCCAAGAGCGGCGCCGACGCGCTCATCGTCTCGAACCATGGCGGCCGCCAGCTCGACGGCGCGCTGTCCTCGATCGAGGCCCTGCCCGGCATCGTCGAGCAGGTCGGCGGCCGCATGGAGGTATTGTTCGACGGCGGCATCCGCTCCGGCCAGGACGTGCTGAAGGCGATCGCGCTCGGCGCCAAGGGCACCTTCATCGGCCGCGCCTTCCTCTACGGGCTCGGCGCAATGGGCGAGCAGGGCGTCACCGCCGCGCTCGACATCATCCGCAAGGAGCTCGACGTCACCATGGCGCTCTGCGGCCTGCGCGACATCAGGGATGTCGACCAGAACATCCTTGTCGGCGGGCGCGAAGGGGCGATGAAGCGGCTGGCGAGCTGACCGCCCTCGCGCCCCCGCCGCCGCCATGATCCGCGCCGCAAACGATGCACGCTTTTGGGACCGCATCGCCCGCAAATACGCCGCCGATCCGATCGCGGACATGGCGGGCTATGAGCGCACGATCGAGCGCACCCGGCATTATCTCAAGGGCGAACAGACCGCATTCGAGTTCGGATGCGGCACGGGGACGACGGCGCTCAGGCTCGCCCCCGCCCTAGCCCGCATCGTCGCGACCGACATATCCGGCGGCATGATCGCCATCGCGCGTGAACGGGCCGAGGCCGGGAAGCACGCCAACGTCGAATTTGCGGTTGCCGCTCCCGACGCTGCGCCGTGGCCGGACGAGACCTTCGACATCGCGCTCGGCTTCAACGTCCTGCATCTGGTGGCAGCGCGGGAAGCAGCCTTGAGCGGCATCCGCCGGCTGTTGAAGCCCGGCGGGCTGTTCATCTCCAAGACGCCGTGCCTGAAGGAGATGAACCCGATTATACGCATCGCCGTTCCCGTCATGCAGCTCCTCGGCAAAGCTCCCTATGTGTCGTCCTTGTCCGCGGGAGAGCTGGAACGCGAGATCGCGGCAGCGGGCTTCGAGATCGTCGAGCGTGCCCACCATGCCTCGCGCGGTCGGGATCCGCGGCCCTTCCTCGTGGCCAGGAAGCGCTGAAGACGTTGCGCCCGGGCGGCAGAACGCAACCGAATTCGGTCAGCCAATCTCATGGCTGGTCCGCTCGCGACCCATTGCAGACTTCAGCGAGAGCGCTAGTGTTGGGAATGCTCCCTGCATCCGAGACCGCTCGCCTATCGCTCCGGCGCCGAACGATCGCCGATTTTGAAGCATGCCTAGCGATGGATCGCGACCCGGAGGTGGTAAAATACATCCCCGGTCCGTGGGACGATGCCACGAAGCATGAGGCTTTTTTGCGCGAACGCATCCAAGCTGATTTTGGAGACGGGCTTGGCTACTGGTCGATATATAGTCGAGATGCAGAGAGGCGTTTTTTAGGCTGGATTCTTTTGATTCCATACGATGGGACAGGGCCCAAGGTAGAAATCGGCTGGCGTCTGAATAGGTCGGCCTGGGGTCGGGGATACGGAACGGAAGCGGCCCTGCCGTTTGTGTCTTATGCCTTCGAAGACATCGGACTGCCCGAGATAGTCGCGGACATCGACATTCGAAATGTCGCCTCTCACCGCATTGCTGAGAAGATTGGAATGCAGCATGTAGGCGATATAGTCCATGATAGCATTCCTATGAAATCATATGCGCTTACACGTTACGACTGGCGATGAGGCCCGTCTCATTATAGCGCTCACTAGCGCAGGTTACTATCAGACCTTGTGGACTTCCAATCCGAATGAAGCAGTTCATGCCAAATTTTACCTTCCTCGACGCATGGTACGCGAACGAGAAAATTGGGAAGTCTGTGTAGACGTGTGTCATCTCGATTTTGCATTACGCGACGTGAGGATTTCTCCGGATCAAGCTCTAACGCGATGAAATCTGCGCGGTCACTTGGGCAACAAGGACGCAGCGTAAGGGTATTCGTTTGCAGCACGCGCATCTTAAATCTGCCGGCTGCGCGTGTTCTAGCCGCGCGGCTGTCTGCTGGCGCCGGTGGTCTCAATCGGTAATCGCAACACGCTACTTTTCCTTTGGAGATGGAGCGTGGGTGATGATGCAGCGGCGGCGGATCTACTATTCGGCGGCCCAGCGGGCTGAGATCTGGGATCGCTGGAAGGCCGGCGAGTCGATGAGTTCGATTGGGCGGCGGTTCGATCGGGAGTCCTCTTCGGTGTTCTCGGTGCTTTCGCCGACGGGCGGCATTCGGCCTCCAGACCGGCGGCGGGCGCCGCGGGCGCTCACTCTCAGCGAGCGGGAGGAAATCTCCCGAGGGCTCAGCACCCGCCGGTCGCTGCGCGTGATCGCTCGGCAATTGGGCCGATCACCGTCCACGGTCAGTCGCGAGGTTCAGCGCAACGGCGGGCCGGATCGCTACCGCGCGGCGCGCTCCGATCAGGCGGCCTGGGACCGGGCCTTGCGTCCCAAGCCGTGCAAGCTGGCTTGCCGACCCGGTCTGGCCCGGACAGTATCCGGCAAGCTGCAGCGGAACTGGTCGCCCGAGCAGATCGCCGGCTGGCTCAAGCGCACCTGCCCCCGGGAGCCACACAATCAAGTGTCGCACGAGACGATCTACCGCAGCCTGTTCATCCAGACCCGTGGGGTGCTGAAGAAGGAACTGCTGGACCACCTGAGGGCCCGGCGAACGATCCGCCGCTCCCGGCACGCCAGCCTGAAGCGGAACGGCCTGGGCCAGATCAGGGACGCCGTCTCCATCAGCGAAAGGCCGGCCTCCGTCGAGGATCGTGCGGTCCCTGGTCACTGGGAAGGCGACCTGATCGGCGGCTCCCGGAACAGCTACGTCGCCACGCTGGTCGAGCGGCATTCGCGCTACGTGATGCTGGTCAAGGTCGCCAACAAAGACACCGGGAGCGTCATCACCGCCCTGATCAAGGCGAACTCTATCAGTCCCTGACCTGGGACCGAGGCAAGGAGTTGGCCGACCACAAGCGGCTGGCCCTCGCTTCGAACGTCGAGGTCTACTTCTGCGATCCCAGGTCACCCTGGCAACGTGGCTCGAACGAGAACACCAACCGGCTCCTGCGCCAGTATCTTCCCCACGGAACCGACCTGTCCCTGCAAAGCCAGGCCCAGCTCAGCGCCATCGCCCGTCAGCTCAACGAACGGCCCAGAAAGACCTTGCTCTATCAAACCCCAGCCGAGAGGTTCGCCGAGTGTGTTGCGGCGATCAGTTGAGCCCGCCACCCATTGCAGACACTACCCTGTGGTCGACGGCGCCCCTGTACGCGCTGGAATTTGCGCTGGCTTCTGCAGAGGGGCAGCCCTGGCTTGAGCGGCCCTAAGGGGCGCTCGCTGCGTCTGCGGCATGGACGCTGTAAACGCGTTGGCCGTAACCGTTACAGCGGATGCGGGACTTGACAGAGATTTCTCCGATCGAAGGCGAGGCACCTTGGCGTAGCGCCTCGCCTTCGATACCGGGCTTATCTCGGCGCGAGGCGTTCCAGCTCGTTCAGGCGCTTCAGGGCAGACTGCTGCTGCAGCAGCCCGTAGTTGATGCCGGAGGCGTTCAGCGAACTGCCGGCCTGGTAGGGATACTGGCCGAAGTCGGAGAAGAACTCCTTCACCTTGGTCTGGACCGGCACCAGCAGCCACATCTGCTGGCCAAAGAACTTCATCGACTCGCCCCCCTCCTTCATGCCGCGCTCATAGGGATCCATGCGGAGATTGGTGATCATCGCCCATGAGGTCACTTCTCGCGTGGCGGTCGCGATATTGCCTTCGCTGGCAACAGCGAAGCTGACCTTCCAGTCATTCCAGCGCAGCGCATTGAGATTGCCGCCCTGGTCGAAGTAGAACACCGTCTCGCGCGGCCCCTTCTTCTCGTCGCCCTTCAGGAAGGGCATGAAGTTGTAGCCATCGAGATGGACCTTGAAGGTCTTGTTGCCGCTCTGGAATCCGGTCTTCATCTTCTCCTTGACGTCGCCGAGGCCGGCGGCGGCGCAGAAGGTCGGGAACCAGTCCATCAGCGTGATCATCTCGTTGACCTGCGTGCCGGGCTTCACCACGCCCGGCCAGCGCACCCTCATGGGAATGCGGAAGCCGCCTTCCCAGGTCGTGCCCTTCTCGCCGCGGAACATCGTCATCGCACCGTCCGGCCAGAGCGCGATCTCGGCGCCGTTGTCGGTGGTGTAGAGCACGATGGTATTGTCGGTGATGCCGAGATCGTCGAGCTGCTTGAGAAGCTGCCCGACATGCCCGTCATGCTCGGCCATGCCGTCGGCATGGATGCCCATGCCGGTCTTGCCCACCGATTCTTTTTTGAGATGGGTGAAGACGTGCATGCGCGTCGAGTTGAACCAGCAGAAGAACGGCTTCTGAGCCTTCACCTGCCGGTCGATGAAGTCCTTGGCACCGGCCAGGAATTCCTCGTCGACGGTCGGCATGCGCTTGGTGTCAAGCGGGCCGGTATCCTCGATCTTGCCGTCCGCGCTCGATTTGATCACGCCGCGTGGGCCGTACTGGCGCTTGAAGGCCGGGTCCTTCGGGTAGAAATAGCCCTCCGGTTCCTCCTCGGCATTGAGATGGTAGAGATTGCCGAAGAATTCGTCGAAGCCGTGGCGCGTCGGCAGGTGCTCGTCGCGGTCGCCGAGATGGTTCTTGCCGAACTGGCCGGTGGCATAGCCCGCGGTCTTGAGCGCGTCGGCGATCGTCGGCATCCACTCGGCAATGCCATGCGGATCGCCAGGCATGCCGATCGTCAGAAGGCCAGTGCGGAACGGTTCCTGCCCGATGATGAAGGAGGCGCGGCCGGCGGTGCAGCTCTGCTGGCCGTAGGCATCCGTGAAGATCGCGCCTTCGCTGGCGATACGGTCGATATTGGGGGTGCGATAGCCCATCATCCCCATCGTGTAGGCGCTGACCTGCGGGACGCCGATGTCGTCGCCGAAGATGACGAGAATATTGGGCTTTCTTCCGCCGGCCGATGCCGCTGGAGCGGGCGCCGGTTGCTGGGCCTGCGCCGTCTGGACCGGCGCGCCGGCAAGATAACTCGACGTCGCCGCGAGCACGGTCCCGCCGAGAAGCATCGAGCGTCGATTTAAGGCAGCGTCCTTCGAAGAGCGTTCATCCTTGGATTCCACGACATGTCCTCCACCACATCCCTCGGGGTCGGCATAGATAACCTGCGCCTTGCGCCGAAGGAGCCTAGGACGGTGTCCGCTGTCGTGCAGCGCTGTAACGGTTACGGAAGCCGCTTACCCGGCGCGCGGCCTCACAACTCAACTGAACTCCTGTCGAAATGCTCGTGAGGGGCCATATTTCGCAAATCGCTTGATCCGCTCATCCCATCTCGGGCATCAGCGGCACCGGATTTTCCCGCCCACTCAGTCCAAAAGAAAAGCCCCGCGGCACGCTTGGTGCCGCGGGGCTTTCTGCTTCCGAGACGGGGCCTTAGCGCGTGAACTTCTTGTACTGAATCCGCTTCGGGATGGTGGAGTCGATGCCCAGCCGGCGCTTCTTGTCTTCCTCGTACTCGGCGAAGTTGCCCTCGAACCACTCGACATGGCTGTCGCCCTCGAAGGAGAGGATGTGGGTCGCGATGCGGTCGAGGAACCAGCGATCGTGGCTGATGATCACGGCGCAGCCCGCGTAATCCTCCAGCGCCTCTTCCAGCGCCCTGAGCGTGTCGACGTCGAGGTCGTTGGTCGGCTCGTCGAGCAGCAGGACGTTGGCGCCGCTCTTCAGCATCTTGGCGAGGTGGACGCGGTTGCGCTCGCCGCCCGAGAGCGAGCCGACCTTCTTCTGCTGGTCGCCGCCCTTGAAGTTGAAGGCCGAGCAATAGGCCCGCGAATTGATCTCTTTCTTGCCGAGATAGATGATGTCGTTGCCGCCCGAGATCTCTTCCCAGACGTTCTTCTTGTCGTCGAGCGAGTCGCGGCTCTGGTCGACATAGCCGAGCTGGACGCTCTCGCCGATCTTGATCGTGCCGGCATCGGGCTTCTCGACACCGGTGATCATCTTGAACAGCGTCGTCTTGCCGGCGCCGTTGGGGCCGATCACGCCGACGATGCCGCCCGGCGGCAGCTTGAAGGACAGCCCGTCGATCAGCAGCTTGTCCTGGAAGCCCTTCGACAAATCCTCGAAGTCCACGACGTTGTTGCCGAGCCGCTCCGCGATCGGGATGATGATCTGGGCGGTGTCCGGCCCCTTGTTCGAGGCCTTCTGCACCAGTTCGTCATAGCGCTGGATGCGGGCTTTGCTCTTGGCCTGCCGGGCCTTGGGCGAGGCCGAAACCCACTCCTGCTCACGCTCAAGCGTCTTCTGGCGCGAGACGTCCTCGCGGCCTTCCTGGGCGAGCCGCTTCTGCTTCTGCACCGACCAGGCCGAGTAGTTACCCTCGTAGGGGATGCCCTGGCCGCGATCGAGCTCGAGGATCCAGCTGGTGACGTTGTCGAGGAAGTAGCGATCGTGGGTGACGATCAGGATCGCGCCCGGATAGCTGCGCAAATGGCCTTCGAGCCAGGCGGTGGTCTCGGCGTCGAGATGGTTGGTCGGCTCGTCGAGCAGCAGCAGCTCGGGCTGCTCCAGCAGCAGCTTGCAGAGCGCGACGCGGCGGCGCTCACCGCCCGAGAGCTTGCCGACCTCCCAGTCATCAGGCGGGCAGCGCAGCGCATCCATCGCCTGGTCGACCTTGGAATCGAGGTCCCACAGCCCCTTGGCCTCGATCTCGTCCTGGAGATTGGTCATCTCGTCGGCGGTCTCGTCCGAATAGTTCATGGCGAGTTCGTTGTAGCGGTCGAGGATCGCCTTCTGCGGCGCGACGCCGAGCATGATGTTGTCGCGGACGTTCAGCGTCTCATCGAGCTTCGGCTCCTGCGGCAGGTATCCGACGCGCGCGCCCTCCGCGACCCAGGCCTCGCCGGTCCACTCCTTGTCGAACCCTGCCATGATCTTGAGCAGGGTCGATTTACCGGCGCCGTTGACGCCGAGCACGCCGATCTTGGCGTCCGGGTAGAAGGACAGGTGGATGTCCTTCAGCACCTGCTTGCCGCCCGGATAGGTCTTGGACAGGCCACGCATATGGTAGATGAACTGGCGGGACATGGGGCGAGCGGGCTCCGCTTTCAGACGCTTGGCGACGAGATGTCGGGAAATCTGGCCGCTATGTAGCGAGCGGCGCCGCTGGCCGCAACCGCATCGGGCGATTGCGGCGGGCAAGCGCGTCCTGAACAATGCAGGCGCAAACCGGCCGGGGCCCATCCGACATGTCAGAGCAGAACGGCAAGGCCACGATCGAACTCAGGCTGCGCGACGGCGCGCAGCTCTTCAACACGCTCGACCCCTTCCCCTTCCGCGAGGGCGACATCGCGGCGGAGGCCGATGCGTACATCGTCGATTGGGCGCGCGACCTGCCGAAGGACGCGCCGATCGCGATCGTGATCCATCTCGAAAGGGCCGATGCCGCCGACCGGCCGGTGCCCGATCTCGCCACGGCGATCACCAGCTGGTTCGCCAGCCGAGCGCGCACGGAAACCCAGGCCCTGCGCGAGCTGTTTCGCGACGGGCGCCTGGTCTTCGCCATCGGCTTTGCCGGCCTCGCCGCCTGCCTGTTTCTAAGCTGGCTGCTGACGCAAGGCAGCGAAGGCCCCTTCGCGCGCGTCTTCCAGGAAAGCCTGATCATCATCGGCTGGGTGGTGATCTGGCGCCCGGCCGAGATGTTTCTCTACGACTGGGTGCCGATCCTGCGCCGCAGGAAGCTGTACCGCCGCCTGGCTGGCGCGCATGTCGAGATCCGGCCGGACTGAATCGCCGTGCGCGGTCCGGTTCACGAAACCGCCAGAGCGCTTCCCACGGCCCGCCATTTGCCTGATCGTCGCAGACGAGTGAAAAGCGGGAGCCGGTCGATGAATCTGTCGCGCACCTTCGGCCTGTTGGCTTTCGTCGCCGCCGCCTTCGGCTTTGCCCCCGCATCGGTCCACGCCCAGTCTGAAGAACCGGGCTGCCGGCCGGAGATGGCGAGCCTGAAGCTGCCGATCCAGCGTATCAACCTGGCGAAGGACGAGGTGCGGCTCACCTTCGTCGGCCACGCGACCTTCCTGATCGAGACGCCGGGCGGGATGAAGATCGCGACGGACTACAACGATTATGTCCGTCCCCCGGTCACGCCCGACATCGCCACGATGAACAAGGCGCATTCGACCCATAATTCCCGCAGCCCCGACCCCGCCATCAAGCGCGTGCTGCCCGGCTGGGACGTTTCGGGACAGGGCGCGGCGAAACACGATGTCACGCTCGGCGACGTCCGCGTCCGCAATGTGCCGACCAATATCCGCAGCTATGACGGCGGCACCGACTATGACGGCAACTCGATCTTCGTCTTCGAGATCGGCGAGCTCTGTATCGCCCATCTCGGCCACCTGCATCACCCGCTTGAGCCCGGCCATCTGCGCGCGCTCGGCCGCGTCGACATCGTTCTCTTCCCGGTCGACGGCAGCTACACGCTCGACCAGGACGGCATGCTGGAGGTGCTGAAGACGGTCCAGGCCCGCGTCATGATCCCCATGCACTTCTTCGGCGGCGGCACTTTGAACCGCTTCCTCGCCCGGACGCAGGACCTCTGGCCGGTCGAGCGCCGCGGGCAGTCGACGATCACGCTGAGCAAGGCCACGCTGCCGGCGAAGCCCACCATGATCGTGCTGCCCGGGCATTGAGTCCTTGCCGCCATTCTCGGGCGCGACCCGAGACTCTCAGGCCGGAAAAGGCTTCTGCATCATCTGGTCACGAGATGCTCGGGCCAAGCCCGAGCATGCCATTCAGGTGTTGACGCCGCCGTCGATGGCGAAGCCGGCGCCGGTGATGAAGCGGCCTTCATCGCTCGCGAGATAGGCGACGGCACCGGCGATATCCTCCGGCCTGCCGTAGCGCGGGATCGCCATGCGCGACCGCTGCGCCTCGGCGCCCGGACCATCGGCCGGGTTCATGTCGGTATCGGTCGAGCCGGGATGGACGATGTTGACGGTGATGCCGCGCGGGCCGAGATCGCGCGCCAGACCCTTGGTGAAGCCGATCAGCGCCGCCTTGCTCATCGCATAGAGCGTGATGTCGGGCTCGACCACGCGGTCGGCGAGGCAGGAGCCGATCGAGATGATCCGCCCGCCCTCGCCCAGATGCGCGGCGGCAGCCTGCGAGGCCAGCACCACGGCGCGGACGTTCACGGCGAGCGTGGCGTCTATATCGGCGAGGCTCCAGTCCGCGACCGGGCCGCCACGATAGATGCCGGCATTGTTGACGAGGATGTCGAGCCCGCCGAGCGCCTTCGCCGCCTCGTTCACCGAGCGCTTCACCGCTTCGGGATCGGCGCTGTCGGCCGCCCCCGCGACGCCCTTGCGGCCGAGAGCCTCGATCGCCTTCACGATTTCGGCCGCCTTGTCGGCCGAACGCTCATAGGTCAGCGCGACATCTGCGCCTTCGGCGGCCAGCCGCTTGGCGATGGCAGCGCCGATTCCGCGGCTGCCGCCAGTGACGAGCGCGCGCTTTCCAGCAAGGCGTGACATGGGAAACTCCATTTATGTTACGATCGATACATAAATACATGAGGCGCTTGCCCGGGGGCGTCAAGAGAAATATATATCGATCGACACAGAATAACTTCGAGGGGCAGGCGACATGGCCGAGCGGGGCCGTCCACGCAGTTTCGACCGGCAGGCCGCGCTGGAGCGCGCCATGGATGTGTTCTGGGATCGCGGCTACCAGGCCGCGTCGATGAGCGACCTCACCGACGCCATGGGCATCAACTCCCCGAGCCTCTATGCCGCCTTCGGCAGCAAGGAGGAGCTCTATCGCGAGGCCATCGGCCATTTCGCCGCGACCGAAAGCGACGACATCCTCGCGCCCTTGAGCGACGCGCGGACAGCGCGGGCGGCGATCGAGGGCTATCTCATGGCGAGCGCCGCGACCTTCACCCGGCCGGGTCGCCCGCCCGGCTGCATGGTCGTGCTCTCGGCGGTCAACGCGGTCGGCGTCGGCGAGGAGACGAGCCGCATCCTGCGCGAAATGAGGGCCGGCAGCGTCACGATGATCGAGGAGCGGCTGAACCGGGCCATTACGGCCGGCGAACTGCCAGCTTCGCTCGATACGCACCCGCTCTCCAGCTATTACGTCACTGTCCAGCAGGGCATGTCGATCCAGGCCCGCGACGGCGCTTCGCGCGCAACGCTGGAAGCGATCGTGCGCGGAGCCATGGCGGCCTGGGACAGCCTGACTCAGCCGCGCGACGCCGCAGCTTGATCCTCGCCGTTAACGCCTCGCTGAGGCTGATCCCAGGCTTTCCTTGCCGTAGCGGCCGATCGCGGCATCCTGCCTGCAATCGGGAGACCGCTCCATGCGCCGCATCGCCGCCTTCGCCTGCCTGCTCGCTGTCGCCGCCCTGCTGCCCATCCAGGCCGAGGCCGCCCGCTTCCGCTCCGGGCGCGGCGGTTCCGCTCCCGCCACCAAGACCAGCCACAGCATCGTCGTCGTTCCCGGCGCTGCAGGTATCGCCGGCGCCAAGGCCGCGGAAGCCGGCCAACCCGAGCGAGCGCCCTTCCCGGCCTCCGGCGCGCCGCGCGAGGAGCCTGTCCTGCTCCGCCTGACCGCCAATGAAGGCGCTCAGAAGCCCTGGTGCCGGACCGATGTCGTGGTCGGCGGCTTCTGCATCCTGAACTGACCCCGGCGCTTCAGTAGTCGCCGCCGAGATCGTCCGGCAGGTTGGCCGGCATCTGCCCCGGCCGCTTCGGCTTGGTCAGCGGCGTCGGCGTCGGCGTGTTGTGCCGCAGCAGTTCGCGCCCCGCATAGAAATCTCCCGCCAGCTGCAGGTCGAAGCGTTCCTCGTCGCGCCGGCGCACATCCGCCTCGATCTCCTCGGCCTCGTCCGCGGGAACGCCGAGGCATTTGAGCAGCGCCGTGCCGAAGACCATCGCCGATTCCAAGGTCTCGCGGATCTGGTAGTCGACGCCGGCATGGACCAGGTCGAGCGCATGGCCGCGGTCATAGGCGCGCACGAACAGCTTGGCATGCGGGAATTCGGCCTGCGCCAGCTGCACGATCGCATCCGCCGTCTGCCGCCGCTCGACGCAGACCACGATGACCTCGGCCCGCTCGGCCCCGGCGGCATGGAGGATGTCGCGCCGCGTCCCGTCGCCGTAATAGAGCTTGAAGCCGAACTGCGACGCGGCGCGGATCATGTCGACGTCGAAATCGATGATCGAGACGCTGATGCCGCGGGCGAGCAGCGCCTGGCTGGCGACCTGGCCGAAGCGGCCGAACCCCACGATCAGCGCCTGCGCCCGCAAGCCATCCGCCACCTCGATGCCGTCGAGATCGGTCTTGGGCGCCGGCAGGAAGCGGTCTAGCGCCAGCGCCAGCAGCGGCGTCAGCGCCATGGAGATGATGACGGTGCCGCTTGCGATGGCGGTGATGCGCGGGTCGAATATGCCGGCCGCCGCCGCAGCCGCGTAGAGCACGAAGGCGAATTCGCCGCCCTGCGAGAACAGAGCGACGCGCGTGATCGCCTCGCGCCAGTCCGAGCCGAAGATCTTGGCGACGATGAAGATGCCGAGCGCCTTGACCGCCATGAAGCCGATGACGGCAACCAGGACGAGCCGCCACTCGTGCGAGACGACCGCGAGGTCGAGCGACATGCCGACGGCGAGGAAGAACAGGCCGAGCAGGATGCCGCGGAACGGCTCGATGTCGGCTTCCAGCTGATGGCGGAAGGTGGATTCCGACAGGAGCACACCGGCGAGGAAAGCGCCCATTGCCATCGACAGCCCGCCAAGCTGCATGGCGAGCGCCGCGCCGAGCACGACGAGAAGCGCCGCGGCGGTCATCACCTCGCGGGCCTCGGCGGCCGCCAGCACGCGGAACATCGGGTTTAGCAGCCAGCGCCCCGCCGCGATCAGCCCGCCCAGCGCCCCGCCGGCGATGGCGAAGGAAACCCAGGCGTGCTCGGCGCTGCCGCGCTGCGGCGACAGCAGCGCGACGATCGCGAGCAGCGGCACGATGGCGAGGTCTTCCAGCAGCAGGATCGAGACGGCTTTCTGGCCCTGCGGCGTCGAGGTCTCGCCGCGCTCGTTCAGCATCTGCATGACCACGGCGGTCGAGGACAGCACGAAGCCCATCGCCGCGATGAAGGCGACCTTGACGTCGAGTCCGCCGGCCATGCCGAACAGCGTCAGCAGGAAGCCGCAGGCGAGAACCTGCGCGATGCCCAGCCCGAAGATGCTGCGCCGCAGCCCCCATAGCCGCGAGGGCTGCATCTCCAGGCCGATGACGAAGAGGAACATCACCACGCCGAATTCGGCGATATGCAGGATGCCTTCCGGGTTGGAGAACAGCCCGAGGCCGAAGGGGCCGATGACGATGCCCGCGCCGAAATAGCCGAGCACGGAACCGAGACCCAGCTTGCGGAAGATCGGAACCGCGACGACGCCCGCGCCGAGCAGCGCCACGACCTTCACGAGGTCGCCCGTCAATCCTGCCTCGGCCGCCATCCGTCCTCCTTCGCGCCGGCTCACCTCAACCGGTGCCCCAACCTAGAGCATGCGGTGTTGCGATGGAAACGCAGGTCATCCCGGCCGGAGCAAAGCGCAGAGCCGGGATCCAGGCCTGAACCGTGATTGGAAGCGCTCCGGCATGGATCCCGGGTCAAGCCCGGGATGACGGCGATGGTTCCATCGGCATTGAACCCCGAACAAGAAGTGGCGCAGCACTATCCCGCGCGGCTGACCCGCCCTTCCAGCGGATAGGCCGGATCGGAATAGCCCGGCGTCGAGGGGTGGCCCGGCGGCACGAGGCTGTCGACCAGCGCTTCGTCCTCCTTGTCGAAACCAGCATCGAGCGCCGCGAGATAGGCCTCCCACTGCTCGAAGGTGCGCGGGCCGGCAATGGCTGCCGTGAGGAAGGCGTTGTTCAGCACCCAGCGCACCGCGAACTGGATCGGCGTCAGCCCCTTCCTGGCGGCATGCTCCTTGATCGTCCGGGCGATGACGAGGCTCTCCTCGCGCCATTCGGCCTGCATGATCCTGCGGTCGCCACGCCCGGCGCGCGTGCCCTCCGCCGGTGCCTGACCGGGTGCGTATTTCGCCGTCAGAACGCCGCGCGCCAGCGGCGAATAGGAGGCTACGCCGAGCCCGAAATAGCCGCAGGCCGGCAGATGCTCGACCTCGGGCATGCGGTTCATCGCGTTGTAATAGGGCTGGCTCACGGCAGGTCGGTCGATGCCGAGCTCGTCGCAGAGCCGGCAGATCTCGGCCAGCCGCCAGGCGCGGTAGTTCGAGACGCCGAAATGCCGGATCTTGCCCTGCCGGACGAGGTCGGCGATCGCATGTACCGTCTCCTTCAGCGACGTCTGACGGTCCTCCTTGTGGAGGTAATAGATGTCGATCGTCTCGGTGCCGAGCCGGCGCAGGCTGTCCTCACAGGCCTGCATGATCCAGCGGCGCGACAGCCCGCCGCTCATCGGCCCCGGCCCCATCGCATTGGCCACCTTGGTCGCCAGCACCCAGTCGTAGCGGTTGGCGGCGATAGCCCTGCCGGTGATCTCCTCCGAGCGCCCCTCATTGTAGGCATCGGCCGTGTCAATGAAATTGATCCCGGCTTCGCGGGCGTGATCGACGATCCGGCGCGAGGCTGCCTCGTCGGTCGGGCCGCCGAACATCATCGTGCCCAGGCAGAGCGGCGAGACCTGGAGGCCGGAGCGGCCGAGGCGGCGATAATCCATGACGGTCATCCTTCGGATCGGAGATGGCGAAGCGTGCCGCAGCCTCCCCGTGGATTCCAGAGGCCATGACGCAGGCGCGCCCTGCGTAGCGCAGCCAACGGCAAGGAAATGCTTAATCTTTCCTGACAGAATGACTTGTCGTCACATGGCAGCCCGATGAACCTCGCCCAGCTCGTCAAGAGCCAGACCTTCGCCACCCTGCTGCAGGCGCTCGACGCGGCAGGCGAGCTGACGGCTGGCCGGACGGTACAGGCGAAGCTGCTCTCGCTGGAGCCGGACGGCACGGCCACGGCCGCGATCGGCGACACGAAGGTCGCGCTCGTCCTCGCCGGACCGCAGGCACGGCAAGCGGCGCTGCAGCCGGGGGCGACGCTGCTCCTGCGGCTCGACCCGCCCGAGCAGCCCGGCGGCGATTTACGCGCCACGCTGGTGGAAGTCCGCCCGCCAACCTCGCCATCCGGCGCTCCGATCGCACAGCAACCCCTCACGCCGCCGCCTGCGACCGGTTCTGCTGCTGCGCCTGCCGCCGTCCTGCCCGCTCCCGCGGCTGCCCCGCCCGCTTCCAGCTCGCCGCAGCCGAATCAGGCCCCGCAGCAACCCTCCGCTGGCAGCGCTCCACCCATATCTGTCGCAGCCGCTCAGCTGGCGCGCGCCACCGCAGAACCATCTGCCCCGGCACCCGCGACCGTGCCGCAGGGCGCTGCACCCGCTGCTGCGGCAATACCTGCGATTCCAGCGGCCCTGACCGCAGCCGCTGCGCGCCTGCTCGCCGGCCCCCTGCTCGGCGCCGTGCTGCATCGGCAGGACAGCCTCGCCCCGCTTTTCGCCAATCTGCGCGGCCTCGCGGAGGGTTCGATCGCGCTCGCGCTGCCCAAGACCCTGCTGCCGGCGATCGACCGCGTGCTCGCCCAGGCCGTGCCGGCCGAGCGCCAGCCTGTCACGGCGCAGCGCCTGAAGGAGGCGTTCCAGAGCTCCGGACTGTTCATGGAGGCCCACCAGGCGGCGGGCGAACCGCCACCGCGACAGGGCGACCTGAAGGCCAGCCTGCAGGCGCTGCGCGAGACCTTGCTGCCGATCGTCGAATCCCTCTCCCCGGATTCGAAGGCGACCCGCCTGGAACGGGCAGCCATTGCGCTCACCGCCGAGCAGCACACCGAGATCGCGCCGGGCACCGCCGCGGACCAAACGGCCCGTGCCGCCCCGCCCCGCCGCGACGGCCCGCTCCTGCCGCAACCCGCCACTGAGCCGACGCTTGCGCCTGGCGAAAAGCCGCTCGCCATCGCCGAAACCCTGCTCGGCCAGACCGAGGCGGCGCTCGACCGCATCAAGCTGACGCAATACGCCTCGCTGCCGCTGGAGCCAGCCCGCCAGGACGGCACCCAGCCGGCGCAACGCTGGCTCGCCGAGATCCCCATCGCCTTCCAGCATGGCACCGCGATGTTGCCCCTGCATGTGGAGCGCGAGGCGCCGCGCCGGGACGTACAGGGCGTGAGCCCGCCGCTCTGGCGCATCCGCTTCGCCCTCGATGTCGAGCCGATGGGCCCGCTGCAAGGCGTCGTCACCCTGCAGGGCCGCGATGTCGGCGTGACGCTCTGGGCGGAACGCGACGAAACCAGCCAGATCCTGCGCGGTGCGGCACCCGGCCTGGAGAGCGCCCTGCTCCATGCCGATTTTGCCAGCGGCGCCGTCGATGTCCATACGGGCCAGCCACGCGTGATGCAGCCGACGGCCGGCCAGTTCCTGGATCGCCTCTCATGAGCGCGCCGCAGCCGCCCCGCATCGCCGTCGCGCTCGAATATGACGGGCACGGGGCGCCGCGCGTCACCGCCAAGGGCCGCGGCGAACTGGCCGAGCGCATCGTCGCGACCGCGCGCGAGCACGACGTCGCCGTCGAGCAGAACGCCATCCTCGCTCAGGCCCTCTCGACGGTCGAGCTCGACGACCAGATCCCGGAGGAACTCTACCGGGCGACGGCGCAGGTCATCGCCTTCGTGCTGTCGCTGCGTGGCGAGATGCGCCGGCTGAACCGGGACGGCCATCGACCTTGACCACCGGAATCGTCGTCAGGCGCATCGGCCCTGCCGCCTACGCGGAGCTGGGACCGGCTTTCGCGGAGCTTGCCGGCCACGCGCTGGAGCCCAACCCGCATATGGCGCCGAGCGCCGTCACGGCCGCGACGATGCTCGTGCCTGAGGACGACATCATCGTGCTCTGCGCCTGGTTCAGCGAGGCGCTGGATTTCGAGCAACTGGTGGGCGTCTGGGCCTTCCGGCGCGAGCGCGATTGGCGCAGCGGCTTCGCCAGCGCCCTCGCCGCGCCGCTGGTGCCGCTCTACGAAGTCTCCTCCCTGCCCGTGCTCGACCGCGACCATGCAGCGGATGCGGCCCGGGCCCTGCTGCGTTATCTCGTCGCCTCCGGCGATCTGCCGCATACGCTGCTGCTGCCGCTCCTGCCCCTCGACGGCGCCTGCTACGCCACCCTCGCGGAAGCCTGCCGCCAGACCGGCAGCCGGATCTCGACCTATGAGCGCTGGGTCCGGCCCGTCATGATCCCCCAGCCAGGCGACGACTCCGAACGTTATCTGCGGCGCGCGCTGGGCTCCGGCTACAAGAAGCGGATGCAGCAGTTCCGGGCCGTCGCGAAGCAGGGTGCGTTGACCTTCCGCCGCAGCCGCGGCCGCGCGGCGCTGGACGCGCTCGATGCGTTCCTCACCCTCGAAGCCGCAGGCTGGAAGGGTGAGACCGGGACGGCGATCGCCTGCCTGCCGGCGGACGCCGCCTATATCCGCCGCATGGCCGAGCTCTTCGCAGCCGAGGATACCTTGCAGATCGACACCCTCCTGCTCGATGGCCAGGTGCTCGCCACCGGCCTGCTCGTCGAAAGCGGAGACCGCCGCCACTTCCTCAAGATCGCCTATGACGAGGCGCAGGCGCGCCATTCGCCGGGCCGCACCCTGACGATCGCGATGCTCCAGGCCGACCTCGCCGGCACGCCGCCCGCCCTCTTCGACAGCGGCGCGGGCGAAGGCGTCGATCCCGGCACCTATGTCTGGGGCGAGCGCCGCGAGATGGCCAACGCCATCATCCGCATCGGGCCCGGCAAGCCCGGCGCAGCGCAGGTCGCCGCCTTCAGCCGGATGTGGCTGCGGCGCCTGCGGGAGGCCGTCAAGGCTCGGTCGGGGCGGGCGTCTCCTCCGAAAGGGCGTTGAGTAACAGATTGAAGAGCGCGCCCCCGTGCGGCTCACGCGCTTGACCGGCCTTCCTCCCGCCCGATAGAGCCGGGTGCTGCGCAGGAGACGCCCGATGACCACGGCCGCCCGGATTGGAATCGTCACCGTCTCCGACCGCGCCTCGGCCGGCGTCTACACCGACGAGGGTGGTCCCGCGATCCGGGACTATCTGGCGAAAGTGCTGACTTCCCCGTGGGAGGCGGTCGCGCGCGTCATCCCCGACGATCGCAGGCTCATCGCCGAGACCCTGATCGAGCTCGCCGACCGCGAGGGCTGCTGCCTCGTCGTCACCACCGGCGGCACCGGCCCGGCCCCGCGCGACGTCACTCCGGAGGCGACCGAGGACGTGATCGAGAAGCCGATGCCCGGCTTCGGCGAATTGATGCGCCAGGTCAGCCTCGCCAAGGTGCCGACCGCGATCCTCTCGCGCCAGACCGCGGGCATCCGCGGCAGGACGCTGATCGTCAACCTGCCGGGGCGCCCGCGCGCTATCGCCGAATGCCTGGACGCGGTGATGCCGGCGATCCCCTACTGCATCGACCTGATCGAGGGTCCCTACCTCGAAACCGACCCAGCTTTGATCACCGCCTTCCGGCCGAAGAAATAGAAGCACGTCATCAACTCAGTTTGTTTTGGTCTCTGACGCGGGCATTTGCGATGACGATGATGCGTCGCATGATTGCGGTGAGAGCGACGATTGGCTTTTTTCCGTTTGCGATGAGGCGTGTGTAGGCGTCGCGCATGGCGGGGTCGTGCCTTGCGGCGGCCATTGCGGGCATGAACAGGGCGGCCTTGATTTCGGCCCTGCCGCCTCTGGTTGGGCGGTAGGCGTCTCGACTGCCGCTCTGGTTTGGATGAGGAGCCAGGCCTGCGAGTGCGGCGGCCTGGCGCCGGCTGATGCGTCCGAGCTCGGGCATGAGTGCGATGAGGGTGGCGGCGGTGGTCGTTCCGATGCCGCGGATGGAGCGCAAGGCCTGCTCGCTTCTGTCGGTGCGGGCGATGGTGCGCAGGGTCTCGGCGATGGTTTGCGCCAGGGCGGCGATCTGGGCTTTGAGGCAGTCGTGCAGGGCCTGGAGCGGGGCTTTGACCGGTTCGATGCCGGGAGCGTTGAGCCGGTTGGTGCAGGCCGTTCTCTGGGCGACGAGATCGGCTCTGGTCCGCACCAGGACCTGGAGGCGCTCGCGTGCCGGGGCGGGCGCCTGCCAGCGGATCAGCCGAGCGTGGCGCTCGGCGCCGTAGCGGGCAAGCGCCCTGGCATCGAGCGCATCGCTCTTCCCGAGCGTCCCATAGGAGCGGATGAAGGCCTTGACCTTGCGGGCATCGGCGCGATGGGCCGGGCAGCCGGCTGAGACGAGCGCCGCCAGCAGGGCGTCCTCATAGCCGCCCGTCGCCTCGCAGACGACGAGGCAGTCCGGGCCGAGCCCGGCTGCGAAGGCTGCCAGGGCCGAAGCCTCGTTAGGGAGACTGCCGAGGGTGTCGCCGCGGCTGTCGAAGACGACGATCCCGGCCTTGCCGACATCACAGCCGAGGAAACGGGAGGGTTCAGGGACCGTGGTGCAAACCGGCATCGGGAGCTATCCTCGAAGGGCTTGTGATTGTCTGCGGGCGTTCGGCTCATGCGAAGAGGCCCTGGCAACTCACCAAGCGTGACAAGGAAGCGACCCGCAACCTCGATGACGACGGGCGAAAGCCCTGGCTCGGGACGGTCGACGAGTCGCGTCTGGTCCGGCCGGCCAGCCGGACCAGACATCCCGCTCACGCGGAACAAAACCTCAATACCCCATCACAAACAGACAATGCTCGGCTTGACCCAAGCATCTCCTGCCGAAAGAGACTCCCGCGCTTCGTCTTGCCTGAGATTCTCGGGTCTGAGCTTCGCTCCGCCCGAGAATGACGCTCTCGCCAAAGGCCGGGAATGGCGGAATTCACCCCGCCTGAAGCTCCTCGCCGATCGCGCGTACGAGCTGCGGCGAGAGTGGGTCGGTCGCCGCCGGAAAACCGCCGATCAAGGCGCCGTCGCGGCCGATCAGGTATTTGTGGAAATTCCAGCGCGGCGTCTCGGTCGGCCGCTCCGCCGCCGCCCAGCGATAGAAGGGATGGGCCTGCGGCCCACGCACCACGGTCTTCTCGACGAAGGCATAGGTCGCGCCATGGCTCTGGCGCGCCGCCTCGGCGATGGCGGCGCCGTCGAGCGGTTCCTGCCCGCCGAAATCGTTGCTCGGGACCGCCACCAGCATCAGGCCGCGCGTCTGGTAGCGCTGCCAGAGCTGCTCCAGCGTGGCCATCTGGCCGGCATAGCCGCAGCGCGTCGCCGTGTTGACGACGAGGATCGGCCGGCCGCGATAATCGCCGAGCGCTAGTCGCCCTCCGCCCGGCCGGTCGAAACCGAAAGCATGGGCATCGCTGCGTGCCTGGGCGAAAGCCATGCCCGGCATCGCCGCCAACGCACCGAGGCCCGAGATCACCGAGCGCCTGTCCATGCTTCGCCTCCCTCGTTCCGCACCGATACGTCGGCGGAGCGCAAACGGATGCGCCCCGGCAGCCTTTCGGCTCCGGGGCGCAGGGGCAAGGCAAATTCTCGCGAGCGGACGGCCAGCGAGCAAAAACTCAGCAGGCGAGGACCTTCTTCACCCGGACCTCGAGGTCACGCAGCTCATAGGGCTTCACCACATAATGGTCGGCACCATTGGTGGTCGCCTCGTCCATCTTGTCGACCGAGCGTTCCGAGGTCGCCATGATGATCTTGATCTGGTTGAGCTCCGGCACCGAGCGGATGGCGCGCAGCAGGTCGATGCCGCTCATGCCGTCCATGTTCCAGTCGAGCAGCAGCAGATCGTAGCGCTTGGTCTGCATCTTCATCAGCGCTTCGCGGGCGTTCTCCGCCTCGTCTATGTCCTGAAACTCGATCTGCTTCAGGAAATAGGTCGCCAGGCCGCGCATGCTCTTCTGGTCGTCGACCACCAGGATGCGGTACTCGCTTCTGGCCTTTGACATAACTTTCTCCTTACGCGCTCCGCAGGTTCGGGCGCTCGCCGATCAGCTGGCTGACCGCGGCCCCGATCTGGTCCAGCGGAACGACCCTGTCGGCGGCTCCCAACTCGAAGGCCGCTTTCGGCATCCCGTTTACCACGCAGGTCTCCCCACTTTGGATTAACGTCTCGGCCCCGGCTTTGCGCATAGCTAACAAACCGTCAGCGCCGTCGCGGCCCATGCCGGTGAGCAGGATGCCGACCGCATGCGCGCCGAGGCTGCGTGCCACGGAATGGAACATGACGTCGACGGAGGGCGAATGGCCGCTGACGAGCGGGCCTTCCTTGAGCACGCAGACGAGCTCGCCGCGCCGCTCCTCGACTTCGAGATGGCGCAAGCCCCCCGGTGCCACCACCGCCATGCCGGGCCGCAGCCGGTCGCCATCCGCCGCCTCGCGGACATCGAGCCCAGTCGCGGTCGCGAGCCGTGCCGCGAACTTCGCGGTGTAGCCGGGCGGCATGTGCTGCACCACGACGATCGGAAGCCTGAGATGGGCGAGGTCGCGCATCACCGTCTGCACGGCCGGCACGCCGCCGGTGGAGGCGCCGATCGCGATCAGCGAGGTCTTTCCGGCGCGCGCCGGCTCCCTCAGTGGCGCCGGGCGGGCGGGAGCGGTGATCTGAGCCATCTGGCGCGCGGCGGCGATCATCTTGCGGCTGGCCGAGGCGCGCTGCAGCGCCGCGACGAGATGCTTCATGAAGCCTTCGAGCGTGTGGGTCGTGCCATCAGGCTTCTCGATGAAGTCGATGGCGCCGAGCTCCAGCGCCTGGATGGTGTTGTCGGCGCCCGGCCCGCCGAAGGCCGAGACGATGAGCACGGGCAGCGGGTCCTGCTTCAGCACCCGCGCCAGCAGCTTGAGGCCGTGCCGCCCGGGCAGTTCGAGGTCGAGCGTCAACACATCCGGGCGCAGCGCCTGGATGGCGTCCCAGCCCTCCTCCGCGCTGCCGGCGACGCCGATCACCTTGAAGCCGGGCGCAGAGTCGATGATCTGCGTCATCAGCTTCTGCATCAAGATGGAGTCGTCGACGACCAGGACCTTGATCGGCGCTGCGGGGGACGTCGGCATGTTCATCACCAGACCTCCACTTCACCAGCCACGGGCTGGGTCTTGAGCCGGTTGAGATAAGCGATTTCCTGCTCGTGGCCGCTGTCGCGCGAGGTGGGCTGGACGTGCTGCACCCAGGCACGGCCCGTCGAGGGCTGGTAGTGGATGCGCCGCGAGCGCGTGCCACCCACATCCCGCGAGACGACGGGAATGCCCTCGACCTTCAGGAATTCGTTGACGAAGGCGATGTTGCCGTCGCCGATGGCGAGCATCGTCGCACCCGAGAGCACGCGCGCGCCGCCGAAGACCTTCGCCTCGAAATTACTGCGCCTCGCGCCGCGCTTGAGCAGGTCGTTGATCAGCACCTCCATCGCCGTGTCGCCATAGCGCTCGCCGGCGCTGGCATCGGCGCTGCCGTTGTTCTTCGGCAGCAGGAAATGGTTGAGCCCGCCGACGCCGATCTGCGGATCGCGCAGGCAGACCGAGACGCAGGAGCCGAGCACGGTCGCGACGATCTCGTCCTTGGCCGAGGTGATCTCGTGCTCGCCCGGCGCGACGGTGATGATCGTCGCCTCGAAGCGCGGGTCGAAATAGCGGCGAGAGGATCGTGAGACGCTCATGCTGTCCTCTCGTAGATGGTTCGGCCGATGAGGCGCAGGTTCGGATGCGGCTGCGGCAGCGATTCCGAATGGCCGAGATAGAGGAAGCCGCCGGGCGACAGCAGCGCGACGAACCGATCGAGGATCGAGGCCTTGGTCTGCGTATCGAAATAGATGAAGACGTTGCGGCAGAAGATGATGTCGAACGGACCGCTCATCGGCCATTTCTCGATCAGGTTCAGCCGCTTGTAGGCGACCAGCCGGCGCAGATCCTCGCTGATGCGGGCATCGCCTCGCCCCACCCCGCCTTCCAGCTTGAGCATCGGCTTCACATCGGCCGGCAGCCGCTCGAACAGCTCCGCCGGATAGATGCCGGCCTCGGCCCGCGCCAGGATGTCGGTGTCGATGTCGGTCGCCAGGATCTTGAAATCGAGATCGCTGCGCGCGCCCATGACGTCGCGGCAGGAGGCCGCGATCGAATAGGCCTCCTCCCCCGAGGAACAGGCGGATGACCAGATGCGGATGCGCCCGCGGCGCCCGGCCCGCTCCTGCAGCAGCCGCGGCATCACATCCTTGCGCAGATGGTCGAAATGGTGGCGCTCGCGGAAGAAGGCGGTGTGGTTGGTCGTCACCGCATTGATCAGCTCGGGCAGCTCTCCGGCTGCCTGCGGCGTCTTCAGGAAGGCGCAGTATTCGGCGACCGAGCCCATGCCGAGCGCCTTGACGCGACGCGCCAGCCGCCCGCGCGTCATCGCCTCCTTGTGCTCGCGGATGACGATGCCGGCTTGGTCGTAGACCAGCTTCGCGATGAAGCTCATATCGTCGCGCGTCAGGGTGATGTCGGCCATGGCGGGCTGGAGGGCGGCCATGCTGGAAAGCGATGTCGGTCTGGACATGCTTCAGCCTCCCATCCGTCCGCCTGCCGCGACACGGCGAGGCTGTGTCTGCAGGGGCAGGCGCGGCTCGGGCGCCATCGGGGCCGGCATCGCCCGGCGCGCATGCTGCGGCTCAACCCAGCGGGGCGCAGTTGTCGGGCGGAACGCATCGACGATCTCGCTCAACATCGCGACCTGCCCCGCGAGTTCGCCCGCGGCCTGCACGCCGCGCCCTGCCAGTTCGGCATTCTGCCGTATACCCTTGTCCACCTGAGACACGCTTCGGTTCACCCCACCCATGCCGTGGGCCTGCTTGGCGCTCACGGCTGAAATCTCGGCAACGGTCGTGGACACGCTGTTCACAGCGGCGACGATGCGGCCGAGCGTCTCGCCGGTCTCACGCACCAGCCCCACGCCTTCCGCGACCTGCCCGTTCGACGTTGCGATCAGGCCCTTGATGTCCTTGGCCGCCTGCGCCGAGCGTTGCGCCAGGGACCTCACCTCGGACGCGACCACGGCGAAGCCCTTGCCGGCATCGCCGGCACGCGCCGCCTCGACCGCCGCGTTGAGCGCCAGCAGATTGGTCTGGAAGGCGATCTCGTCGATCACCCCGACGATCTCGGAAATCCGCAGCGAGGAACTCTCGATCCGCTCGATCGCCCCGGCCGCCCGCGCCACCACGCTCTGGCCTTCCCGCGCCACGCCCATCGTGGTGCCGGCGAGATCGCTCGCCTCCCGCGAATGCGCGCTGCTGCGCCCGACCGATGCGGCGATTTCCGCCGCCGCGCCCGAGGCCTCGCCGAGATCCACGGCGATCTGGTCCGTGCGCATCGCGAGATCGGCGGCGACTGTGTTGACGTCGATGGCGGCGTGGGAGATCGACCCGGCGGTGGCGCGGATCATCTCGATCCGTTCGCCGAGCACGCCGAGCGCCTCGTTGATATCGTGCTGGATCTGGCCAAGCCGGCCCCGGTGGATGCCGCCCATGCGGCGCGTCAGATCACCCTCCGACAGCCCCTCGGCCACCTCGGCGATATCGGCGAAGGCATTGTCGAGCAACTCGTTGATCCGGTTCATGCCTCCGGCCATCCGGGCGAGCACCTCGGATTTGCCCTGCGCGCCGACGCGGCGCGAAAAATCGCCATCGAGGGCCGCCTCGATCAGCTGCGAGACCTCGGCTGCGGCGGCCAGTTCGTCGGTCAGCTCCTGCCACTCGACAGCGGTGCCGAGACTGCGGCCCTCCCCGCCTTCGATGGGCGTCAGCGCCAGGCAGATCGTCCGACGTCCGAGCGTCAGGCGGACGGACTGGCCGGCGGCGAGGCGATGCTCCCCGCGCACCCGCTCCATCACGCGCCCGAGCATGTCCTTGGCCGAGCATCCCGGGAAAGCGGCGCGGAAATCCTCCTGCGCCTCGGCGAAGAAGCGCAGAAGGCCCTTGCTGGCGTAGATGATCCGGCCTTCCGGATCGCAGATCATGACGTTGGCGCGGCCATGGTCGAGCGCTGCGCGCAGCCGCACGGCCTCCTGCCCCTGCTCGTGCAATGTGGCGAGTGCGCGCGACAATTCGGCTGCCTCGCCCGAGCCGGTCGCCGCCGGCAGCGCCCACTCACCGGCCTCCGCCAGGCGCGTCGCGGCACGCGAGACACCGGCCACGGAGCGGGTCGCGCCCCAGGCGGCGAGGCCACCGAGCAGGGCCACGGCGGAGACGCTCAGAGCCGCCATGACGGGCGTGCCTGTCGAGGCCGCGTAATAGGCGAGCCCGCCGGCAAGTGCTGCCGAGCCGGCCGCGGTCAGCGGCTGGCTGACCGAGAGTCGTGAAAAGGGGCCGAGCGCGCTGCCCATGGGGTCCGATCGTTTCTTGTTCTGGCCCGCTTGGACGCTACGCTCGTGCTTGTTCTAAAAGATGCTCAGGCAGCCCGGCTGGTCTTGAGCAGCGCTTCGCCGCCGCCGTCCCGGATCACCGCCGCCAGATCGAGCAGCGCCACGATGTCGCTGTCGAGCAGGACGAGGCCTTCGATCAGGCCATGCTCGTCGCGCTCCAGATCCGGCGCCGGGCGCACGGCCGAGACCGGCACGTCGACGATGTCAGAGACCGAGTCGACCAGCAGGCCCGCCGTCTTGTCCTCGACGTCGACGACGACGATGACATGCGTGGCGGAGGCATCGGTCACGCCCATGCCGATCGCGGTGCGCAGGTCGTAGACAGCCAGGATCACGCCGCGCAGATTGAGCACGCCGCGCACATGCGGGGCCGCATGCGGCAGCGGCGTCGTCGCCTGCCAGCCCTTGATCTCGCGGACCATGCCGACATCGATGCCGAAGGTGCGGTCGCCGACCTTGAAGGTGACGATCCGGCGCGCAGCCGATTCAGGCTGTGCGGACGAGAAGTGCTTTTCGCCGAGTTGGAGGGTCATGGTCATCCAGCCATTTTGAGGTCAGATTGAGGGTTCCGGCCGCCGGAAGCGGCGAGCCGCAGCATGGAGTCGATATCCAGGATCAGGGCGACGAGGCCGTCGCCGAGGATCGTCGCCGCCGAGGCGCCGTTGACCGCCCCGTAATTCGCTTCGAGGCTCTTCACCACGACCTGCTGCTGACCGACGATCTCGTCTACCGCGATGCCGACATTGTTGCCGCGTTCGGTCTCGGCGATGATGACGATGTTCTCGTTGGTCGTCCCCATCGAGCCCATCACGTCGCCCAGCCGGTAGAGCGGCGTCACCTCGCCGCGCCAGCGCAGCACTTCCTGGCCGAAGGGCAGCCGCTCGATCGGCGTCGACGCCAGATGCTGCGTCTCGATGACCGAGGCGATCGGGATGACGTAGCGATCGTCGCCGCAGCGGATCACCATGCCTTCCAGCACGGCGAGCGTCAGCGGCAGGGCGAGCGTGAACTTGCAGCCGCGCCCCGGCTCGGAATCGACGCTGATGCGCCCGCCGAGCGATTCGACGTTGCGGCGCACGACGTCCATGCCGACGCCGCGGCCCGAGATGTCGCTGACGGCTTCCGCCGTGGAGAGGCCAGCCGCGAAGATCAGCTGGTCGATCTCCTCCGGCTGCAGCCGCTCGTCGGCTCCGACGAGGCCGCGCGACTTGGCTTTCGCGAGCAGCCTGTCGCGGCCGATGCCGCGGCCGTCATCCGTGACCGAGATGACGATACGCCCGGCGCGATGCTCGGCGATGAGCTTGATCGTGCCTTCGGGGCTCTTGCCCGCGGCGATGCGGTCTTCCGGCGTCTCCAGCCCGTGATCCATCGAGTTGCGGATCATGTGGGTCAGCGGGTCGGCGAGCTCCTCGATGATCGTCTTGTCGACCTCGGTGTTCTCGCCTTCGAGCACGAGGCGCACTTCCTTGCCGAGCGTCTGGGCCAGTTCCCGCACCAAGCGCGGCATGCGCTGGAACACGGCCTTCACCGGCTGCGCGCGCACCGCCATGACATGGTCCTGCAGCTCGCGCGTCTGGCGCGACAGGGTCAGGATGCCCTCGGCGGTCTTGGCATGGACGTCATAGGGCAGCGAGCGCACGCATTCGACCAGCATCGACTGGGTGATGACGATCTCGCCGACGAGATTCATCAGCTTGTCGATGCGCTCGAGATCGACGCGCACGCTGACCGCCTGGCGCTGGCGCGTCGACTGATCATTGGCGGGCGCCCGCGGAGCGGCGCGAACGGCAGCCGCCTCAGCCACAGGAGCCGGCGCGATTGCTGCCGCAACCGGCGCCACTGCCGGCACTGGGGCAACGTCGGGCTGACTCGCGGGCTCGGGAGATGCGCCGAGCTTCGCCAGGATTGCGGACAGATCCGCGGCCACGGAGCTCGATACCTCGGAGATTGCCGCGGCAGGCTCGGAGGCGGGCGTCGCTTCGATGGCCGGAGCCGTCGCGAGCATCTCGATCTCGAATTCCTCGTTGGCGAGGCTGAAATCGAAGCGGCCGTGCAGTTCCTCGACGGAAAGCTCGGTCTGCAGATCGACCTCGAAACGCATCCAGCAATCGGTGACGTCGAGGCTCTCCAGCGGCGGCACCTGGCTCAGGTCGCAGCGGATCGCGACGACATCGTCGACTGGCAACGAGCCGAGCACGACGCGCGGCTCTATCACGCGGCGGAACAGGTCGGTCTCCGGCACGATGCGCAGGCGAACGTTCTGTCCCGGCTTCACGGCGGCAGGCGCAGCCGCCACGGGCTCGTCGTCCCAGCCGTCATCGGCGGAGGCGGGCGCGGCGGTCTTCGCCTCGACCATGGCGAGCAGGTTGCCGAGCGCAGCGATGCCAATTGGGGCATCGTTGTCCGCGACAGGGGCGGCAGGCGCCGGAGCGGCGGCAGGTGCGGGTGCGGCAACGGGTGCCGCCACCGGGGCCTGCGGCTCCTTGCCGACCTGTTCAAGTGCGGCCAGCAGATCAGGCCGCTCGGTCGCGGGCTCGTCGTTGCGCGCCGCGGACACCAGATCGGCAACCGCATCGGAGCAGCGCAGGAAGAGCGAGAACGGCGCATCCTCGATCGCGACGCGGCCCGACCTCAGATGATCGAGCGAAGCCTCGAAGACATGCGCGAAGCCCACCAGCTCGGTGCAGCCGAAAGCGCCGGCGCCACCCTTGATCGAGTGGATGGCGCGAAAAGCGGCATTGACATCCTCAGGATCGGTCGAGCCCTCGTCGAGCGCCTGGAGCTTCAGCTCCAACGCCCCGAGAAGCTCTTCGCATTCCTGGAAGAAGGTCTGCTTGAGTTCTGCCAACGGATCCATCGGCCAACTTTCAGTTCTGGTAGCGCGCGACGAGGCCGAGCAGCGTATTGGGCTCGAACGGCTTGACCATCCAGGCGCTGGCGCCGGCGCGCCGGCCCTCGGCCTTGATCTCGGCGCCGTTTTCGGTCGTCAGCACGATGATCGGGGTGTTCTGGCCGGCCGGCCGCGAGCGGCAGGCGCGGGTGAACTCGATGCCGTCCATGATCGGCATGTTGAGGTCGGTGATCACGAGATCGGGCTTGAACTGGTCGAACTTGTTCAGCCCGTCCTCGCCGTTCTCGGCCTCGGCCACCTCGTGGCCGGCATTGCGCAATGTCAGGCTCAGCAGGCTGAGCAGGGTCTTGGTATCGTCGATGGCCAGGATCTTCATGCCTGTCACTCCAGAACGAGAGCGCTGTGAGCGGCATCGAAGCCGATCGCCCGCAAGGATTCGCGGCATTCCGAGGAAGCCGCCTTGAGCGTGACCGAAAGCCCCCGCGCCTTGGCGCTGGAAGCTGCGGAATGAAGGAGCTGGACCCAGAGGCTCGGCAGCGGGCCGGCCTCGGCGCATTCGACAGCGACGCTCTCCTTCTGCTGAAGCGCGACGAGCAGCTGGTTACGGAACGTCGCAGCCTCGGAACGACCGAGGAAGGGCGGAAGCGAAACGGTTATGACCATGAAGGGCGACCCAGGATTGCTCCCGGAGCATCGCAACAAACTGGTAAAAACTTCGCTAAATGCTGAGCTGCTCGTCAACACTCGTGTCGCTTTCACGACATTTGCGAGGCGATGCGGCGGGGATCAGAACATGCTGTTGCTGATGGCGCGCGGCACGAGCGTGATCTTGCCGTTCGCTTCCCGGTATTTCCGGGGCATGTTGATGATGCCCGACAGGTGCAGCCAGAGGTTGTTCGGCGAGATCGGCTTGGTGATGATCTCATGCGCGCCGAGCTTCGCCGCCTGCAGGACCGATCGGCGGTCCGGCCGTTCCATCATCACCAGCACCGGCGCCTTGGCGAAGGGCGAGGTCTTGAAGGAGCGGATGGCGGCCAGGCATTTGACGCTGCCGCCATCGGGAATGTCCCAGTCGAGGATGACGATGTTCGGCTGCTTCTGCAGGAACGTCGTCGCCGCCGACGACAGGTCCGAGGCCTCGAAGATGCGGTTGAGCTGCGTCTGATACAGCATCGTGCGGATGAGCCGCCGGTAATGCGGGCTCGGGTCGATGAGCAGCACCGACAGGTTCGGGAAGGATGGCGCGATATGCATGGCGCTGACTCGGAACTCGCTTACTCAACTCCGCGGGCCGGCATGGAATAGGCTAGACCTTCAGCCCGAACCGGAAACCGCCCCAGTGCCGACCCTTCACCAGGATCGGCGCCGACAGGTCTTCCATCACCAGGAACTGTCCGCCGCCCATGTCCCGCCGATAGCTTTGCAGCAGGAAGGGCTTGCGATTACGCGCTGCGGCAAGCCCCGTCCGGTCGTCGAAGATGCGCCGGTTGCGGCAATTGGCGTTGTTCCACACGGGATCGCCGCCCTGAGCCTGCGAATATTTGCGGTTATGCGTCGGCAGGAAGCCGTTCCGGTCCACCGCCGCGCAGAACACGATACGCCCGTTCAAGGTCAGCAGCTTTTCCTGCAACGGCGGCAAGAGACGGTCGGTCAGCGCGACGAAGCGCGTCATATGCTGGACCGGATCGGAGCCCTGTATCGGCCGATAGGCCTCGTCGAACAGGTCGGCCAGCGTCACCTCGCCGCGCGTCAGCGCCGCCTCGAACATCTCGCCGATCGTGCCGGCCGTCTCCATCACCGTCGCGATCAGCTCCGACTGCGCGGTCCTGACGCCCGAGGCGGCGATCGATCCGAGAATGCCCTCGCTGATCGCGACCAGCGCCTCGGTGCGCTGCACCGCCTGCTCCAGGATATCGGTCGAGGCATCGACCCCGGCCACCAGCCCGGCGAGGTCATGCCCCGCCTTGGCGCAGGCCTCGGCATTCTCCCGCGTCGGCCGCGATACCGCCTCGATCTCGCCGATCAGCTCGACGACCGAACGGCCGAAGCTGTCGAACTCGCTCATCTGCTGCGAGATCGTCCGGCTGCCCTCGCGGGCGCGCTGCGCGGTCTGCGCGTTCTCCTGGCTGCGGCGCGAGAGCGCGTTGACGGCCTTGACCAGCAGGTCGAGCTGGGCGGCGCTCGCCGCCGTCGCCTCGCGGGTCTGCTCGGCCAGCGCCTTCACCGCGGCGGCGATCACCGCGAAGCCCTTGCCAGCCTCGCCGCTGCGGGCGGCCTCGACGCCGGCATTGATCGAGAGGAGCTGGATTTCGCGGGTGATGGATTGGATCGCATCGCTGGAGGCGCGAGCCTTGTGGGCATCGCTGACCGCCTGCGCCAGCGCCTGCGACATCGACTGCGCCTCCTGCGACAGCGTCTCGATATCGGTCTGTGCCGCGTTGAGGCCGAGCTTGACCGAGCCGGTCACCCGCTCGAGGCCGCTGCGCACTCCGGAAGCCGCGGCCTGCGCGCCCTCCGCCGCCTGCCGAATCGCATGGTTGGCGCGCGAGACCTGCTCGACGGCGCCGACGACTCGCCTGAGCCCGGTGGTCTGGGTCTCGAACTGCTGGGTCACGTCCCCGATTCGGCCAGAAACATCGGTGATTTCGGCGCTGAGCTTGCCGAAGCGGTCGGCGATCTCGCGCACGGCACGCTCCGCGCCCGTCTCCACAACCGCGCGCGCCGGCGCGTCGAGAGATGGCGCGACCTCGGCGAACGGGGCGTCGAGGATCGGCAGATCGGCCTTGAGAGCCAGTGCGTGCATGCGAGGCGTTCCCTGAACCGACGGAATTCCTTCCAGACCGTAGTAAAACGCGGTAAACCGCTGGTTAAGAAGGCATTCCGGACGTTAAAAGCAGTCTGGCAACCGGCAGGCCCGTCACATGGCGGCCCGTCGGCGGCCCGGTGGACTGCCGTCGATCCGGGAGGCGGCACCGTGTCGGAACCCTCTCGACCTTCGAACGTAGACCCAACGATCATCACCGCCGGCGGTCGCCGGCGATGCCAGCCACGAAGCTTCACACTGGAGAACGTCATGACAGAGTTTTCGGTCTTCTCGCGCCGTGCCGTTCTCGGCTTCGGCATATCGGCCCTGACCGCAGCCGCCGCGCCGAAGGTCTGGGCGCAGGCCGCTGCGCCGGCCGCGCCGACCGGCCCCTTCTCGCTGCCGAAACGTGCTTACGAGGCCAATGCGCTCGAACCGCATATCGACGCGGCGACCATGGACATCCACTACAACCGCCACCATGCGGCCTATGTCGCCGCGCTCAACAATGCGGCCAAGGACAATGGCGTCATCGCCAAGGCCTCGGTCGGGGAACTGCTCGCCGATCTCAACCAGCTGCCCGAGAACCTGCGCACGCTCGTGCGCAACAATGGCGGCGGCCATGCCAACCACACCATGTTCTGGGAGGTGATGGGCCCGGGCGCCGGCGGCGCACCGACGGGCGACGTCGCCGCAGCGATCACCAAGGACCTCGGCGGGTTCGACAAGTTCAAGGCCGATTTCGAGGCGGCGGGCCTGCGCGTCTTCGGCTCGGGCTGGGTCTTCGTCACGGTCGACAAGGACGGCAAGCTCGCGCTGCTCGCCAAGCCGAACCAGGACAGCCCGATCATGGAGAAGCAGATGGTGCTCTTCGGCAACGACGTCTGGGAGCATGCCTATTACTTGAAGTACCAGAACCGCCGGGCCGACTACCTCAAGGGTTGGTGGAACGTGGTGAACTGGGCGAAGGTCAACGAGCGCTACGCCGCTGCCAAGGCCGGCAAGCTCGCGATCTGAACCGCAGCGGACAGACCCGTTTCAAGCAGCAAGAAAAGCGCCTGCGCGCGGCCGGTCGGCTGCGCGCAGGCACAAGGTCATCCTCAGGATGCTCGGGATCAGGCGACCCCGACGCTGCCGTAGACCATGCGGCCGCGATGGAAGGTGGCGCTGCGCTCCGGAATGCGCGCGACGGCCTCGGCCGAGCAGCTGGCCGGGACCAGCGTGAAGGCGGCATCGTCGCCGGCCTTGGGCCAGGCCCGCTTGCCGCTGTCGTCGAGCGGCAGTACGCCGCCGGTCGCTATGGCCATGGCGCGCGACAACCGGAACTCGTCGCTGCCCCGGTAGATCTGCGCGTAGAGGTTCGCCTTCTCCAGCATGTCGCCCTTGCCGAAGGGCGACCAGTGATCGACGACGCTGTCGGTGCCAGTCATCACGAAGACGCCCTTCTCGCTCAGCTGCGGCAGCGGCATCGTCAGGCTTCCCAGCGGCACGGTCGAGGCGATGGTCATCTGCTGCGCCGCCATGCGCCCGATGGTCTCCGCCAGCGCGCCGGCAGGCAGCGTGGTCAGAGCGAAGGCGTGGCTGATCGTCACCTTGCCGCGCAGGGCCGGGCTCTTCTCCACGGTGTCGATCATGTAGTTGACCGCCGCGACGCCGGCCGGATTGGTCTCGTGCAGGTGGATATCGACGCCCTTGCCGGTGTCGAGGGCGATCTGGAACATGGCGTCGAGCGACTTCTCCATCGCGCCGTCGACATTGGTCGGGTCGAGCCCGCCGACATAGGCGACGCCCATCTTCATCGCCTCCCGCATCAGGCCGTCGACCTTCGAGAGCAGCAGCCCGTGCTGCGGGAAGGCGACGATCTCGCATTCGAAGTCGTCGCGATGGTTCTCCAGCGCGCGCTGGAGATGCTCAAGGCTTTTGAGGCCGCTGACCGGATCGATGTTGCAATGGCTGCGGGCCACCGTGGTGCCCTTGGAGTGCAGCAGGGCGATCAGCGCCTCGGCACGCTGCTGCGAGGTCGGCAGCAATTGCGGAATCAGCTTCTCCTCGCGGGCGATCATGTCGAGGATCGTCTTGCCCTGCCGCGGCAGCGGCGCCTGCCATGGGCCACTGTAGAAGGTCTTGTCGAGATGGATGTGCATGTCGCGCATCGCCGGCAGGGCGAGCTGGCCATGGGCCTGGTAGCGGGGCACGCCGACAGGCAGGGTCGCTCCGGCCGGATGCAGCGCGGCGATCTTTCCGGCCTTGATCTCCAGCGTGTAGAGCGCCGTGCGCGTGCCGATGACGACCTCGCCGTCGCGCTCGAAGCCTTCCTCGAGCCGCACATCGGTGAGGCAGTAGTGCTGGTCCGTCAGTGAGCCGACACCGGCTTCGGACACCGGCCGTGCCGGGGTGGCCGCAGCCGGCGCGGCCTGGGCGGCGCCGCTCGCCAGTCCGGCGACGGCATAGGCGGTGGTGAGTTTTCCGGTCTGGCTGAGAAAGGCCCGTCGGCTGTGGTGATGCCCGGTTTCCATGGCTTTGTCCGTTGCCTCGCTGGTTGCGTTTCCGCCCCTGAATTACGCTTGGGCAGCTCGGCTTGGCAGCGATATTTGCCAATCCTGGCTATTCGAAACGGCAATACTGCGTGCCGGCAGCATCTCGCTCACCAATCCAGCCGGCAGAATCCGGCCAGCCGCTCCGCCAGCACGATGGCGGCGGCGGGCGCGTTGTCGCGATAATAGAGCGCCAGCTCGAAATCCGTGATCTCCGGCAAGCCTTCCGCCGTTCCCAGCGTTCGGTGGCCGGGCAGGCGGCAGCTCGCGGGCAGCAAGGTCACGCCCAGCCCGGCAGCGGATGCGGCGGCCAGCGCCGCGAGGCTGGCGCTGCTGTAACCCACGCGCCAGCGGATACCGAGGCCGTCGAGCGCCTGGCAAAGCTCGTCGCGGTAGAGCCCGTTGAGCGGGAAGACGACGAGCGATACCGGCGCGCGTTCGATGGCGGGGTGAGCCAGGCTGTCCAGCCACAGCAAGGGCTCCTGCCGGGCGGCACGGGGCGGCTGGCGCCGGCGCTGCTTGACCAGGATCAGGTCCAGCTCCTCGCGGTCATAGGCGCTGCGCAGGTCGGCGCTGAGGCCGCTGGTGACATCGAGCCGCAGATGCGGCTGCTCGCGGCTGAACGCGGCGAGCAGGTCGACGGTGGGCACCGTGAAGTCCTCGGGCATGCCCAGCCGCAGAACGCCGTCGCGCCAGATGCCGGTCAGCGCGTCATGCGCCTCCTCGTTCAGCGCGATGATGCGCCGCGCGTAGCTCAGCAGCCTGCCGCCCTCCTCAGTCAATTCCACCTGATGCGAGGATCGCTCCAGCAACGGCTTGCCGAGCAGATCCTCCAGTCGCCTGACCTGCTGGCTGACGGTGGATTGCGAGAGGGAGACGCGATCGGCGGCGCGGGTGAAGCTCAGGGTCTCGCACACCGCGACGAAGCTGAGCAGCAGCTGCGGGTTGAACATCGGATAGCGATTCATGCGCCCGCCGCCTGCAGCACCTCGCCGAAGATATTGGTGGGCCGGGCCGGACTCGAACCGGCACCGGCGCTGTTATGAGCAGCGAGCTCTAACCATTGAGCTACCGGCCCGTCACTCGCCTAGCATCGCCCGAGGCCGGCAAGCAAGGCGGGAGGGGCACATCCAAAAGGAAAAGGCCTCGCGGCACGCCGCGAGGCCTCATGTTCGTCCGAGCTTTCAAGCGGATCAGGCCGCCGTCGCCATGTCCGACCGGCCCTGATGACCGGCGGCATGCCCCTCGCGGAAGGTGAAGCGGGCGATGTGCTCGGTCAGCGCGCGGGTCTGCTCGTCGGTCAGCGCCAGTGCCGCGTTGGTCTCCTCGACGAGCGCCGCGTTCTGATGCGCCATCGTACCGATGCCGTCGATCTCGGTGTTGATCGCCGAAACGTCGGTGGCCTGGTTGCGGGCGGTCTGCGAGATGCCGTTCATCAGCCCCGTCAACTCGTTCACCGAGGAGACGATCGCGCCGAACATGGCCGAAGTCTCCTCGACCAGGCCGACGCCGACCTTGACGTCGCCATGCGCGGCCTCGACCAGCTTCTTGACGTCGTTGGACGCATCGGCCGAGCGCTTGGCCAGGCTGCGCACCTCGGTCGCCACCACCGCGAAGCCCTTGCCGGCGTCGCCGGCGCGAGCCGCCTCGACCGCGGCATTGAGCGCCAGCAGGTTGGTCTGGAAGGCGATCTCGTCGATCATGGCGATGACCTCGGAGATCTTGCTCGACGACTGGCGGATGCGCTGCATCGCCTGCAGGGCCGAGGCCACCACCTTCTCGCCCTGCTGCGCGCGTTCCTCCGCGCCCTGCGCCATGCCGGTCGCCTGGGCCGCCTCGGTCGCAGTCTTCTTCACCGTGCCGGCGAAGGCGCCGAGCTGGTTCGTCGCCATCGAGACGGCGTTGCTCTCCTCGCTGGTGCGCTCGGCGAGATCGGTCACGCCGTCGAGGATCTCGCTGGTCGCGCTGCGCACCGCCGAGACGGTCTCGGCAAGCCGCGCAAGCGTGCTCTCGAACTCCTCGGCAAGCGCGTTCGTGCCGTCCTTGAGCTCGGCGAAGGCGCCCTGATACAGCCCCTCGATGCGGGCCGAGAGATGCCCCGCCGAGAGCTCCGCCAGAACCTCGCAGGTCTCCGACAGACCGGCGCGCACCGTCTCCAGCAGCGTATTGACCGAACCGGCAAGCGCATTGAGCTCTGCATCGGCGAACTGCGCCGAGACCCGCTGGCTGAAATCGCCGGCGGCGGCGGCAGCCACGACCACGCCGAAGGCCTCGCCCAGCTCCTGCATCATCTGCTGGCGCTGCTCCTGCGCCCGGGCCTGATCCTCGATCTTGGCGACCTCGGCGGCGCGCAGCGCCACCGCATTATCCCGGAAGAGCAGCACACTCTTCGAGATGTCGGAGATCTCGTCATTGCCCTTGGTGTCGACCGCCGTCTCCAGCGCGCCGTCGGCGATGGCCCGCGTCGCCGACCAGAGGCGGTTGAGGCGACCCACGATCATCGGCCGGACATAGAACAGCGACAAGGCCAGCGCGATCAGCAGCGAGCCGAGCCCGATCCCGCCGAGCCAGAGCTTGCTCTGGTCGATCAGCGAGGAGGTCGCCTCGCCCGAAGAGACAGCCTCGCCGCGTGCGGTGCCGACAAGCTCGTTCACCTGGCTGCGGACGGCCTCGGCCGCGACATGGGTCTGCTTGAGGCCGGTCTCGATCGCGGCGCGGGTTGCGAGATCGCGCTCGCGGATCGCGATCAGCCCGCTCTGGCCTTCGCCGAGGTCGATCACGGCGTTGACCGCCTGGCCGCGCGCCGCATTGGGCTGCAGCTTCTGCGCCGCGGAGAGGAAGCCGCGAACCTGCCCGAGGATGGCGCTGAAGCGCGCCTTGGCGTTGTCCAGCTTCTCGCGGTTTTCGATCTGCGAGATTTCGCGCAGCAGGCCGACGAGCTCGCTCACCTGGAGCTGGAGCGCCTGGGCCGTCTGCAGCGCGGCGAGGTCCTTGTCGATGATGTTGGCCAGCGCTTCCTCGACCTCCTTGCCGGTGAGCTGCGTCGCGCTGGCGATGTTCATCTTGACGTTGAACTGCGCATCGCCCGTCTCGAAATCGGCGAGGGCGGTGAAGCCTTCGCGCGCCTTCGAGAGCTGGCCGAGCGCCTCGCCCTGCTCCGATGCATTGCGCAGGCGATCGCCGGTGAGGTCGTTGATGTCGTTGATCTGGCGCGACAGCATGTCGATCGCCGCCTGGGCCTTCGCCTTGTCGACCTTGCCCTGATCGGCGATGCGACGCAGCAGGTCCATCTGGCGGGCCTCGACCTTGTCGAGCTCACCCGTCAGCGTCGAGCGCTGCTGCACCGTCTCGACCTCGCTGAAGCGCGCCGCCAGCGCCGTCGACTGCGTGGCCGCCTGCGAGAGCTCGAGCGCGAGCTCCACGACAGGCATCTTCTGCCCGACGAGGTTGGCGAGCGTCTGGTCGACGCGGTCGTAGGAGAACCACGCGACCGAGGAGGAGACGAGGGTCAAGGCGGTCATCATGCCGAGGGCGGCATAGATCCGGGTTGCGATGCCGATCCGCAACGGCGCGCCCTCACGCGTGGGCTTGGCTTTCGTCATGAAGTCGTACTCCGGATATCCGCAACGCTGGAGAAGGAATTCAAGGGAACGGGGTCTACCAGGCCGCTGCCGGGCCACGACGGTTCGATCGCGTCATAGCAATGGGAATCCCCGCCCTCCCCTGGCCTGACGGCCAGGCGGCTGGTTCCGCACGCGGCATCGAATGGACATGGAATCCCCCGGCCGGGTCCCTCCCGGTCTGTGGAGCGCAGCATTGTCCAAGCGCGCTTAAAGAACGCTTAAAAGTGGATTCTTTTGAATCACATTGTCCGAGGGCGGCTTCACGCCCTGTTAGGAATTCGGGCGCCCCTCAATCCCCGGCCGGCTTCGGCACCGGGCGCGGGCGGCCCTCCTCGTCGATGGCGACGAAGGTGAAGGTCGCGTCGGTGACCTTCTCGTGCAGGGTCGTGCGGAAGCGCTTGGCCCAGGCCTCGACATGGATCCGCATCGACGTCCGCCCGACCGACTCGATCTCGGTGTAGACGCTGAGCACGTCGCCGACTTTCACAGGGTGAATGAAGGTCATCGCCTCGACCGCGACCGTGACCACGCGCCCCTGCGCCTGGTCGACGCCGGCGATACCGCCCGCCTGGTCCATCCGCGACATCACCCAGCCGCCGAAGATGTCGCCATTGGCATTGGTATCGCCCGGCATGGCGATGGTCCGCACGGTCAGCGTGCCGCGCGGCTCGTCTTCATGGCGCTGGTCGGCTTTGGTCATGGGTATCCTGCAAGGCATGCGGGGAGATCCGCAGTGCGATGATGGCGAGGCTGCCGCCGGCAGGCAAGTGACCCGAACCCTTTGCCTCGCCCGGCGTTACCGGCGACAATCGCCGAGGCCCCGCCAACGAGGATCGCCGCCATGCCCAGCCCCGCGCCGTCCAGCCCGGAACCAATGATCTGCATCTCGTTGCGCTATGCCGACGCCCCGCGGATGTATGACTGGCTGATCGAGGCCTTCGGCTTCGAGAAGCACGCCGCCTATTATTCGGAGGAGGGCAAGACCCTGCTCCACGGCGAGCTGCGGATGGGCGGCAGCTACATCATGCTGGGCTCGTCCGAGGGCAACGAATTCGGCAAGCTCGTCTCGCGGCCCGCCGAGCTCGGCGGCACCACAGCCTCACCCTATATCGCGACCGACGATATCGATGCGCGCTGCGAGCGCGCACGCAAGGCCGGCGCCGAGATCTGCATGGAGCCGACAGACCAGCCCTATGGCAGCCGCGACTTCATCTGCAAGGACCCGGAAGGGCATGTCTGGTGCTTCGGCACCTATCGTCCCGGCGCGCCGACGAGCTGAGCCGGCGACGAGGCCCGCCGCGACCGCAGCATCAGCCAGCAGACCACGCTCAGATTGACGAGGTTCCAGGCGAGCCCGTTCAGGAAGGCCATCCGGTACGAGCTGAAATAGTCGAAGATGACGCCGGACAGATAGCCGCCGACCGCCATGCCGAGAACCGTCACCGACATGACCAAGCCGATGCGCACGCCGGCCTGCTTCGCCGGCAGGTATTCGCGGATGATGACGGCGTACATCGGCACGATGCCGCCCTGGAACAGCCCGAAGATGGCGCTGACGACATAGAGCGACTGCAGCCCGTCGAACCAGAGATAAAGGAAGAGCGCGACGCCCTGCATGAGGGAGCCGAGCGCCAGCGTCGCCACGCCGCCGATCCGGTCCGCGATGAAGCCCGAGCCGATGCGGCTGACGATGCCGAGAAGCATCATCAGCGAGAGCATCTCGGCGCCGCGGGCGACGCCGTAGCCGAGGTCGCCGCAATAGGCGACGATATGGACCTGCGGCATCGCCATCGCGACGCAGCAGGCGAAGCCGGCGACGCAAAGCAGCAGCTGGAGCTGTCCGGCGCTGAGGCCGAGATCGCCGCGCGCGCCCGCGCTGTGCGCCTCGGCCGCCGCGAGCGTCGCGGCTGCCGGCTGGCGGCGGAAGAATGGCGCCAGCGGCAGCATGATGACGAGCGCCGCGACGGCGATACCGAAATGGGTCGCGCGCCAGCCATGATGGGCTAGTCCCCAGGTGATGATTTGCGGCCAGACCACGCCGGCGAGATAGCTGCCGGACGCGCCGCAGACCACGGCGAGCCCGCGATGCCGGCGGAACCAGTGCGACAGGTCGGAGATCAGCGGCGAGAAGCCCGCCGCGCTGCCCATCCCGATTAGCAGCCCATGCGCCGCCGCGAACTGCCAGAGCGAATGCGACAGGCCCGCCGCGGTGTAGCCGGCGGCGAGCAGCAGCGCGCCGGCGATGATCGGCACCGAGATGCCGTAGCGGTCGGCGACGCGGCCCATGACGATCTGGCCCACGCCGAAGCCGAGCATCGCGCAGGTATAGGGCAGCGAGGCGCCGGCCCGCAGCGTGTCGAACTCGCCCTGCATTGCCGGCAGCACCACCACGACCGACCAGGAGCCGACGCAAGCGACGGTGCCGACCACCAGCGCGACGGCGAGGCGCAGCCAGGCATAAGGAGAATCCGGTTGGTAGCGGTCGGCAGGCTGGGACATGTTTCCTCGGCAGCCAATCGTTCGGAGGTGACTCTTCTACCGGCAGCTTTAGCGCCTGAGGCGGGCCGGACAAGCGCACCGGAGGCAGGGCGGCCGCGCGGTCGCGGCAGGTTGGCCTGCCGGGGCGGCGCTTGACGATGCTCCGCGTTGACGGGGCACCGGAGCGGCAGGAGCGTGCGACATGGCGAGGATCTGCATCTACGGCGCCGGACTGGTCGGCTGCTATCTCGGTGGGCGCCTCCTGGCTGCCGGCGGCGATATCCGCTTCATCGGCCGCCCCGCCATCGGCGATGTGCTGCGGCGCGACGGCCTGACCGTCTCGCATTACGACGGCCGCAGCTGGCATGTGCCGCCGGAGGCGATCGTCTTCGGAACCGATGCGGCGATCGCCAAAGATTGCGACCTCGTCCTCGCCACGGTGAAATCCGGCGGCACGGCCATAGCGGCGCGGGATCTGGCCGCAACCTCGCGGCAGGCCGGCCGACGGAGATCGACTGGATCAACGGCGAGATCGTCCGGCAGGCCGGGGACGCTCGGGCAGGCGGCGCCGGTCAATGCCCGGCTCTGCGACCTCGTCCACGCCGCAGAAATGGAAAATCCGCGGCCCTCATGGACCGCGGATGCGCTTTTCGGGGAATTGCGGCGAGCCGCCGCTGTCAGGCAGCGCGGCGCTCGTGGCGGCCTTCCCGGACCTCCTCGATGATCTTGGCGACGAAGGCCGGCAGGTCGTCCGGCTTGCGCGAGGTAACGACGCCCTTGTCGGTGACAACCTCGCTATCCTCCCAGCTCGCCCCGGCGTTGATGAGGTCCTGCTTGATCGTCTTGTAGGACGTCATCTTGCGGCCCTTGGCGATGCCGGTATCGATCAGCAGCCACGGGCCGTGGCAGACGGCGGCGACCACCTTGCCCTGCTCGAAGAAGGACTTGATCAGCGCCAGCGCCTTGTCGTTGCCGCGCAGCGTGTCGGGGTTCATCTGCCCGCCCGGAAGCACGATCGCGTCGTAATCCTCGGCCTTCGCCTGGTCGAGCGTCCGGTCGACCTTGACCGGCCGGCCCCAATCCTTGTTCTGCCAGCCCCTGATCTCGCCCGCCTCGGGCGAGACGATATCGACGGTGGCGCCGGCCTTCTGCAGGGCGGCATGCGGCACGTCGAGCTCAGACTGCTCGAAGCCATGCGTTGCGAGGATGAGAATCTTCTTTCCGGCCAGATCGGTCATGGCGTTCTCCTGATCGTTGGGTGTGATCAGGAAACCGATGGGCCGCGGAACCGTTCCCCGGAAAAAAGGTCGCGGGGGGCGCAAAAGCGCTCAGCGGAAGATGCGCTCGCCTTCCATGTCGACGATCTGCTGGCCCTTCACCAGCGTGAAATCGGCTGCCTCGGCCTGACCCGGGAAGCGGTCCGCGCGGATGAAACGATGGCTCTTCGTCTCGCCGTCGACCACCTTCTCGATCACGCCGCAGAGCTGGTACTGCCCGGCCTCCTGATAGGGCGTGGCATGGATGGTGAAGCCGTTGTGCTCGATGCTCTTGACGGGACCTGCCGGCTTGTCGTCGGCAGGCTTGCGGCCGCCGAACAGCGATTTCAGGAAGGACATGCGGCGCTCTCCTCCGGCCGGTGATCTTCAGGAGCGGAGCAGTAGCCCCCTCGCCGGCCGCTGCCAAGTCGAACCCGCCTGTATCCGGCAAGACCAGCGTGAAAGCGGCTTGGCAGCGCCGGCCCGATCGACTATGGAGCCGCGATCGGGCTTCGAACCCGTTCGTAAGCGTCTCACGTCAGGCAACGCATCCCTTCGGCTCACGGCCGCATCAGGATGCATCCGAACGGCCTGCCACTTGCGAAAGCCTGATCCATGTCCCGTCCTACCCTCCGCCGCCTCCCCGCCCGCTACGCCGGCGTGGTGATGCCGTTTGTCCTGTCGGTGATGATGACCTTCGTCGTCTCCGGCATCTCGACGTTGAAGGCGCTCGGCCTCACCGCCGAGTTCCTGCAGACCTGGCCCGCCTCCTGGGCGCTGCCCTGGCTCGTCGCCTTCCCGACGTTGATCCTGGTGCTGCCCCTGGTCCGGCGCCTCGTCGCGCTGGTCGTCGCGCCGCCGGCCTGAGCGCGCCTCAGGCCGAGAGGTGGAGCGCCACCTCGCGCCGATGCGGCCGCGCCCGGTGTTCGAACAGGTAGATGCCCTGCCAGGTGCCGAGCGCGAGGCGGCCGCCCATCACCGGGATCGACAGCGAAACCGGCGTCAGCGCCGCCTTGATATGGGCGGGCATGTCGTCGGGCCCTTCCGCGCGATGGACGAGATAATCCATCGCCGGATCGTCGGCAGGCGGCACCAGCCGGCGGAAGAAGGCGTCGAGGTCGCGCTGCACGTCCGGGTCGGCATTCTCCTGGATCAGCAGGGAGCAGGAGGTATGGCGCACGAAGAGCGTCAGCAGCCCGCTCTCCTCCCCGCTCGCACGCAGGAAGGCGACGACGCGGTCGGTGAACTCGTTAAGCCCCGGCCCGCGCGTATCGACCGTCAGGATCGCTTGTCGCGACATCGCCGCGTCAGCGCTCGGTCAGCGCGAGCTTGGCGCCCAGCGCCACGAAAGCGGCGGCGAAGCTGCGCCTCAGCCACGCCATCACCGCCGGACGGCCGATCACCCGGTCGCGCATCGCCGCGGCAAAGAGCCCGTAGAGCGCGAAGACGATGAAGGTCATCGCCATGAACACCCCGGAGAGCTCCAGCATGCGCGCCAGCGGGCTCGGCTCGCCCGCCGCGATGAACTGCGGCAGGAAGGCGACGAAGAAGATCGAGAGCTTGGGATTGAGCAGGTTGATCGCCAGCCCGTCGCGCAGCACGCGCCAGGCCGAGCGCGGATCGGCCCTGGTCTCGACCTTGAGCGCGCCATGTTCCCTGAGCGTCTGCCAGGCCATGAACAGCAGATAGGCGACGCCGGCGTATTTCACGATGGCGAAGGCAAGCGCGCTGGCATGGAGCAGCGCCGCGATGCCCATCATCGCCGCGATCAGATGCGGCACGATCCCGAGCGTGCAGGCGAAGGCCGCGAGCACGCTCGCCCGCGAGCCGCGCGTGAGGCCCGCCGCGATGGTGTAGAGCGCGCCGGTTCCGGGCGAAGCCACGATGATGAGCGAGGTCAGCAGGAACTCTGGGGACATAGTGCCTCCGGACAGCTGGGAGGCGCAGGAAGCCTTTTCCTGCCGGGAAGATCAAGGCCTCGCCGCTTCGCTGAAGGCGGGGGCAAGGCGTGGGAACAATTGCTGGCGCTACAGCGGACGCTCTGAGCCCGTCACCTTTCGAGGTGGACGGCGTCAGCGCGCCTGCCAGAAATAGAGCTGGCCGGAATGGTTGTTGCCGACCAGCCGCTGCTCCTGCGCGACGATGTTGGTGCCATCGAACAAGTCCCAATGGTCGCCATTCGTCCATTGCAGGAACAGGAAGGAATATTTCTTGTCGCCGGTCGTCTGGTAGCAATTCTCCAGATAGAGCACGCCCTTCCGACCGAGCACCTTGGGTGAGACGTCCTTGCAGACACCCTCGATATCGGGCTGGCCATGGGCGCGCTGGACGCGCGGCAGCAGTTCCGAAGCCCGGATGAAGAGTTGCTGGCTCAGCCCATTGAGGGGCTGTCCTGAGCCGGGCAGCACCCCGGGACGTGGCCCGCCTGCCAGTGGCGGCGCTCCCTGGAAGGATGATTTGAGATCCGCATTCATGATGGTCTGGATCGTCGCGTCATCCTGCGACGGCGTCAGCTTGAGCGTATAGCCCATACAGATCGCGCAGCGATTAGTGGCGTCGCCGATCGCGTTCTTCGCCCAGGGGCGGACCGTGGCGAAGCGCTCCTGTAGCGCGTCATAGGTGAACGGGAGCACGGGCAACCTCCGGGAGCGCAAGGCAGCGTTGTCGATGATCGACCGCCTGCTCAATCATTGAGTGGCGGCAGACTGACCAGCCGCGGGCCCGGCGGCATCCTTCGTTCACAGGAGGACTGATCCGGCGTTCGCTTCGGAGCGCGCCAAAAGAAAAGCCCGCCTCCACAGCATGGAAGCGGGCCTTGTTCTCGAGCGGCCTGCGGCGACGCAGGCTCTCGCGATCAGTTGTCCAGGAAGCTCCGCAGCTTCCGGCTCCGGCTCGGATGCTTCAGCTTCCTGAGCGCCTTCGCCTCGATCTGGCGGATGCGCTCGCGGGTGACGCTGAACTGCTGGCCGACCTCTTCGAGGGTGTGGTCGGTGTTCATGCCGATGCCGAAGCGCATGCGCAGCACGCGCTCCTCGCGCGGCGTGAGCGAGGCCAGCACGCGCGTCGTCGTCTCGCGCAGGTTGCTCTGGATCGCCGCGTCGATCGGCAAGATCGCGTTCTTGTCCTCGATGAAGTCGCCGAGATGCGAATCCTCCTCGTCGCCGATCGGCGTTTCCAGAGAGATCGGCTCCTTGGCGATCTTCAGGACCTTGCGCACCTTCTCCAGCGGCATGGCCAGCTTCTCGGCCAGTTCCTCCGGGGTCGGCTCGCGGCCGATCTCGTGCAGCATCTGGCGCGAGGTCCGCACGATCTTGTTGATCGTCTCGATCATGTGGACGGGGATGCGGATCGTGCGGGCCTGGTCGGCGATCGAGCGGGTGATCGCCTGCCGGATCCACCATGTCGCATAGGTCGAGAACTTGTAGCCGCGGCGGTACTCGAACTTGTCGACCGCCTTCATCAGGCCGATATTGCCTTCCTGGATCAGGTCGAGGAACTGCAGGCCGCGGTTCGTGTACTTCTTAGCGATCGAGATCACGAGGCGCAGATTGGCCTCGATCATTTCCTTCTTCGCCTGCCTTGCCTCGCGCTCGCCCTTCTGGACCATCAGCACGATCTTGCGGAATTCCTGGATCTCCAGCCCGGTCTCGGAGGCGAGCGTGTGCACCTCCTCGCGCAGCTGCTTGATGCGCTCGAGCTCCGACCCGACGAATTCCTTCCAGCCGCGCGAACCCAGCTTGGAGACGCGAAGCACCCATTTCGGATCGAGCTCGCCGCCGACATGCTGCTTGAGGAAGTCCTCGCGGCCGACGCCATAGCTCTCGGCGAGGCGCAGCAGGCGCGTCTCGTGGCCGATCAGGCGCTTGTTGATGTCGTAGAGCTGCTCGACCAGCGCCTCGATGCGGTTGTTGTTGAGCGAGAGCGACTTCACCGCGGTGATGATGTCGTCCTTGAGCTTCTTGTATTTGCGGTCCTGCGACGGCGAGAGCTTGGTGTTCTCCAGCCGGTTGGCGATGTCCTGGTCCTGCAGGCGGCGCAGCTTCTTGTAGTCGTCGGCGATGGCGTTGAAGGTCTCGAGCACGCGCGGCTTGAGCTCGGCCTCCATGGCCGAGAGCGACACGTTGTTCTCGAGGTCGTCATCGTCCATCTCCGGCGGGGTCTCGCCCTCCGGGGTCTCGGCCTGCTCGGCTTCCTCGGCGCCTTCCTCTCCCGGGATCGCGTCGGGGTTCTTCCCGTCCGGGCCGGCATAGGTCGCCTCGAGATCGATGATGTCCCGCAGCAGGATCTTGCCGTCGACGAGCTCGTCGCGCCAGATGATGATAGCCTGGAAGGTCAGCGGGCTCTCGCAGAGCCCGGCGATCATCGCCTCGCGGCCGGCCTCGATGCGCTTGGCGATGGCGATTTCGCCCTCGCGGGAGAGCAGCTCGACGGAGCCCATCTCGCGCAGATACATCCGCACCGGATCGTCGGTGCGCTCGGTCGGCTCGAGGTTGCGCTTGGTCTCGGTCGGCAGCGTCTGCCGCGAGGCCTCGACGAGATCACCGCCCTCGACCTCGTCGTCGTCGCTGCCGGCGGCCTCCTTGCGGTTGGCGCGCTCCTCGCCGGCCGCTTCCGGGTCCTCGTTGTCGACGACGTTGATGCCCTGCTCGCTGAGCTGGCCGAGCACGTCCTCGATCTGCTCCGAGGAGAACTCCTCCGAGGGCAGAACCTCGTTCAGTTCATCATAGGTGACATAGCCGCGCTTCTTCGCGAGCTTGATCATCCGCCGTACGGCCTGATCGGTAAGATCGAGCAACGGGCCGTCGGTAGTCGGGGGGGCATCCGGCGCGACCTGATCGGTCTTTTCCCGTTCGCTCGCTTTTGTCGCCATCAATAGCGCTCCGCATTCGTGCGCCGGACATGGCCGAGGCAGCCATATACCGACGCATAAAAGGGCGGCGCGACCGCAGACCCGGCGCGCTCACCCACCCAAATCACTGCTCGCAGATGGCACCAGACGTCGTTGACGAATCGTGAACCACCCGACACCTTGCGCGCATCAAACGGGCAACCGCCATTCGCTGGGCTATCAATCTTCGGACATGGCCTCGGTGCCGTCGATTGTCTCGAGGCGGGCCTTAACGTCCTTGATCCAGGCGAAATTGGCTTCGGTCGCGTCGTCAGCCAATGCGCGCTCGGCTGCTCTCAACTCGCTATTTAGCGTCCGCGCGCGATGATGCAAGACGATGGCCTGATGAATCGAGTCGAAAACCGATTCTGGATCAGCATCTTGCGCGAGTTTAAGCCGTTCGGCCGGCCCCGTGACCGCCATCAGCTGGTTGCGCGCCTCCTTGACCCGCGGCTGGGTCAACCGATTCGCAAGCGTCTCGCGGTCGAGCGTCTCCTCCACCGCATCGAGCAGCGCCTGCCGGAAGCGCTCGGCCGCCGATCCGTCGAGCGACATCTCCGCGATATCGTCGGCGCAACGCAGGATGAGATCGGGGTGGCTCGCCAGCGCCAGCAGGATAAAGGCCTCGCGCTGGTCCTCTCCCCGCATCTTCGCCACGATCCGTGACTGGGTCAGCGCGCTCGAAGCCTTGAGCGGACCTGCAAGCCAGGGCGGCACCTGCCGGGCGCCTCCCCGCATCGGCCCGCCCCGGCTGCCGCGCTGAAAATTGCCCTGTCCGCCACCACGCTCGGGCCGCGCCGGAGCGGCGCTGGCGAAGAGCTGGCTCAGTCGCTCGTCCATCTCGCGGCGGTAATGCTTGCGGGTCGTCTCGTCGCGGATCTGGCCCAGCGGCTCCTTCAGCCGCCGCTCGAAGGCGGCGCGCCGTTCCGGCGTATCGAGCGGCCCGGCCTCGACCTCGCGCTGCCAGAGCATGTCGACGAGCGGCCGCGCCGCCGCGACCACCTCGGCGATGGCCTGGCGTCCGCCCGAGCGGGCGAGATCGTCAGGGTCCTGGCCATCCGGCAGCAGGGCGAAGGAGAGCGACTTGCCCGGTTCGAGCATCGGCAATGCGATGTCGATCGCGCGGCTCGCGGCCTTGCGGCCCGCCTTGTCGCCGTCCAGGCAGATCACCGGCTCGTCGGCCATGCGCCAGAGCAGGCCGAGCTGATCCTCGGTCAATGCCGTGCCGAGCGGCGCCACCGTCTGCGGAAAGCCCGAGAGCGACATGGCGATGACGTCGACATAGCCCTCGACCACAATGACCTGCCCAGTGTCGTGCGAGGCCTTGCGGGCATTGTGGTGGTTGAACAGCAGCGAACCCTTGTGGAAGAGCGGCGTCTCCGGCGAGTTCAGGTATTTGGCCGCCACCTCCGCGCTCATCGCCCGGCCGCCGAAGGCGACGACGCGTCCGCGCGAATCGTGGATCGGGAACATGATGCGATCGCGGAAGCGGTCATAGGGCACGGCGATCTCCTCGCCATGCACCAGGAGCCCCGCCTCCATCATCAGCTCGGCCGGCACGCCCTTGCCGGCCAGATGGTCGCGCAGCGCGAAACGATCGACCGGGCCGTATCCCAGCCGAAAGCGCGTGCGCGCCTCGCCGTCGAGCCCGCGCGTCGAGAGATAGCGCCGGGCCGCGCCGCCACGCTCGCCCATCAGCTCGGCCTCGAAGAACTTCGCCGCGATCTCGACGACCTCGTGCAGCCCCTTGCGCTTCTCCTCCTGGACCTGCGCTTCCTGCGTGATCTTCGGCAGGATGACGCCGGCCTCGGCCGCGAGCTTCTCGACGGCCTCCGGGAAGGAGAGCCCCTCGGTCTCCATCACGAACTTGAAGATGTCGCCGTTCTTGCCGGAGGAGAAATCGAAGAAGGACGCCTTCTGGTCGTTGACGAAGAAGGACGGTGTCTTCTCGGCGTTGAACGGCGAGAGCCCCTTCCATTCCCGCCCCGCCTTCTGCAGGCGCACGCGTTTGCCCACGACCGCCGAGACAGGCAGCCGCGCCTTGATCTCCTCAAGGACGGAGGGCGGGAACTTCATGGCGTCCTGTCTGGACCCTTCGCAGCCCTGTGCCAACCGGCAAGTCTGCCTTTCCCGGCCTTATCGGCCATATCCACAGCGCGCCCCATCTGGTAAAGAAAATCGCGAAAAAGGAAGAAAGCGATGGCGCTCAACATCAAGGATCCGGAGACCGAGGAGGCCGTGCGCCTGCTCGCGCGCCGCCGTGGCCTCAGTCTGACCGAGGCAGTGCGCCAAGCCGTCAGGAGCGAGCTCGACAAGGACGAGCTATCAGACGCGGAGAAGACGCGGCGGATAGCGGAGGCCTGGGCGCGGATGGAAGAATTCTACAAGAAATATGGCATCAAGCCGGCCCAACGCTCCATGACCAAGCAGGAGATGGACGACATCATCGGCTATGATGAGAACGGTATGTGGTGAATATCGTTGTCGATACCTCTGCCGTTGTCGCCATCATCACCTTGGAAACCGAGGCCAGAGCCTTTTCTGCCGGCTTGGCCTCGGCAACGCGACGAGTCATGACCAGCGTCAACCTCCTTGAAGCACGGCTGGTCCTCAGCTTCGCCAAGGGTATGCCGCCGGAGACCGTTTCCGACTTCGTAATGCGGGAACGCATCGACATCGTCCCCTTCGACGCAGCCCTCTCCGATCTCGCCTTCGAAGCCTATGGCCGCTACGGCAAGGGCCGCCACGCCGCCCGCCTCAACATGGGTGATTGCGCCGCCTATGCGCTGGCGAAGGCACGCGGCTGGCCCCTGCTCTACAAGGGCGACGACTTCTCCGAAACGGATATCGAGCGGGCCTGAGGCCCGCCCGCTCCTGCCGGCTCAACCGCCCAGCGCCGCCTTCACCATCGGGCTGGCCTTGCCGAAATCCATCTGGCCGGCATGGGTCGCACGCAGGATGCCGATGACCTTGCCCATGTCCTTGACGGCGGTCGCGCCGCTCTCGGCGATGGCGTTGTCGATCGCAGCCTTCACCTCCTCGTCGGACATCTGCTTGGGCAGGTAGGAAGAGATCACCGCGACCTCGGCGCGCTCGCCATCGGCGAGCTCGGGGCGGGCGTTGGCGTCGTAGATCGCGATCGATTCCTGGCGCTGCTTGATCATCTTCTGGAGCACGCCGAGGATCTCGTCGGCCGTGGCTTCGCCCTTGCCGGCGCCGCGCGCCTCGATGTCCTTATCCTTCAGCGCCGCCTGGATCAGGCGGATCGCGCCGACCCTGCCCTTCTCGCCGGCCTTCATCGCTTCCTTCAGATCGCCGGTGAAGCGCTCGCGCAGGCTCGTCATCTCGTTGTTCCTTTTTCTCTTGTGCGGCCTGCACCAACCTTGATTGACGGGCAGCGCCCGGCTCTTTAAGGCTCGCGTTCCAGACCGGCGGAGTGGATTGCCACAGCCCCGCCCCCGCTTTCTGCCGCTGGCGCGGCCTGGACCGAGACATAGACATGACCGCTTCCGAAGGAAACCCCGCCGATAGCGGCTGGACCGAACCGCGCGCGACCGCGCTCCTCGTGCTAGCCGACGGCACGGTGCTGGAAGGCTTCGGCCTCGGCGCCGTGGGCGAAGCGCCGGGCGAGGTCTGCTTCAACACGGCGATGACGGGCTATCAGGAAATCCTGACCGACCCGTCCTATGCCGGGCAGATCATCACCTTCACCTTCCCGCATGTCGGCAATGTCGGCGTGAACGACGAAGACACCGAGACCGTCAACGCCGCCGCCTCTTCCGGCGTGCGCGGCTGCGTGCTCCACGCCGTCATCACCGAGCCGTCGAGCTGGCGCTCCAACCGGCATTTCGACGCCTGGCTGAAGGCCCGCAACATCGTCGGCATCTGCGGCGTCGACACCCGCGCGCTCACCGCGCTGATCCGCGACAACGGCATGCCGAACGCCATCCTCGCCCACAGCCCGGACGGCGTGTTCGACATCGAGCGACTGAAGAAGCAGGCGGCAGGGCTGCCCTCCATGGCCGGGCTCGATCTCGTTCCGCTCGTCACCGCCGCCCAGCGCTATGACTGGGACGAGACCCCCTGGGTCTGGCCGGCCGGCTACGGCAAGCGCGAAGCGGCGAACTACAAGGTCGTCGCCATCGACTACGGCGTGAAGCGCAACATCCTGCGCCTGCTCGCCAAGGCTGGCTGCGACGTCACGGTCGTCCCTTCGACCGCCAGCGCCGAGGACATCCTCGCCCTGAACCCCGACGGCATCTTCCTTTCCAACGGCCCGGGCGACCCGGCCGCGACCGGCGAATATGCGGTGCCGGTCATCAAGGAACTGCTCGACAGGAAGGTCCCGACCTTCGGCATCTGCCTCGGCCACCAGATGATGGCGCTCGCCATCGGCGGCCAGACCATGAAGATGAAGCAGGGTCATCATGGCGCCAACCACCCGGTGCAGGACAAGACTACCGGCAAGGTCGAGATCGTCTCGATGAACCACGGCTTCGCCGTCGATCCCGCGAGCCTGCCGGCCAATGCGGTCGAGACCCATGTCTCGCTCTTCGACAGCTCGAACAGCGGCATCGCGCTGACCGACCGCCCGGCCTTCAGCGTCCAGCATCACCCGGAAGCTTCCCCCGGTCCGCAGGACAGCCACTATCTCTTCAACCGCTTCATCGATCTGATGGCGGCGGAGAAGGGCAAGAAGGCGGCCTGAGGGCCGCCACTGTCGACGGAGACGGGCATGATCCACCAGTTGCGCATCTACGAGATCTTCGAGCGCAACAAGGCGGCGTTCCACGCCCGCTTTCGCGACCATGCCGCACCTATCATGGCGCGGCACGGCTTCCGGATCATGGCTATGTGGGAGACGGCGAGCGCCGGGCGCATCGAATTCGCCTACATCCTCGCCTGGCCCGACAGCGAGACGAAGACGCGGGCCTGGACGAGCTTCATGGCCGATCCCGAATGGATCGAGATCAAGCGCGTGACCTCGCTGCAGCATGGCAGCCTGGTCGGTGCGATCGAGGATCGCATCATGAGGCCGACCGACTACTCGCCGAAGCTCGGTTGACAGCGCCTCGCCTTCGGCGCTTTAAGCAGCTCATGACCAGCCTGATGGCCCTTCAGCAGAGCTATTACACCCCGTCCTCATAGAGGCGGTGGCATTCCCATGTTCAACCGCCGCGCTGGCGGTTGAATTCAGGCAAGTCACCCGGCATCGCGGCTCCCCACCGGACCAGAGCGATGCAATCCAAGATCAAGACCATCACTTCCATCGGCATCATGGGCTTCGGCGCCTTCGGCCGCCTGATGGCTCGTCATCTCCAGCCGCATTTCGCGCTCCGCATCTGCGACCCCGCTCATCCACCCTCGCCCGATACGACCGGCAAGGGCCTGCGGCCGGCGACGATCAGTGAAATCGGCAGTTGCGACCTCGTTGTCCTCGCCGTGCCCGTCGCGGCGACCCCCGAGGCGGTCGCGGCGCTTAGGCCCCATCTGAAGGCCGGCGCGATCGTGCTCGATGTCGGCTCGGTCAAGATCGGCCCGGCGCGCGTGCTCGCGGAAGGCCTGCCCGGGCATGTCGAGATCATCGGCACGCATCCGCTCTTCGGCCCCCAGAGCGCCCGCAACGGGCTTGCAGGACTGAAGATCGCGCTCTGCCCGATTCGAGGCAGCAGCACGCCACGCATCGCCGCCTTCCTGCGCCATGTCCTCAAGCTGAAGGTCATCGCGACCACGCCTGACGCCCATGACCGCGAGGTTGCGATGGTGCAGGGCCTGACCCATCTCATCGCCAAGATCCTGGTGCGGATGGAGCCATTGCCGCAACACATGACCACCGCGAGCTTCGACCTGCTGATGCAGGCTACGGAAATGGTCCGACACGATGCGCCGAACGTCTTCATGGCGATCGAGCGCGCCAATCCGCATGCCAAGGCGGTGCGCGACCGCTTCTTCGCGCTGGCCGAGGAGATGCGGATGTTTCTGGAGAATGGCCGTCAGGACATGGTCCAGACTGAACCGGCCCTGCCTCACAAGGTCGCAGACGCGGTACCGGCCTAGCCTTCACCGCCCGCCCCGCCGACAATACGGGAAACCTCGAATGTCCCAGCGATGACCGACAACCCCCTCACCCATCCGGGCGCCGCCCACCCCGATCTGCGCGAGCCGATGATCGGCCTGCTCGTCCGCACGTTCTACGAGCGGGCGCGGCAGGACGACGTGATCGGCCCGGTCTTCGCGGCGGCCGTCGAGGATTGGGACGACCATATCGCCAAGATCACCGATTTCTGGAGCAGCGTGATGCTGCGCACCGGGCGCTACAACGGCCGGCCGATGCGCCCGCATCTGATCCTCCCGCTGGAGGGCCGGCATTTCGACCGCTGGCTCGACCTGTTCGAGGCGACGGCACGGGAGGTCTGCGAACCGGAGATCGCGGAGGCCTTCATCGTCCGGGCGCGGCGCATCGCAGACAGCTTCGAGATGGCCCGCGCCAGCCAGCGCGGCGAATTTGCTGCGCCCCGGCATAGCTTGCGATAGATTCAGTCCGTCATTCTCGGGCTTGACCCGAGAATCTCATGACAGGCGCAGGAGCCTCATCTTCCGGAGATGCTCGGGTCAAGCCCGAGCATGACGCGGATCACGCCGCCCTCGCCTCGCGGCTTAAGAATGCCTCAATGTCAGCCGGCGCCGCGCCGGCCTCGCCTGCGATCCGCTCGGCCAGCGCCGCCGCGGAAGGCCTCAACGTCCCGAACGGCCGGTCGAGCCAATAGGAAACCGGGTTCAGCGCCTCGCGCTCATCCGCCCGGACGATCCGCCCGGCCGCCAGTTGCTCGCGTGCCAGGGGCGGACGCGCCAGGGCGATGCCGAGGCCATGGGCGGCGGCATCGAGCACCAGATTGTAATCCTCGAAACGGCGGTCCTGCGGGCGCGGGCGATAGTCCAGCCCCTGCGCGGCGAACCAGGCCTTCCAGCCGGCAGCGTCGGAATCATGGATCAGAGGCTGGGCCAAAAGACGCTCCGGCGCGCCCACGCCAATGGCCGCCGCAAGCTGCGGCGAGGCGATCGGGAAGCACCATTCCTCGAACAGCTTGAGCGAGAGCCGATCCGGCGCCCCGCCCCGCCCGCAACGGATGCCGAGATCGACGCCCTCCTCCTCGAAATCGACCCTGCGGTGCTCGACCTGCAGCACGATGCGCAACGAGGGCATCCCCGCCTCCAGCACCGCGAGGCGCGGCATCAGCCAGAGCGAACAGACCGAGGGCGGCGCGCTGACGCGCACCACCGAGGCGCCGCGCACCTCGCGCCAGCGGTCGGAGGTGTCGGCGATCAGCGCGAAGGCTTCCTGCGTGCGCTGGAGCAGGCGCTGCCCCTCCGGCGTCAACGAGACACCGCGTGCCTGCCGCAGGAAAACGCGCAGGCCCAGCCAGTGCTCGAGCTTTGCGATCTGCCGGCTGACGGCGCCATGCGTCAGGTTCAGCGCCTCGGCGGCGGAAGAGAAGCTGCCGGTGCGGGCGGCCGCCTCGAAAGCGCGCAGCGTGTCCAGCGGGGGCAGGGTCGAGCTGTGATCCATCCTCACAGCTCATGCGCGAATTGTTCGTTTGTCAATCAGCTCGCCGAGGCGTCTATCGAGAGCAACCTTTCGTCACCGATGGATCGACGCCATGTCCTCCTCAAGTTGCACGTCACCCGCACTGGCCACCCCGAGCACCCGTCTCGACCCGACGCTGGTCTTCACCGTGACCTTCACGGTCCTGGCCTGGGCCTCCTCCTTCCCGGCGATCCGTGCCGGGCTCGCCGGCTTCGGCCCGGCCGAGATGGCCTCTTTGCGCTTCGCGCTCGCCGGCGTGCCGGCCGCGCTCTTCCTCATCGCGACGCGGGCCAAGCTGCCCGAGCGCGCCGATATCTGGCGCTTCCTCATCGGCGGCGTGATCTTCATCGCGGGCTATGCGCTGTTGCTGAACTTCGGCCAGCGCGTGGTGCCGGCCGGCCCCGCCGCCTTCATCATCAACACCAATCCGATCATGACGGCGGTCCTCGCCATGATGATCCTGGGCGAGCGCTTCAGCCTGACCGCCTGGCTCGGCACGGCGCTCTCCTTCGCCGGCATCGGCGTCATCGCGCTCGGCAAGGGTCTCGACGTCGAGATCGGGATGAGCGTGCTGCTGATCCTTGGCGCCGCCTTCTGCAACGCCATCACCACGGTCGTGCAGAAGCCGCTCTTCGCCCGCTATAAGCCGCTCCAGGTCGCGGCCTGGAACATGGCGATCGGCGGCTTCGTGCTCCTGCCCTTCCTGCCATCCGCCATCTCGCAGGCTCAGGCCGCGCCGGCCGTCTCCTTCTGGTCGGTGGTCTATCTCGCCGTCGTGCCGAGCCTGATTGCCTACGGCACCTGGGCCATCACCCTCTCGCGCCTGCCGGCTGCCCGCGCGTCCAACTTCCAGTACGCCGTGCCGCCGATGGCGATGCTGATCGGCTTCCTCTGGCTCGGCGAGGTGCCGACGCTGTTCGGACTGATCGGCGGCGTCATGGCGCTGGCGGGTGTCGTGGTGGTCAATCTGAAGCGCTGAACCCGCTCGGCGCTCGGAAAACCGCCGTCATCCCGGGCAAGCGCAGCGCAGACCCGGGATCCATCGGAGGGCTCTGCGCTCGACGATGGATCCCGGATCGGCGCCGCTTCGCGGCTTGTCCGGGATGACGTTTCGCGGGTGGAAAGGGCGCCGCGACAGAGCAGCCTCAAAACCCCTTCGCCTCGAGTGCCTTCTCCTCATCCGCGATGTAGTCCCGGATGACCGGGACGGCGCTCTTATGCGGGCCCAGCAGCAGCTGGAACACCATGTCACCGCCGATGTCGAAGGAGATCGAGCAGGCGCAGAGGTAGAACTCCCACATCCGGGCGAAACGCTCGCCCATCATCGCGACCACCTCCTCGCGCCTCGCCATGAAGCGCTCGCGCCAGGCTTCCAGCGTCCAGTGGTAGTGCCGCCGCCAGAACTCGCAATCGGACGACCAGAGCCCGGTCTGTTCCACCGCCCCGAACACCTCCGACAGCGCCGGCGCATAGCCGCCGGGGAAGATGTACTTTTCGAAGAAGGGGCCGGTGAAACCGGGCGGCCCGGCGCGGCCGATGCAGTGGACGAGCGCGATCCCGTCCGGCGTCAGCAGATCGCGGATCTTCTCGAAATATTCGAGATAATGCGCGAGGCCGACATGCTCCATCATCCCGACCGAGACGATGCGGTCGAAGCTGCCGGTCAGCTCGCGATAGTCCTTGTTGATGAAAGTCACGGCATCGCCGACGCCGGCCGCCTCGGCGCGCTTCTGCGCGGCGGCCATCTGGTCGGGCGAGACGTTGAGGCCGGTCACCTTCGCCCCACAGGCCTTGGCCAGATAGATCGCGAGTTCGCCCCAGCCCGAGCCGATGTCGAGCACGCTCATGCCGGGCTCGATGTTCAGCTTGGCGGCGATGTGCCGGAGCTTGGCCTTCTGCGCTTGTTCGAGCCCCACGTTCGGCGAATGCCAGTACGCGCAGGAGTACGTCATCGTCTCGTCGAGCCAGAGCCGGTAGAAATCGGTCGGGATGTCGTAGTGATGCTTGACCTTCTTGCCGGCGACGCCGAGCGGGTTGTGCATCTGCCAGCGCCTGATCTTGAAGCGAACCTGCCGGATAGCCTTCTGCAGCGGGTGCTTGCGCATCTCCTTGCGCTGCATCCAGAACAGCGTCAGCAGATCGTGGATCGTGCCTTCCTCGAAATCGATCCGCCCGTCCATGTAGCCTTCGGCCAGCGCAAGCTCGGGATTGAGGAAGAGTTCGCGCTCGATACGGTCGTCATGGAAGCGGACCGTGACGGCCGGCGCCATCTTGCGCACGCCGGCGAACAGCATCTCCGCCGGCCCCGGGCCGAAGATGTGACGCTTCCCATCCGGCGTGATGACGGTCAAGCGCCCCTGCCGGATGAACCGTTTGAGCAGCCGCGGCAGCAGAAGCATCGATTCCCCCTTGAACGCCATCTTGAGTCGGGTGGCGCCTCCACGAGTTAAGCGGAAACGGATGGGTGCCGAAACCCCTGCCTGTTGCGGAGCCGCCCTGCTTGCGTTTAGTCATCGAGGACGGCTGCATTCGGCCCGGAGGATCGAACCTACCCATGTCCTGGCGCGATTTCTGGAACGGCGAGCATTCGATCTACGTCTCGCCGCGCCACAAGGCCCTGCATTACCGCGCCATCGCAACCGACCTGATCGGCCACATCCCGGCGCCCAACGGCGTCGTGCTCGACCATGGCTGCGGCGAGGCGCTGGATGCCGGCCGCGTCGCCTCGGCTTGCGGCAGGCTCTATCTCTGCGAAGCCGCACCCAACGTCCGGGAGAAACTGCGCGCCCAGTTCGGCCGCAGGGAGAACATCACCGTGGTCTCGCCGGAGGAGGTCGAGGCCCTGCCCGAGGCGACGCTCGATCTCGTCGTCGCCAATTCGCTGGTCCAGTATCTCTCCCGCGACGAGCTGAAGGCACTGCTCAAAACCTGGCGCGGCAAGCTCAAGCCGGGCGGCGCGCTGGTGATCGCCGATGTCATCCCGCCGGATGTCAGCCCGCTCACCGACGCCTCGCAGCTGCTCGCCTTCGCCTGGCGCGGCGGCTTCCTGACTGCGGCGCTCGCCGGCCTGGTCCGCACCGCCTTCTCCGATTACCGCAAGCTGCGCGCGCAATACGGGCTATCGACCTACACGCCGGAAGCCGTCACCGAGCTGATCCGCGAGGCCGGATTCACGACGATCGAGCGACCCGCCAATTTCGGCCACAACCCCCACCGCATGACCTTCAAGGCGACGAAGTCCGCGTGACCGACGAAAGCGCAGGTCCGAGCCGGTAACCGCGCGGAGTTGTACTAAAGTTCCGTAGCTGAAATCTGCCGGACATCTTGATCTGGCGAAATAAATATGGCTTTGAGCGCGGCTTGCCCGAACGGCGCGAGATCTCCGTGCAGGAACACTTCGTCTGTCCCTATTGCGATGCCGCGCTCAACAGGGGCGTGCTGTCGTGCCGGTGCTGCGGACGGGACCTCACCCCCGTGCTGCCCCTGCTGCGCCGTCTCGATACGCTCGAGGAGCGGCTTGCGGCCTTCGAGAAGCGGGCCGAGGAAGACCGTGCCGCGCTCGCCGCCCGGCCGGCTCCGGTCGCCGAAACCGTGGACTCCGAGCCTGCCGAGGCCCAGCATGCGGCCGCGCCGACCGTTCCGCATGGCACGCGGCGGCGCTTCTGGGTTCTGCCCTTCGGCCTGGTGCTGCTGCTGCTGGCCTATTGCGGGGTCGTGCTCTGGCTCGATCTGCCGCTCTGGGCGCTGCGCCTCGCTTCGATCGCGATCCCCTTCCTCACCGGCCTGATCTATTTCGGCATCCGCCCCCGGCTGATCGCCTTCGATATCGGCATCGCGGCCGCCTTCGCGATTTTTTCTGTCGTGACAATGAACGCGTTGCTTGGTTGGCACGACAATATACCGCTCCTTCCGCAGGGGCCGGCAGCCTGGCGCGAGACTTCGTTCTACGCGCTGAGCATCGGCGCCTCCATGTTCTCGGGGATGTTGCTGCGCGTGACGCAGGCTGCGCTTGCCGCGCGTGGCCTCGTCTCGCTGCCGGAACTGCGCAAGGGGCTGCTGGCCGTGCATGGCAAGGTGCCGATGGAAACGTTGAAGACCATCGAAACCACCATCCTGATGGCCGGCACCGCCATTTCTGCCATCGCCGGCCTCGTCGCCGCAATCCTGGGAGTGAAATAGGAACGATGATCATGACTGTGCTCGTCCGGCACATTATGCCTGCCGTTCTCGCCGTTGCCGCCACGCTGACGGCCGCGCAGGCCGCCGACCCCGTCCAGCTCATCACCCGCGAGGAGGCCGGTCTCCCGACCGCCGCCAAGGCGGCGGCGAGCACGCGCAACCTCACCCGCGGCCCGGGAATCGATACGCTGCCGACGCCTGACAAGGGCGTGGACGGCAAGCCCTTCCGCCTTGCCGTGCGCTTCATGCCGAGCAACGGCGTGCCGATCGACCCCAGCACCGTTCGCGTCTTCTACCGCCGCCAGCCCCCGGTGGACATCACCGAGCGGATCAAGCCCTTCATCACCCCGGCCGGGATCGACGCTCCTTCCGTCATCGTCCCGAGCGGAAGCCACGTCATCGAGATCGAGGCGACCGACAAGGAAGGCCGCATCGGCCGCAGGCAGATCACGCTGACGGTCGATCCGCCGAGGTAGAGGAAGCTGGCGGGTGGCGGCCCTTTACGCCGCCCGATCGGCGAAGCTGAAGAACTTGTGGCCGAGGAACGAGAAGACCATGACCACGCCCGTGGTGACGATCTGCATCGGCAGATAGGGCAAGCCGGCCCGCGTCACGAACAGATGCATCAGGATGCCGGTGAGCACGAAGCCGCCGGCCGCGATCACGGCGAAGCGCCAGCCGGCCTGCGCATGGCTGCGCGTCGCATCGAAGGTCATCCAACGATTGAGCGTGTAGGAGACTAGCGCGCCGACGACGAAGCCGGCGAGCGTGGCCGGCACGGGGTCGATTCGGCCGAGCTCGACGAGCCCGATCAGCACGCTGTAATGCGCGACGGCCGTCAGGCCACCGGCGATGACATAGGCCACGAGCTGGCGGAGCTGGCGCGGATAACGGCGAAACGGCATCCGCGCTTCCTAGAGCATTTTCGAGCGAAGTGGATACCGCTTCGCGTGAAGACAACGCGATAAAACAAAAGGCTGGGGGCTGGCCCGCTCAGCCCGCGTCGCTGCCGGCGAGATTGGCCGGCAGGCCGCCGACCGGCATGTCGAGCCCCTGCTTCAACGTGTCGAGATGATATTCGCGGATGCGCCCGTTGGTGGGATCGCTGACGAAGGCGCTGCCGCCGATCACGGCGAGGCCAGGCGTCGGCGTTTTCGCGCCATAGGCGCAATCGAAGGCCGCGACGGCGTCGAAGGAAGCGATCTCCTTCCAGGCCGGCGCGACCGCGTACACCCTGAGCTTGCCGTCCGGCGTCAGGTTGGCGAGGCGGTTGCCGGTGCTGCTGAGTTCGAACTGGCAGGCGGCCTGCCCGCCGGGGATCGCAAGCACATCCGCCGTCGAGAGCGCCTTGGCGTCGGGGTCGATCCGCAGCAATGCGTCATAGGGCGCCTTCAGCCCGTAATTGCCGACGAGATGGCGCCCGCCGTCGCGGGATTTGAGCGCGCTGATGCGCCGCTCGTCCGGATAGGCCAGCTTGCGCGCGCTCCATGCGGCCGCGGTGCCCTTGCCTGTTTTCGAGAGCACCAGCAGCCCGCCGCCGTCGCCCTCGGCGCAGCCGAAGAGGTGCCGCCCGCCGCGTGCCGGCGCATAGCCGTGATAGAGCTTGCAGGAGGCATCGGCCCGCGCCGGATCGTTGAAGCCCGCGATCCGCTTCCAACCGCCGTCCTTCTGTGAGGGCTTGCCCTGCTCCAGGACCTCGAAGCCGTTGGGGCGCGGCGAGGCGCTGCGGTCGTCGCCCTTGGCATAGGCGGGGTTGGGCACCGAGATCAGCCATTGCCGGGCACCGAGCGGCACGGCGATGCCATGCTGCGGGGCGGGGCTCGGCCAGACCGTCACCGCCGGATCGGACTTCGCGAGGCTGTCGATCCCGACCATCACGACGCGTGGCTCGCTCTTGCCCTCCCAAGGGCGCAGGCCGTCATAGAACAGCGCGAGCTGTCCCTGCCCGGAGATGACATGGGCCGGCCGGTCGCCCTTCGTCATGAAGTCGATGAGCTTCGGCTCGGCCTTGTCGAGATCGACATGGTCGCCATGCGATTCCGCGATCAAGCCGGTATCGAGGATGCGCAGTGTCCCCGCCTCGTCCCCGGTCTTCACCACGACGAAGCGGCCGCCGGATACGCCTGCAAAACCCGGATTGGCCTTCGGCACATCGAAGCTGTGCGTGACCTCGCCGCTGTCGAGATCGAGGATGCGGACGACCGGCTTGTCGTGATCGGCGAAGACGAGGCGCCCGCGCAGCGGCGCATGGTCATGCGCCTGCACGGCGGAAGCGAGCAGGCAGCCGGCGAGGCCGAGGCCGACGGCTTGAAGGCGAAGAGAAGTCACGAGGAGGCTCCGTCCAAACGAAATAATGCAATACTATAACATTACATCATCATCGAAAGAGCTCAACCCGTGCACGGTGTCGATCAGTGGACAGCTCGCAAGACGGGGGCGTCCCGGCGGATGGCACGCCCCTCGCTCTGCGTCTTGGTCGTCGCCAGCCCCCAGCAGGCTCAGGCCCGCACCTCGAACACCATGTTGAACGGCGTCTCGGTCGCGCGCCGGAAATGCGAGAAGCCGGCATCCATGGCGACCTTGCGCAGCCGCATCTCCCCGGCCTGCGCCCCCAGCCCCAGCCCCACCTCCTGCGAGAGCGAAGCCGGTGTGCAGATCATGGTCGAGGCACCGTAGAAGATCCGCCCGACGGGATTGAGGTTGTCCTTGAGATGGTCGTGCGCGAAGGGCTCGACGATCATCCAGCTGCCGTCCCGCGCCAGCGATTCCCGCACATGCTTTCCGGCGCCGACCGGATCGCCCATGTCATGCAGGCAATCGAACATGGTCACGAGATCGTACTTCCTCTCCGGGAAGTCCTTGGCCGAGGCGCGCTCGAAGACGATGCGGTCGCCCACGCCGGCCCTGTCCGCCGCCTCGCGCGCCCGCTCGATCGACGGTCCGTGATAGTCGAAGCCATAGAACCGCGATTGCGGGTAGGCCTGCGCCATCAGGATGGTCGAGGAGCCGTGCCCGCAACCGACATCGGCGACGGTCGCGCCATCCTTCAGCTTGGCTTCCATGCCGCCCAGCGCCGGAATCCAGCTGGCGATCAGATTCGCGTTGTAACCCGGCCGGAAGAAGCGCTCGGTGCCCCGGAACAGGCATTTGCTGTGCTCGTGCCAGCCGAGGCCGGCGCCGCTGCGGAAGGCCTCCTCGACCTTCGGCTCGTCGACCCACATCGACTGCACGATCTCGAACGCGCCGGCGAAGAAGGCGGGACTGTCTTCCTCCGCGAAGGCCATGGCCTGTTCCGGCGAGAGGCTGAAGCTGTCGCTGCCCTCGTCGTAATCGACATAGCCGGCCGAGGCCTGCCCGGCGAGCCATTCGCGCAGATAGCGCTCCTTGAGGCCCGTCTTCGTGGCCAGTTGCTGGGAGGTGACGGGCTCGCCGTCGGCCATCGCCTTATAGAGGCCGAGCTGGTCGCCCAGCACGATCAGAGCGCCGGTGACGGAGGCTCCGACATCGCCGACGAGACGTCCTACCAGGGCATCGAGTTTCTGAGGGTCGGCTGCACGCATAGCCATGCTCCTCGGGTTAGGGCGTGGCCGGTGCTTCTCGCGCGATCCGGCTCGACGCCATCGCGGAAGCCATGAACGCTAAACCCGTGGAAAGGCCTGTCAACGAGATAAAATCTGACCTTGCGTCTACCCGCCGTCCGAAAGCCAATCGGACCCGAGGCGCGGCAGGTTCGGATCGCGCCGCGCCGTCTCCACAACGCTGTCGAGCAGCCCCGGAAAGCGCTGGTTCAGCTCGTCGCGCCGGATGCTGAGATAGCGCGAGGTGCCCTCCACCCGCATGCGCGTGATGCCAGCCTCGCGCAGCTTCCCGAAATGGTAGGACAGGAGAGAGGGCGAGGCGAAGGCGGTGAAGTGGCTGCAGCGCGCCTTGTCGACCTCGCTGACATCGGCGAGCGCCACGAGGATGCCGAGGCGGATCGGATCGGCCAGCGCCGCGAACACGTCGGCGGGCGCGACATCCTCGATATCGGGATGGAAAACCGGCTTCATGTCCTCCGAGATAGGCGATGCCACCGCTCCTGACAATATTCAACATTTGTTGAAATTACCCTTGCGGTCAGTGATGCGCGATCTTAAAGTTCAACGATCATTGAAATTTTGAAGCTCGCCTTCGAAACAGCGATCATCCGCAAGGATCAGTCCCATGGATACGCGCCTTCTCTCGCTCGCCGGCGGCGCCTTCGCCATCGGCACGGGCAGCCTGATCGTCACCGGCATCCTGCCCCATCTCGCCTCCGGCCTCGGCGTCTCCGTCGATGCCGCCGGCCTGCTCATCTCGATCTTCGCCCTCGCCTATGCGATCGGCTCCCCCATCCTCTCGACCGTGCTCGGCGACGCCGACCGCAAGACGGTGCTGGTCGGCGCGATGACGGTGTTCGGCCTCGCCAATCTCGGCGCTGCCTTTGCCAGCGATTTCTGGGTGGTGATGGGCGCGCGGATCGTGATGGCGCTCGCTGCCGGCGTGTTCATGCCGGCTGCCAACGCCGTCGCGGTCGCGGTCTCCGCGCCGGAACGGCGCGGCCGGGCCATCGCGCTCGTCACCGGCGGCATGACCGTCTCGCTGATTCTCGGCATACCCATCGGCACCGCGGTCGTCGGCTTTGGCGGCTGGCACCTCGCCTTCCTGATCGTGGCGCTGTTCAGCGTGCTCTCGTTGGCGGGCCTTCTCGTCAAGCTGCCCAAGGGCCTGCCGCGCGGGACCAACACGCTGCGCGAGCGCCTCCAGGTCGCGGGGCGCAGCGACGTGCTGCTGGCGCTGGCCACGACGATGCTTTGGACCACAGGCGCCTTCGTCCTCTACACCTACATCGCGCCCTTCCTGACCAACCATGCCGGCATCGCCGGGCCCTGGCTCGCGGTGACCCTCGTCGTCTCAGGCATCGGCTCGGCCATCGGCAACCAGCTCGGCGGCATCGCCAGCGACCGCTTCGGTCCCGAGCGCACGCTCACCGTCGTGCTGAGCGTGCTGGCGCTGGCGCTGCTGACGGCCTCGCTGATCGCGGTCGGCCTGCCGCCGGCGCTCGCGATCTACCCGATTCCCTTCGTGCTGCTGGTGTGGAGCGCGGCCGGTTGGGCCGGGCACCCCTCGCAGATGTCGCGGCTCGCCGCGATGGCGCCGGACGCGGCCGTGGTCGCGCTCTCGCTCAACGCCTCCGCCCTGTATTTCGGCATCGCGGCCGGCGCGGCGCTGGGCCAGCAGGTGATGCGCCATGCCGGGACCTGGCCGCTCGGCTTCGTCGGCGCGGCCTGCGAGGTCGCGGCGCTCGCCGTGCTCTTCGTCGCGATGCGCCGCAAGCGCCGCGTGCCGCGTCCGCTGGAGATCGATCTCACCATGCCGGCACCACGGCCTGTGCGTTGATCGGGGGCGGAAGCGGTTTTAGCTTCCTTCCGCCGCCTTGCCCGTCTATAGCGAGCGCCTAGCATTCATTCAGACGCTCGCCAGGCCTCCGCTCGCCCGATCGGACCGGCCTTGCGCGCGCCCGCAAGACCGGTCGAGATCATGCCCAAGCGCACAGACATCAAGTCCATCCTGATCATCGGCGCCGGCCCCATCATCATCGGACAGGCCTGCGAGTTCGACTATTCCGGCACCCAGGCCTGCAAGACGCTGAAGGCCGAGGGCTACCGCATCGTCCTGGTCAACTCGAATCCGGCGACGATCATGACCGATCCGGATCTGGCCGACGCGACCTATGTCGAGCCGATCACGCCGGAGATCGTCGCCAAGATCATCGAGAAAGAGCGCCCGGACGCGCTGCTGCCGACCATGGGCGGCCAGACCGCGCTGAACTGCGCGCTCTCGCTCAAGAAGATGGGCGTGCTGGAGAAGTTCAACGTCGAGATGATCGGCGCCACGGCCGAGGCCATCGACAAGGCCGAGGACCGCGAACTCTTCCGCGAGGCGATGACCAAGATCGGCCTCGACACGCCGCGCTCGCACCACATCAAGACGCTCGGCCAGGCGCTCGACGCGCTCGAGGATATCGGCCTGCCCGCCATCATCCGCCCCTCCTTCACCATGGGCGGCACCGGCGGCGGCATCGCCTACAACAAGGGCGAGTTCATCGACATCGTCGAGCGCGGCATCGACGCCTCCCCGACCAGCGAAGTCCTCATCGAGGAGAGCGTGCTCGGCTGGAAGGAGTACGAGATGGAGGTTGTCCGCGACAAGAAGGACAACTGCATCATCGTCTGCTCGATCGAGAACTTCGATCCGATGGGCGTCCACACCGGTGATTCGATCACGGTCGCCCCGGCGCTGACGCTGACCGACAAGGAATACCAGATCATGCGCGACGCCTCGCTGGCGGTGCTGCGCGAGATCGGCGTCGAGACCGGCGGCAGCAACGTGCAGTTCGCGATCGATCCTGCCACCGGCCGCATGATTGTCATCGAGATGAACCCGCGCGTCTCGCGCTCCTCGGCGCTGGCCTCCAAGGCGACCGGCTTCCCGATCGCCAAGGTCGCGGCGCGCCTCGCCGTCGGCTACACGCTCGACGAGATCGAGAACGACATCACCGGCGGCGCGACGCCGGCCTCCTTCGAGCCGACCATCGACTACGTCGTCACCAAGATCCCGCGCTTCGCCTTCGAGAAGTTCCCGGGCTCCGAGCCGACGCTGACCACGGCGATGAAGTCGGTGGGCGAGGCCATGGCCATCGGCCGCACCTTCCAGGAAAGCCTGCAGAAGGCCCTGCGCTCGCTGGAAACCGGCCTCGACGGGCTCGACGAGATCGAGATCGACGGCTTCGGCCATGGCGACGACCGCAACGCGGTCAAGGCGGCGATCTCGACGCCGACGCCGGACCGCATCCTCCACGTCGCCCAGGCCATGCGCTTCGGCTTCAGCGACGAGGAAATCCACGAGAGCTGCAAGATCGATCCCTGGTTCCTCGCCCAGATGCGCGGCATCGTCGAGACCGAGGAGAAGATCCGCAAGTTCGGCCTGCCACAGACGCCGGGCGCCTTCCGCCAGATCAAGGCGATGGGCTTCTCCGACAAGCGTCTCGCCGCAGTCTCGGGCAAGAACGAGACGGAGGTGCGGGCGCTGCGCCACGCGCTGGAGGTGCGCCCGGTCTACAAGCGCATCGACACCTGCGCGGCCGAGTTCGCCTCGCCGACCGCCTATATGTATTCGAGCTATGCCATGCCCTTCGCCGGCAAGGTCGCGGACGAGGCCAACCCCTCCGACCGCAAGAAGGTCGTTATCCTCGGCGGCGGGCCGAACCGCATCGGCCAGGGCATCGAGTTCGACTATTGCTGCTGCCATGCCTGCTACGCGCTGCGCGACGCCGGCTACGAGACCATCATGGTCAACTGCAACCCGGAGACGGTCTCGACCGACTACGACACCTCCGACCGGCTCTATTTCGAGCCGCTGACGGCGGAGGACGTGCTCGAGATCCTCGATACCGAGAGGCGGAACGGCACGCTGCTCGGCGTCATCGTCCAGTTCGGCGGCCAGACGCCGCTGAAGCTCGCCAATGCGCTGGAAGAGGCGGGCATCCCGATCCTCGGCACCTCGCCTGATATGATCGACCTCGCCGAGGACCGCGACCGCTTCAAGCGCCTGCTCGACAAGCTGCACCTGAAGCAGCCGAAGAACGGCATCGCCTACTCGGTCGAGCAGTCCCGCATCATCGCCGGCGAGCTTGGCCTGCCCTTCGTCGTCCGCCCCTCCTACGTGCTCGGCGGCCGCGCCATGGCGATCATCCGTGACGAGGTGATGTTCGAGGACTACCTGCTCGGCACCCTGCCCTCGCTGATCCCCTCCGAGGTCAAGGCCAAGTACCCGAACGACAAGACCGGCCAGATCAACACGGTGCTCGGCAAGAACCCGCTGCTGTTCGACCGCTACCTGTCGGATGCGATCGAGGTCGATGTCGACTGCCTCTGCGACGGCAAGGACGTCTTCGTCGCCGGCATCATGGAGCATATCGAGGAAGCCGGCATCCATTCCGGCGATTCGGCCTGCTCGCTGCCGCCGCGCTCGCTCAGCCCCGAGACCCTCGCCGAGCTGGAGCGCCAGACCAAGGCGATGGCGCTCGCGCTCGATGTCGGCGGGCTGATGAACGTCCAGTACGCCATCAAGGACGGCGACATCTACGTGCTCGAGGTCAATCCGCGCGCCTCGCGCACCGTGCCCTTCGTCGCCAAGGTCATCGGCCAGCCGATCGCCAAGATCGCCGCCCGCATCATGGCCGGCGAGGCGCTGGCGGGCTTCGGCCTGAAGCCGTCGAAGCTCGACCATGTCGGCGTCAAGGAAGCCGTCTTCCCCTTCGCGCGCTTCCCCGGCGTCGACGTGCTGCTCGGCCCGGAGATGCGCTCGACGGGGGAGGTCATCGGCCTCGACCGCTCCTTCGACACCGCCTTCGCCAAGAGCCAGCTCGGAGCCGGCTCCAAGGTGCCGGTCAAGGGCACCGTCTTCGTCTCCGTGCGCGACGACGACAAGCCGCGCATCGTTGCATCGGTGCGCATCCTGGCCGATCTCGGCTTCCGCATCCTCGCCACCGGCGGCACGCTGCGCCTGCTGCAGGAACAGGGCATCGACGCGGCCCGGATCAATAAGGTTCTGGAAGGCCGGCCGCATGTCGTCGACGCGATCAAGAACGGCGAGATCCAGCTGATCTTCAACACCACCGAAGGCCCGCAGGCACTTGCGGATTCCCGTTCGTTGCGGCGGACGGCCCTCTTGCACAAGGTTCCCTATTATACCACCTTGGCCGGAGCGATCGCCGCGGCGGAGGGCATAAAGGCCTATTGCAGCGGCGATCTCGAAGTACGATCGTTGCAGTCATATTTCGAACGCGCGGCCTGAGGCCGTACGCGGCGGAGTAGAGAGACGAAGCGGAAGCGCGGGGACGCCGGCAGCCGATTTGCCGCTGGCGAGCCGCGCTTTCGGAGCTTATGGGACGGAAAGAATGGAAAAGGTTCCAATGACCGTGGGCGGCTTCGCCGCTTTGGAAGCGGAGTTGAAGCACCGCCAGCAGGTCGAGCGTCAGCGCATCATCACCGCCATCTCCGAGGCACGCGCCCTCGGCGACCTCTCCGAGAACGCCGAGTATCATGCGGCGAAGGAAGCGCAGTCGCTGAACGAGGGCCGCGTCCAGGAACTCGAATCGCTGATCGGCCGCGCCGACGTGATCGACGTGACCAAGCTCGGCGGCGACACGATCAAGTTCGGCGCCACCGTCAAGCTGATCGACGACGATACCGAGGAAGAGAAGAGCTACCAGATCGTCGGCGAGCCGGAATCGGACGTGAAGTCCGGCAAGGTTTCGATCGGCTCGCCGATCGCGCGCGCGCTGATCGGCAAGAAGGTCGGCGATTCCGTGCAGGTCAACACGCCCGGCGGCGGCAAGTCCTACGAGGTCGTCAGCATCGCCTTCCGCTGACGCAGAGCGTCATACTCGGGCCTTGGCCCGGGTATGACGCCTCCTCCCTAGCCCGCCAGTACCACCTTTATCGCCTTAATGATGCCGTCCACGGCGACGCTCGCCAGGATGAGGCCCATCACCCGGCTGATGACGCTCGCCCCCGCATTGCCGATGATCGCGATGATGCGCGACGCGCAGAACAGCAGCACGAGCAGCATCGCGAGGATGATGACGATCTGCACCACGGTCTCGGCCTGCTCTGCGAGGCTGATCTTGGAATTGTCCGTGACCGTCATGACAGTCAGCATCGCGCCGGGACTGGCGATGCTCGGAATCGCCAACGGATAGACCGCCTTCTCCAGATCGGCGGAGCGCAGCAGCTTCTGATCTTCCTCCAGCTTCGATTCGCCGAAGATCATCGTCAGCGCGAACAGGAACAGTACGATGTTGCCGGCGATCTGGAACGAGCTCAGCTCGATATCCATCGCGGTCAGCAGGACCTGGCCGAGCAGCACGAAGAACAGCAGCACCAGGAACGCGACCAGCGTGCCGTGCAGCGCGATCCGGCGCGCCGCGGCGGCGCTCAGGCCGGCGGTCACGGCCAGGAAAACCGGCAGCGTGCCGATCGGGTCGATCACGACCCAGAGCTTTATGAATTCCGTCAGCCAGCGTTCCATGCAATCCCCCTTCGATACCGCTCAATAGAACAGGCTGCGGCGGCAGCCCATATGCGGCCGCCGTCGATACCGCTTGGCAACCATGATCGGCAGATGATGGCGCGCGGGCCGGCAGCCATGGACTATCGCTGCTTCGCTCCTACATTGAAGCGACGAGCATCTGGAGATCCCGGCCATGATCACGCGTCGACATTTTCTGGCTTCCTCGCTCGGCGCCGCGGCGCTGGCTGTGTTGCCGGGCGTTTCGTCCGCTCTCGCTCAGGCCGCGCCGATCGGCTCGATCAAGATCGAATTCGCTCCGACCGTCACCCACGCCTGGGGCGCCAACATTGCGATCGTCAGAAGCGAGCTCGAACGCACGCTCGTCGACCTGCTCGGCCCCTCGCTCCAGCGCGGAGCCGGCACGCGCCTCGTCGTCAACATCAGCAGCGTCTGGCTGGCGAGCTATGCCGGTGGCGGCGGTGGCGGCAAGCCCAGCGATGGCGGCGCCAGCAACGACTATCTCGAGAGCATCGCGACGCTCTATGATCGCAGCGGCCGCGAGCTCGCGAGCTATCCGATCCTGTCGACCGAACTCTCGGGCGGCGCCGGCGCCTGGTATCTGCCGGATGTCGACCAGCGCCGGCTGCGGGCGCTCGCGCGCAACAACGCCTACTGGATCAAGCGCTACGTCGGCTGAAGCCTCAGCCGAACGGTACGATCGGCTCGTCCTTGACCCGGTCGAGCGCGAGCGCGGTGCGCACGTTGCGGACATTCGGCAAGGCCGTGAGTTCGCCGACGAAATCCTGGAACGCCTTCAGATCCGGCGCCACGCATTTCAGCACGAAGTCGATGTCGCCGGAGAGCGTCCAGCACTCGCGCACCGTGGACCAGTCGCGGATACGGCTCTGGAAGGCGGCGAGATCGGCCTCGGCCTGGCTCGCCAGATGCACGAAGGCAAAGCAGACGACCTCGAAGCCCAGCTTCCGCTCGTCTAGATCGGCATGGTAGCCGCGGATCAGCCCGGCTTCCTCCAGCGCGCGCACGCGCCTCAGGCAGGGCGGCGGCGAGATGCCGACGCGGCTCGCCAGCTCGACATTGGTCATGCGCCCATCGGCCTGGAGTTCCCGCAGGATGCGCAGGTCGATATCGTCGAGTTTCGGACGCACGAAGATCCCCGGAGGCAAAATATCCTCAAAGTAAAGCCGCGCTGGTGTAGACGGCGGCGACGGGCGATACAAGGCGCATGCCGCAGACGCAGACAGCCATGCACGAGAATCCGAAGCCGACCGTCTGGGTCCTGACCGACGGCAAGGCTGGCGACGAGCTTCAATGCCTTGGTGTCGCCGAGCGGCTGGGCGTTTCGCCGGAGATCCGGCGCGTGAAGCCCCGCAAGCCCTTCGCCTGGCTGATGCCGCGCGGGCCCATCGACCCGCGCGAGGCGCCGGATCGGCCGGGAAGCCCGCTCCGCTCGCCCTTCCCCGACATCGCCATCGCCTCCGGCCGGCGCGCCGTGGCCTATCTGCGCGCGCTGAAGAAGGCCTCGAACGGCGCGATCTACACCGTCTTCCTGAAGGACCCGCGCACCGGAACCGGCGCGGCCGACCTGATCTGGGTCGCCGGGCACGACCAACTGCGCGGCGACAACGTGCTGGTCACCACCACCTCCCCCCATCGCCTGACGCCGCAGAAGCTCGCAGCCGCGCGCGCCGTGCCACCCGCGACCATCGCTGGCTTGTCAGCTCCGCGAGTCGCGGTGCTCGTCGGCGGCGACAGCCGGCACCATCGCTTCACGGCGGCAGACATCGAGCGCTTCGCCGGGCAGCTCGATGAATTGGCCCGATCGGGGGCGGCCCTGATGGGTTCCCCCTCCCGGCGCACCTCGCCAGCCCTCGCCGCCGCCGTCGCCGCCGTCTTCGCCCGCCATGGCGGCTGGTGGTGGGACGGCTCCGGCGAAAACCCCTATCCCGCCCTCCTCGCCAACGCCGACGCCATCGTCGCCACCGCCGACTCGACCAACATGATCGGAGAGGCCGCCGCGACCGGCTCCCCCGTCCTTGTGTTCGAGCCACAGGGCGGCCACGACAAGATCGCCGCCCTGATCGCTGGGCTGGAACATGAGGGGGTTGTGCATCGCTTCTGTGGACGCCTTGAAGGCGAACGCTACGAGCCGATAGACTCCACGCCGATCATAGCCGATGCGATATGGCAGGGCTGGCAGCGCCACCGGGCCGATTTCGGCCTGACGGACGGTTGAGCCCGGAGGCTCTTGTTTCGGCGCCGCGCCGCCGTATCTGACGGAACGAAGCTGCGGACCACGACCGCAGGAGAGGAATTGAGACGATGGCCCATACCCACGCCCGCGTCATGATCGTCGGCTCCGGCCCGGCCGGCTACACCGCCGCCATCTACGCCGCCCGCGCCATGATGGAGCCGGTGCTGATCTCCGGCCTGCAGGCAGGCGGCCAGCTGATGATCACCACCGATGTCGAGAACTATCCCGGCTTTGCCGACGTCATCCAGGGCCCCTGGCTGATGGAGCAGATGCGCGCCCAGGCCGAGCACATGGGGACGAAGATGGTCACCGACCATATCGCCCGCGTCGATCTCTCGCAGCGCCCCTTCCGGCTCTGGGGCGATGGCGGCGAGACCTATTCCTGCGATGCGCTGATCGTCGCCACCGGCGCCCAGGCGAAATGGCTAGGCCTGCCCTCCGAGCAGGCCTTCCAGGGCTTCGGCGTCTCGGCCTGCGCGACCTGCGACGGCTTCTTCTTCCGCAACAAGGAAGTCGTGGTCGTAGGCGGCGGCAACACGGCGGTAGAGGAAGCGCTCTACCTCGCCAATCTCGCCAGCAAGGTCACGCTGGTGCATCGCCGTGACAGCCTGCGCGCCGAGCGCGTGATGCAGGAGCGCCTGTTCAAGCATCCGAAGATCGAGGTCGTCTGGGACAGCGCCATCGCCGAGATCTGCGGCGGGACGCAGCCGCCGAACGTCACGCATCTGCGCCTGACGAACATGAAGACAGGCGTCGAGAGCGAACTGAAGGCGGACGGCGTGTTCATCGCCATCGGCCACAAGCCGGCCACCGAGCTCTTTGCCGGCCAGCTCGCCATGAGCGAATCGGGCTACCTCGATGTCGAGCCTGGCACGACCCGGACCAATGTCCCCGGCGTCTTCGCGGCCGGCGATGTCACCGACGAGCATTACCGTCAGGCGGTCACGGCGGCTGGCCTCGGCTGCATGGCCGCGCTCGATGCGGAACGCTGGCTGGCGGCCAGCGCATTGGACCGTCGCGAAGCTGCGGAATGAATGGTTCGGCGCAACCTATCACCAATTCTGATAGGTTGTGTCACCAGATTCAGTGCGAATAATAGGTGCTACCTGCCACACAGACATTGACGCACAAGCGCTTTATCCCGCATCATGCATAAAACGCATAACGGGGGAAGCGCGGTGGATTGGGACCGCATTAGAATATTTTATACGGTCGCGGAGTCAGGCAGCTTTACGAAAGCTGGCGATGTTCTCGGCTTGAGTCAATCAGCCGTCAGCCGGCAGATCGGTGCGCTCGAGCGTGAGCTGCGCGCGCCCCTGTTCCACCGGCATACGCGCGGTCTGATCCTCACCGAACAGGGCGAACTGCTCTGGCGGGCGGCCCGCGAGATGACCCAGCGGCTGGAGCGCACGCGCTCGCAGCTCTCGGAGACGCGCGAGCATCCCTCCGGCGAGCTCAAGGTCACCGCCACGCGCGGCCTGGGCGGCCATTGGCTGACGCCTCGCCTTGCCGAGTTCCTGGATCTCTACCCCGACATCAGGGTCGAGCTCATCCTGACCGATGAGGAACTCGACCTGTCGATGCGCGAGGCCGACATCGCGATCCGCCTGCGCCAGCCGCAGCAGCCGGACCTGATCCAGCGCAAGCTCTTCACGGTGCACTTCCACGTCTACGCCTCGCCGGCCTATGTGAAGCGCTTCGGCGAGCCGAAGAGCTACGACGATCTCGACAACCACCGCATCCTGTCCTTCGGCGGCACCTCGCCCTCCTATCTGACGGCGGTGCACTGGCTCGGCACGATGGGGCGCGACCAGCGCAACCCGCGGCCGATCCATCTGACGGTCAACAACATCACCGCGATGAAGCGCGCGGTGGATTCGGGCGCCGGCATCGCCGTGCTGCCGGACTACCTGATCGAGACTGGCTCGCCGCTCGTGCAGCTCATGCGCGAAACCGAGATGCCGCAGCTCGAGAGCTATCTGGTCTATCCGGAAGAGATGAAGTCTGTGGCCCGCGTCCAGGTCTTCCGCGACTTCCTGATCCAGAAGGCCCAGCGCTGGACCTACTGACAAGTCGGACCACTCGAATACATGAATCGGGCGCCTCAGGGCGCCCGATTGCTTTTTGGCTGTTTTGTGACCACTGGCGCACTTCGCATGCGCCAAATTCGAACAGCACCGTCCGAAATCGCTTTTTAACCGCGGGAATTCGACTGCGAGAGGGCCTTAGCAGCCTCTCCGTGCCGGCCGCATCCTGCAATGAACGCATATTTCTCAATCATTTAGGCTCAAATTCGCGCCATCTGCCCTTAGTTCATGCAGCCAGCGCATGGCGGACCCAAGCTATGTTGCATTGCAAAACGGCAAGTCATGCTCGATATTGTACTCACGGTTGTTCGGAACGGGCTCCGCAATCTCCTCCCGGCGTTGAGTTCGTTTCAGCCGTTCCCCTCTGAGATGTTTGGCGTTTCGCCAGATGTTTCAAACTTTCAAGGCCGGCTCCCCTCGGGGACGCCGGCCCTTTTTTTGTCCATTCCAGTATTCCTGATCGACCGCGGCGCTGCGCCTCGGAGGCCCGACAAAAGAAAAGGCACCGCCCATAAGCGGTGCCTTCCGATTGCGTGCGGCGGTCTCGTCGCTCAGGCGGCGAGCTTGCCGGCGATTTTGGCGAAACCGTCGAGGAAGCCCTGCAGGAAGCTGCGCGTCCCCTCGTTGGTGATCTCGTGGTTGGAGTCGATCAGCTCTTCCTTGAAGGTGATGAAGACCTGCCCGCCGACCACGACGCCGGCGAGGTTGGTCATGATCATCCGCAGTTCGTTCTGGGCGACGGCGGTGCCGACGGCGCCGCCGCTCGTGCCGGTCACCGCCACGGTCTTGCCGGCCCAGGAATTCTTGCCATAGGGGCGCGAGGCCCAATCGATCGCATTCTTGAGCGCGGCCGGGATCGAACGGTTGTGCTCGGGGGTGACGATCAGGATGGCGTCAGCTGCCTCGATCTCTCGCTTCAGCCGCAGCGTCGGCTCGGGGCGGTCGGCTTCCAGGTCCTGGTTGAACAGGGGAAGATCGTCGATCCGCACGAAGGAGGGTTCGAAGGCATCCGCTCCCAGCTTGGCCAGAGCCTCCGCCAGCTTGCGGTTGATCGACTCGCGGCGCGTGCTGCCGACGACGATGGCGAGCTTCAACTTGGCCATGGTATTCCTCGTTACTGGGCGGAAAGTGCCGCGACAGTAGAGGCCTCGGCGATCCCGGAGCAAGCCGGTCGCCTGCAAGGGCACCATTGCAGCAATTCAAGCGCGAAGGCCGAGTTTCCACCCAGCCGCATTACTGCCGCGGCGGCCGGGCAGCGAGCGGCAGCGCGTCGAACAGGCTGGGCTCGGCGGTGGTGCGCGCCTTCTCGATCGTCAGAATCCTGAGCTTGGTTTCGACGCCGCCATCGGCCGAGAAACCGCCCGTCTTGCCGCCGGCCGCGAGAACGCGGTGGCAGGGCACGATGATCGGCCACGGGTTCTGGCCGAGCGCCACGCCGACGGCCCGCGCCGCGCCGGGATCGCCGATGCGAGCCGCGACCTCGCCATAGGTCAGCGTCTCGCCAGGCGGGATGGCGAGCGCGACCTCATAGACCTTGCGGTTGAAATCCGAGACCGCCTCGATCGCGATCGGAAGGTGCGAGAGATCGCGCGCCTCGCCGGTCAGCAAAGCCCGGATCGATGCCACGGCATCGGCGACGAAGCTCTCCGCCCCGGCCTCCTCGGCCTCGGGAAAGCGCCGCGCCAGCCGCCGACGCGCCGCCACCTCGTCGCCTTCCGGCAGTTGCGCCCCGATGAACCGCTCGCCTTCCCAGGCCAGCGCGCAGGTGCCGATCGCCGTCTCGAAGAGATGGAAATGCTGGGTGGCGATGGTCGCTCTCCCGGTCCGCTGCGTGGACGGAACTGATCTAGCATGCCGGATAGCGGCCAGGGCACCCGAAAGCTGGCAGCAGAGGCCGGCTCACATGAAGAGCTTCTCGCCCTCCAGCCCCTTGTAGAGCCCTGCGACCTGCTCGCCATAGCCGTTATAGATCAGAGTCGGCCGCCGGTCGCGCGAGCCCAGCACTTGCTCGCTCGCCTGGCTCCAGCGCGGATGCGGCACCGCCGGGTTCACATTGGCCCAGAAGCCGTATTCCGAGGCCTGAAGCCCCTCCCAGAAGGTCTTCGGCCGCTCCGCCACGAAGCTGATCTTGCGGATCGATTTCACCGATTTGAAGCCGTATTTCCACGGCGTGATCAATCGGATCGGCGCACCGTGCTGCGTCGGCAGCGGCTTGCCGTAGATGCCCGTCACCAGCAGCGGCAGCTCGTTCGTCGCCTCCGCGATGGTCAGCCCCTCGGTATAGGGCCAGGGATACCAGCGCTGGCCCTGGCCGGGCGCCACGCGGGGGTTCAGGAAGGTCTCGAAGCGGATATACTTCGCTGAAGAGAGCGGCTTGGCGAGCGCGACAAAGGATTTGAGCGGGATTCCGGTCCAGGGCACGGCCATCGCCCAGGCCTCGACGCAGCGGAAGCGGTAGAGCCGCTCTTCCAGCGGCAGCTTGCGCACGAGATCGTCGAAGCCGATCTCGAAGGGCTTCTCGACCATGCCATCGACCTGGATCGACCAGGGACGCGTCGCGAGCCGCCGCGAGGCGTCCACGATGTCCTTCGACATACCGAATTCGTAGAAGTTGTTGTAGTTCGCGGCGTCCCCCTCAGCCGTCAGCGCCACATCGATCTTGTAGGCCTCGTTGCGCTTGGCCGGATAGAGATCGAGCGTCGGATCGGGCGTCTGCGCCATCGCGCTTCCCGGCAGCGCAGCCCCCACGATCAGCCCCGCCCCTGCGCCAATCAACTGGCGGCGGTTGAGGAAGGCGCCCTCCGGCGTGGCCTGGCTTTCCGGCATTTCCCAGCCGGCACGGCGCTTGATCAGCATGACGGACATACTCCGTTTCGATGGCCGCTGTTAGGCCACGAAAGCGGGGTCACGGCAATTCACGAGGGGGAGAGGTTTCCCCAGCCGGTCATGGTCGGGCTTGACCCGACCATGTCTGGAAGAATTTGGCTGGTTTACGAGATGGTCGGGTCAAGCCCGACCATGACGCAGATATTCTCAGCCCCGCGCTTCCAGCGCCTTGATGATCGCCTGGCCCATCTCGCTGGTCGAGACGGCGTTGGCGCCCGGTGCGGCGATGTCCTTGGTGCGGGTGCCCGAGCCGAGCACGTCGGCGATCGCGCCTTCGAGCCGGTCGGCTGCCTCGCCGGCGCCGAACGAATAGCGCAGCGCCATGGCAAAGGAGCCGATCATCGCGATCGGGTTGGCAAGGCCCTTGCCGGCGATGTCCGGCGCAGAGCCATGGACGGGCTCGTAAAGCGCCTTGCGCTTGCCGGTGGCCGGGTCTTCCGCGCCCAGCGAAGCCGACGGCAGCATGCCGAGCGAGCCGGTCAGCATCGCCGCGACGTCGGAGAGGATATCGCCGAAGAGGTTGTCGCAGACGATGACGTCATACTGCTTCGGCCAGCGCACGAGCTGCATGGCGCAATTGTCGGCGAGCACATGCTCGAGCTCGACATCCGCATATTCGGCGGCATGGAGCGCGGTGACCGTCTGCTTCCAGAGCACGCCGGTCTTCATAACGTTGTGCTTCTCGGCCGAGGAGACCTTGTTGCGGCGGGTGCGCGCCAGTTCGAAGGCGACGCGGCAAATGCGCTCGATTTCCGGGGTCGTGTAGATCTGGGTGTCGACGCCGCGCTTGGAGCCGTCCTCCAGCGTGACAATCTCCTTCGGCTCGCCGAAATAAACGCCGCCGGTGAGCTCGCGCACGATCAGGATGTCCAGGCCTTCGACGACCTCGGGCTTGAGCGACGAGGCCGAGGCTAGCGCCGGGTAGCAGATCGCCGGGCGCAGATTGGCGAACAGGCCGAGATCCTTGCGCAGGCGCAGCAGCCCGGCTTCCGGCCGGTGCTGGTAGGGCACATCGGCCCATTTCGGCCCGCCGACGGCGCCGAAGAGCACGGCGTCGGCATCCTGCGCCAGCTTCATGTCGCCTTCCGAGATCGCGGCCTTGTGCGCGTCATAGGCCGCGCCGCCAACGAGACCCTTCTCGATCTCGAAAGAGCCGAGGCCCTGCTTGCCGAACCAGGACACGATCTGTTCGACCTGGCCCATCACCTCGGGGCCGATGCCGTCGCCGGGGAGCAGCAGGAGCTTGTGGGTTGCCATGATCGTGAAGCCTCGTGTCCAGGTCGTTTCCTGCGCAGGCTGATAGGCGGCGGGGCGCCGCCATGCAAGCCGAAGCCCCGCAGAGCCGCCACGCAAAAAGCCCGCCCCTGTCGGGGCGGGCCTTCTTGACCGTCAGGCCGCGAGTGCCGCTCGCGACGCGGCGGTCACTCGATGATCTGGATGACGCGGCGGGTGCTGGGCTCGACCAGCACGGCGCGGTCGTTCACCACGGTATAGCGGTAGTTGCTGACGCCGTATTCGGCCGGCACCTCGCGATAGACCACGCCCTGCTGCGGCAGCACCGTGCCGACTGCGAGCGGCTGGGCGTAGGTGAAGGAGGTCGGGCGCTGCGTGATGACGTATTCCTTGAAGCGCGGCGCAAGCTCGCTGCGCATCGACGGCGCTTCCGGCAGGCCGTTGGGCTGGCCCTGGCCCTGCGCCATGACGGCGGCGGGCAGCAAGACGAGGCCGGCGGCGAAAACGATATTCCTGAGCATCTGGATGTCCTTCATCTGCGACGAAGCCGAAGGTCGCCCTTTGCTATCCCTATGCTCGAAGAACGGCCCGGCCGGCATGAGGTTCCGCAGAAAATGCGAAAGCCGGGGATGCCCGCCCGAGGAGGCGCTCAGCTCCGCAGCCGCGCCGTCACCTCGATCTCGACCTTCATTTCCCGCTTGAGCAGCCCGGCGATGACATAGATTCCGGCGGCCGGCCGGATTTCGCCGAAGACCTCGCCGCAGACGCCGAGCACCGGCTCGCAATAGCTGCGGTCGGTGACGAAATACTGGGCCCGGACGATCTGCGACAGCGACGAGCCGGCCTCATCCAGCACCGCCCCGATCGTGCGGAAGATGTTGCGGGTCTGCTCGGCCGGATCATCCGGCATCGCCATGGTGACGTAGTCATAGCCGGTCGTGCCGGAAACGAAGACCAGGTCGCCGTCGATCACGGCCCGCGAGTAGCCGAAGGAGCGCTCGAAGGGCGAACCGGTGGAAATGAGGCGGCGCATGGCCAATTCTCCAAGAACCAAAGCGGGTCATCCCGGACGACCGAAGGAAGACCCGGGATCCATGCCTGAAGATTCCCCGAAAGGCTCAGGCATGGATCCCGGATCGGCGCCGCTGACGCGGCTTGTCCGGATGACCAGCCATTCATGCAGCATGGCCGCGGACGCCACCCGTTTTCTGGAAAGCTGCGCCTGGAACCTGCTGATTTTGACATGGAACCACGCCGTCATTCCGGGGGGCCGTAGGCCCGAGCCCGGAACCCAGAACCGACACCCTCTGCCGGAAGGGCGGCTGGGCTCCGTTTCCTTGCCGACACGCCGCATCGGTTCTGGGTTCCGGGCTCATTGCTTCGCAATGCCCCGGAATGACGGCGGAGTTCCAGATCCATCAATGCGTCTAGACCCGCCCGCCCTTCAGCGCGCGCAGCACCTTCTCTCCGGGCCGGCCGGTCTGCGGCATGCCGATCTTTCCCTCGATCTCCTTGATCGCGGCCCGCGTCAGCGCGCCCACCGCGCCATCGGGCTCGCCGACATTGTAGCCGCGCGCGATCAGCAGGCGCTGCAGCTCGCGCCGCTGCTCGCGCGACAGCGGCAGATCGTCGGTCGGCCAGTCGCCCTGCACGCCCGGCCGGCCGCGCAGCCGGTCGGACAGGAGGGAGATGGCGAGAGCATACGAGTCCGCGCCGTTGTAGCTGTAGGCGGCGTCGTAGTTCTTGAAGACGAGGAAGGCCGGTCCGTTGCGGCCGGCCGGCATCAGCAGGCCGGCATTGCCGGTGCCGTTCAGCGCCGAGCCGTCGTATTTCACGATGCCACGCGCTGCCCAGGTCGAGACGGGATGCTTCGGGTTGCGCCCGGTCGGCCCGGAATAGCCGTCCGGCACGCGCACCTCGTAGCCCCAGGTCGCGCCGGTGACCCAGCCGGCCTTGGCCATGAAGTTCGCGGTCGAATGCAGCGCGTCGGGAATGGAATCGACGAGATCGCGCCGGCCGTCGCCATCGCCATCGACCGCGAGGCGCAGATAGGTCGAGGGGATGAACTGGGTGTGGCCGAAAGCGCCGGCCCAGGAGCCGAACAGCCGCTCGGGCCTGACATCGCCGCGCTGGATGATCTGCAGCGTCGCGATCAGCTCGCCCTTGAAGAAGGCGTTGCGGCGCGGCGCCAGGCAGGCGCCGGTCGAGAGCGCCTGCACGAGCGGCATCTTCCCGCGCGCCTTGCCGAAATCGCTCTCGACGCCCCAGACGGCGGCGATGGTGTGGCGGTCGACGCCGAAGCGCTGCTCGGCCGCCGCCAGCGTCGAGGCGTGCTGGCGCATCATCGAGCGCCCTTCCGCGACCTTCTCGTCATCGACCAGCGTGCCGAGATAGTCCCAGATCGGCGTCTTGAACTCCGGCTGGTTGTTCATCGCCTCGATGACCTTCATGTCCGGCTCGACGCCGGCCATGGCCCGATCGAAGGTCGCGCTCGATACGCCCTTGGCCGCAGCCGCCGAACGCAGGCCGGCGAGGCAGGATTGGAAGTCCGCTTGAGCCGGGGCGGCGGAAGCAAGCAGGACGAGTGGCAAGGCCAATGTGATTGCGCGCATGGGTCTCCACCGAATCGCATGAATGACGCGAAGCTAGGCCGCTGTGGTTAATGGAGGTTAACGATCGAGAGTGGCGGCACGAAGAAGCGAATTCGGCTATGGGAAAACCACCATCCCTCCCGCGATTCGCCCGCCATGTCGCCAGCCGCCATCGAGCTCCTCGGCTTCGCCGCAGCCACGCTGACCAGCCTGTGCTGGCTGCCGCAGGCCTGGCGCACCATCCGCACCCGCGACACCCGCGCGATCTCGCTGTGGACGCAAGGGCTTTTTGCCGCAGGCACCGCGCTCTGGCTGAGCTACGGCATCCAGATCCTGTCCTGGCCGGTCATCGCCGCCAACGCCCTCACCCTTCTCCTCGTTCTCGTCATCATCTCGATGAAGCTTCGCTTCGGCTGAACGCCGGAACCGTTGCGCCGAACGCCCGTTGTCAGCCGTCGCCCAAACAAGCCGTCGCGAAGAGAGCCCCCCGGCATGCCCTCCCTGACCACCGCCCATATCCTGCCGATCGCGATGCTGTTCGGCTCCAACATCTTCATGACCTTCGCCTGGTACGGGCACCTCAGCTACAAGAGCACCGCGATCTGGCTCGCCATCCTCGCGAGCTGGATGATCGCACTGCCGGAATACATGCTGGCCGTGCCGGCCAATCGCGTCGGCTCGGCCGTCTATTCCGCCGCCGAGCTCAAGACGATGCAGGAAGTCATCACGCTCACGGTTTTCGCCGGCTTCTCGGTGTTCTGGCTCAAGGAGTCCTTGACCTGGAGCCATGCCGTCGGCTTCGCCCTGATCGCGGCCGGCGCCTTCTTCATCTTCCACGCCAAGGCCTGAGGACGCGACCTCCGGCCGATATCTCCAACGACAAACCGACCAGGAATACCTGCCTTGAACAAGACGGCACTGATCCTCTGCGGCCTCCTGCTCGCCCCGGCGGCGGCGATGGCCGGCCCGACCTGCAGCCCGAGCAGCGAGCGCGCGCGCATCCTCTCCGCCGCCTCGCCGAACGCGATCCACCGCAACTGGCAGGGCGGCAAGCATCTCGGCTATGGCTGGTCGCTGCAGGTCGAGCGCAGCACGCATGACGCGGCTGGCACCGAATACTATGTCGGCGACCTCTACGATCCGGACGGCCAGCTCGCGACGCGGAAGGTATTCGCCGTCGAGAGCGAGTGGGATTGCGGGCCGTAAGACGCCCCCGCAGAGCGTCATTCTCGGGCGAAGCCCTCGGGTCCGTTCTTCGATCGGCCCAAGGATAAACTCCGCGGAGACCTGAGAATCTCCGGCAATATGAGGCTGGAGGAGCCTCTTTCGGCGAGAGATGCTTGGGTCAAGCCTGAGCATGACGCGCCTTCATGCTCACCTGGCCGGTCGCACCCTCAGGATCTTGCCGTTGGCATCGTCGCTGAGCAGGTAGAGGAAGCCGTCCGGCCCCTGCCTGACATCGCGGATGCGCTCGCCGATCGTGGTCAGCAGGCGCTCTTCGCCGGTCACCTTTTCGCCCTCGGTGGAGAGCCTGACCAGCATCTGGCCGGCGAGCGCGCCGACGAAGAGCGAGTTCTTCCAGGCCGGCCAGACAGGACCGGTGTAGAAAGCGGCGCCTGACGGCGCGATCGACGGGTCCCAATAGAACAGCGGCTGCTCCATGCCGGGCTTCGCCGTGCCCTCGCCGATCTTCGTCCCGGAATAATCGATGCCGAAGGTGATGACCGGCCAGCCATAGTTCAGCCCGGCCTTCGGCGTGTTGACCTCGTCGCCGCCGCGCGCGCCATGCTCTGCCGTCCAGAGCTGGCCGCTCTCCGGATGCAGTGCCGCCCCCTGCACGTTGCGGTGACCGATCGACCAGATTTCCGGCGCCCAGCCCTGCTTCTTGGGATTATCGGCCGGCGCGCCACCCTCCGGCCTGATGCGGATGACCTTGCCGAGATGGTTGGCGGGGTTCTGCGCCTGGTCGCGCTCGCTGTAACGGTCACCCACGGTGACGAAGAGCGCGCCCGTCCGGTCGAAGACGAGGCGGGAGCCGAAATGCATGTTCGAGCTGATCGTCGGCATCTGCCGGAAGATCACCTCGACGCCGGTCAGGGCGGTGCCCTGCTCGTTCAGCTTCCCCCGCCCGACGCTCGTGCCGTTGCCGCCCGAGCGCGGCTCGGCGAAGGAGAAGTAGACGAAGCGGTTCCGTGCGAAGGCGGGATCGAGCGTCACGTCGAGGAGCCCACCCTGCCCGCGCGCCATCACGCTCGGCACGCCCGTGACTGGCCGCGACAGCTTGCCGTCGGTCTCCACGATCCTGAGCCGGCCCGGCCGCTCGGTGACGAGCATGCGCCCGTCCGGCAGGAAGGCGAGACCCCAGGGGTTTTCCAGCCCGCTGGCGACGGTCTCGACGACGAGTTCGCCTGCGCTCGACGGAAAGCGCTGCTGGGCTATGGCGGATTGCGACAGGAACGCCCCGAGCGTCCCCGTCGCAAACGTCAGTCCCGCAAACACAAACCGCATCGTCGTCTCCCATCCATCGTCCGGCCCTGCCAGAGATAGAGGTCAACGTCGCGGATCACCAAGCCGTTGCGACGAGCTCACGACGAAGTGAGGCGTTTACGGCGACGAAAGGGCACCTTCGTTCCGGGCGCGCCACTGAGACGGCCTGCCCGGAACGGCGGGGGAGATACCGCTTATTCCGGCTTCACGCCGGCGTCGGCGATGATCTGCTTCCAGGTCGCGATTTCCTGGATGTGGTAGGGCTTGAACGCGGCGGGATCGCGCACCTTGAGCGTGAAGCCGAGCTTCAGGATGGCATCGCGGGTCGCCGGCTTGTTCAGCGAGGCGATGACGGCCTTGGACAGCGTGTCGAGCACGTCATCCGGCGTCTTTACGGGAGCGAAGAAAGCCGCCCAGGAATCGGCATCGGCATTGCTGACGCCCTGCTCGCGCAGCGTCGGAATATTCTTGGCGCTCGGGTTGCGCTCCGGGCTTGCGATGGCGAGCGCCCTCAGCGTGCCGGCATTGATCTGCTCCAGCACGCTCGGCAGCGTCGAATTGGCAATGTCGATGCGGCCGGCGATGATCTCCTGCACCAGCGGCGCGGCGCCCCTGAACGGCACATGCGTCATCTTGATGCCGGTGCGCTGCATGAACAGCTCCATCGCCAGATGCGAGCCGGAGCCGACACCGGTCGAGCCGTAGTTGAGCTTGCCCGGATCGGCCTTGGCGAGCGCGATCAGCTCCGGGATGGTCTTGGCCGGCAGGTCGTTGCGGACGACGAAGGCGTGCTCGAAGGCGCCGACGCCGGCGAGCGGCGCGAAATCCTTGACCGCGTCGTAGCCGGGCTCCTTCAGCAGGAACATGTTGTTGCCATGCGTCTGGTTGTTGCCGAAGACGATCGTGTAGCCGTCGGGGGCAGCATGAGCGACGGCACGCGTGCCGACCGCACCCGAGGCACCGGCCCGGTTGTCGACGACGACGTTGTGCCCGAACGCGACCGTGAGGTCTTGCGCCACGAAGCGCGCGATGGCGTCGGTCGGCCCGCCCGCCGGATAGGGCACGACCAGGGTGATGACCTTGCTGGGGAAGCTCTGGGCCCGGGCCACAGACGGAGCGAGGACGGCGCCGGCCATCAGGCCGAGCGTGGAACGGCGGGTCAACGACATGAACTTCCTCCCGGACGCCCGCCTGTATGGCGGTGCTGATTTCGCGGCAGATTTACGGGCAAAGGCGACATGCGTCCAGCGCCAGATATGCGCCGGCTAAAGCAGGGTAGCCTGCGCCATGAACAGAGGAGGACAGCCGATGACGGTACGCATCGAGAGGCAGGGCAAGGTCGCGACGGTCGTCCACAGCCGGCCGGAAGCGCGCAACGCCATGGACCCCGAGAGCGCCGAGGCGCTGACACGCGCCTTCCTCGAACTCGACGGCGATGAGGAGACCGCCGCGATCGTGTTCTGGGGCGAAGGCGGCGCCTTCTGCGCCGGCTGGGACCTGAAATACGCCCAGGCCTTCACCGATGCCGAGCGTTTCGAACGCGAGATCGTCGAGAGCCTCGCCTTTCCGCCCGCCGGTGCGGAGCCGCGCGGCCCGATGGGCCCCTCGCGATTGGAGATGAGCAAGCCGCTGATTGCCGCGGTCGAAGGCCCTGCCGTGGCCGGCGGCATGGAGTTGGCGCTGTGGTGCGACGTCCGCGTGATGGCGGAGGACGCCTATTTCGGCGTCTATTGCCGACGCTGGGGCATTCCGCTGATCGATGGCGGCACGGTCCGCCTGCCGCGCCTCGTCGGCCAGGGCAGCGCGCTCGAGATCATCATGACCGGCCGGAAGGTCGAAGCCGACGAAGCCCTGCGCATCGGCCTGTGCGAGAAGGTCGCGCCAAAGGGGCAGGCACGCGCCGTCGCGGAGGCGATGGCACAGGAGATCGCGCGCTTCCCGCAGGGCGCCGTCCGCGCCGACCGCGCCAGCGCCATCGCCGGACATGGCCTGAGCGTCAGGACCGCGCTCGAACAGGAATGGAAACAAGGCGTCCACACCATCGCGACGGAAGGCGCGGCCGGTGCCGGCCGTTTCGCCGCCGGCAAGGGACGCGGCGGCGATTTCTCGGAAATCTGACGCGTCAGGGCGCGAGCCCGGCCCGCTTCAAGCGCTGGATCGCGAGGTCGAGCGCCTGCAGGAAGGCTGAGCGATCCTTCGGCGAGAACGGCTTCGGCCCGCCGCTGGCCGCGCCCATCGCCCGCAGGTCCTCCATCATGTCCCGCGTCGCCAACGCCATGCCGATCGAGGCCTCTGTGAACGGTTTGCCGGTCGACCCGATGACGTCGGCGCCAGCCTTGATGCAGCGATCGGCCAGCGGGATGTCGGCCGTCACGACGATCGACCCGCGTCCGACGCGCTCGGCGATCCAGTCATCGGCCGCATCGAAGCCGCCAGAGACCGTCACGCGTTCGATCCATGGCTCGCGGGGCACGTTGATGAAGCTGTTGGCGACGACGAAGACCTTAACCCGGTGGCGCTCGGCGACGCGGTAGATCTCCGGCTTCACCGGGCAGGCATCGGCATCGACATAGATCGCGATGGTTGCGGCTGTGCTCGTCATTCCCCGGCCTTCGCATGCTCGGGCTGCGGGATCAAACGGCGGAAATTCATGACGCTTCTGCAAAACATCAAGCAGTTGCGCTTGCGATCATGGCCGGCAGGTCATAGACCACGCGCGCGCCTGCTGCGGCGCATCCTTTCCGCTCCCCGGAGATCAGTCCCATGGCCTTTCTTGCCGATGCCCTGAAGCGCGTGAAGCCCTCAGCGACCATCACGATCACGCAGAAGGCCCGCGACCTGAAAGCCCAGGGCAAGGACGTGATCTCGCTCTCCGTCGGCGAGCCCGATTTCGACACGCCGGACAATATCAAGGAAGCGGCCATCGCCGCGATCCGGCGCGGCGAGACCAAGTACACCCCGGTCTCCGGCATCCCGCAGCTGCGCGAGGCCGTCGCCCGCAAATTCAAGCGCGAGAACGGCCTCGACTACAAGGCGAGCCAGACCATCGTCTCGACCGGCGGCAAGCACGTCATCTACAACGCGCTGCTCGCCACGCTGAACCCCGGCGACGAGGTGATCTGCGTCTCGCCCTACTGGGTCAGCTATCCCGAGATGGTCGCGCTCTGCGGCGGCACGGCGACCTTCGCCGAGACCTATCTCAAGAACGACTTCAAGCTGCAGCCGGAAGACCTCGAGAAGGCGATCACCCCCAAGACCAAGTGGGTGATCCTGAACTCGCCGTCGAACCCCTCGGGCGCCGCCTACAGCCACGCCGAGATGAAGAAGCTCACGGATGTGCTGATGCGCCATCCCCATGTCTGGATCCTGACCGACGACATGTACGAGCACCTCGTCTATGGCGACTTCCAGTTCGTCACGCCGGCGCAGATCGAGCCCGCCCTCTACGAGCGCACGCTGACCATGAACGGCGTCTCGAAGTCCTATGCGATGACCGGCTGGCGTATCGGCTACGCCGCTGGCCCGCAGCAGCTCATCAACGCCATGGACCTGGTCCAGGGCCAGCAGACCTCGGGCACCTCGGCGATCTCGCAATGGGCCGCGGTCGAAGCTCTCGACGGCACGCAGGATCACATCCCGGTCTTCAGGAAGGCGTTCGAGCGCCGCCGCGACCTCGTCGTTTCCATGCTGAACCAGACCCGCGGCCTGAAGTGCCCGGTGCCGGAAGGCGCCTTCTACGTCTATCCCGACTGCTCGGAGCTGATCGGCAGGAAGCTGCCGAGCGGCAAGGTGATCGAGACCGATGAGGATCTCGTGATGGGCCTGCTGGAGACGGAAGCCGTCGCGGCCGTGCACGGCTCCTCCTTCGGTCTCGGCCCGAACTTCCGCATCTCCTACGCCACCTCGGACGAGAAGCTGGAAGAGGCCTGCCGCCGCATCCAGCGTTTCTGCGCCGAGCTGCGCTGAGACGATGGCGACCGGCGCCGCAACGCGCCGAATCTTTCTGGCCGGGAGCCTCGTGCTCCCGGCCTCTTTCGTTTTCGGGCAGAGCGCGAACACCCTCTCCCCGCGCGAAGCGTTTGAAGCCGCTCAGGCAAAGCGAATCCTGCTGATCGATATCCGCAGCGCGGAGGAATGGGCCGATACCGGCCTGCCGCAGGGCGCCCTAGCGTTCGATGCCGATGCGCCGGCCTTCGAGGTCCGCCTCGCCGGGCTTCGCCTCGACAATCCCGGCAAGCGCATCGCGCTGATCGACCGCACCGGCGCGCAGGCCGTGGCCGTCGCGCAGAAGCTGGCCGGACGCGGCTGGCGCGATCTCGCGGCGGTGCGGGGCGGCGTGCTTGGGCCGGGTGGGTGGCTGGCCGAGAAGCTGCCACTGACGCCGCCGTAGAATCCTTCTCCCTTCGGGGAGAAGGTGTCTGCGAAGCAGACGGATGAGGGCCGTCATCGCCGGCCTTGCCTCATCCGTCAGCGCTTCGCGCTGCCACCTTCTCCCCCGCGGGGAGAAGGATTCAACAGGTCCGGCCTTCTCTCCCGCGTGATCGTCTCCGCCTGCTGGCGTCGCCATTTCGCGATGCGGGCATGGTCGCCGGAGAGCAGCGCCTCCGGCAGGCCCCTGCCTTCCCATTCGCGCGGGCGGGTGTAGTGCGGATATTCGAGCAGGCCGTTCTCGAAGCTCTCGTCCTCGCCCGAGGCTTCCTTGCCCATCACGCCGGGAATGAGGCGCACGCAGGCATCGAGCAGCGTCAGCGCCGCCATCTCGCCACCGGAGAGGATGTAGTCGCCGATCGAGACCTCGATCAGGTTGCGCCCCTCGATGACGCGCTCGTCGACGCCCTCGAAGCGCCCGCAGATGATGACGAGGCCGGGGCCATCAGCCCATTCGCGCACTTGGCGCTGCTGAAGCGGCCGCCCGCGCGGAGACATCAGCAGGCGCGGGCGTTCATCCTCGGCCGGCACGGCGGCATCGATCGCCGCCGCCAGCACGTCGCAGCGCAGCACCATGCCGGCGCCGCCGCCGGCCGGGTTGTCGTCGACATTGCGATGGCGGCCGATGCCGTGCTCGCGAATCTGGTGCGCATCGAGCGCCCACAAGCCCTTGCGCAGCCCCTCGCCCGCCAGCGAGATGCCCAGCGGGCCCGGAAACATCTCCGGGTAGAGCGTCAGGATCGAGGCATGGAAGGGCATGGCTTAGTCCAGTCCAGCGTTTGAAAAACCGCCGTCATCCCGTGCGAAGCGAAGCGCAAACGCGGGATCCATGCCTGAGCGTAATCGAAAAGAGTTCAGGCATGGTTCCCGGATTGGCGCGGCTGCGCCGCTTGTCCGGGACGACACACCGATTGGAAGCTAACTGAAGCGCAGTGCCGGCAACCCGTCCAGCGCCGTGAAATCGCGAACCGAGGCGATCAGGTTGCCATAGGCCGCGAAGCCGCCGGCATCGAGCATCGTGAGCAAGGCGATGGCGCGCATGCCGGCGCGATGCGCGGCCTCGACACCCAGCGGCGCATCCTCGAAGACGATGCAGTCGGCGGGCTGAACCTTCATGCGCTCGGCCGCGGCCAGGAACATGTCCGGATGCGGCTTGCCGCGGAAACCCTGGCTCGGCGAGACGATGGTGGCGAAGCGCTGGCGCAGGCCGAGCGTGTCGAGCACCACCTCGATATTCGCTGGCGGCGCGGCGGTCGCCACCGCCATCGGGATGCCGGCCGCTTCGGCGCGCGCGATCAGGTCGAGGAAGCCGGCGTTTGCGGCGACATGCGGCAGGTAGGCCTCCCGATAGAGCGCCTCCTTGGAATCGCTCATCGCGTCCAGCTCGGCGACGGCCGCCTGCGGGAAATAGGAGGAGATGATCTCGTTGCCGGCCATGCCGGCAGTGCGCGCGGCAAAAGTGTTGCGGTCGAATGGCAGGCTGTTGCTGACGTGCCAGCTTTCCCAGGCATCGTCATGGAAGCGCATGTTGTCGACGATGGTGCCGTCCATGTCGAAGATCAGCGCGCGGGCCGGCTTATCGCTTGGCATCATCTGGTTGACCGTCGTCGGGTTCGAACAATCCAGCCGGCGGCTCGGCCTCGATCCGCCTTGCGGCGATGTCGATGCGCGGCACGACAGCTTTGGTGAAGGGTATCAGCACCGAGCGCCCGTCCGGCGTCTCGACATCGAGCAGGTCGCCCGCGCCGTAATTCTCGACCGTCGTGACGGTTCCGAGCGTCGCCCCATCGGGGCCGATGACGGTGCAACCGATCAGATCGGCATGCAGGAACTCATCCTCATCCTCGCTCGCGGCCAGCTTGTCGCGCGCGACGAGCAGCTCGACGCCGTTCAGCGCTTCCGCCTGCTCGCGGGTCGTCACGCCCTTGAGCCGGGCGACGACCACCTCCTTGGCGGGGCGGACGTCATCGATCTCGTAGGTTCGGCCCTTGCGGTCGACCAGCGGGCCGTAACCGGCGATCGCGAGCGGATCGCCGGTGAAGGTCTTGATCCTGACCTCGCCGCGCACGCCATGCGGCGCGCCGACGATACCGAGCAGGATGAGTTGATTGTCAGACATGGCTCGTCATTCCGGCCAAGCCGCAAAGCGGCGCAGCGCCGGAATCCATCGAAGGGCGGTGACGCTCTACGATGGATTCCGGGTCTCCCTTCGGTCGCCCGGAATGACGGAGCCCCGTCTTCAAGACAAGCTCACGCCTCGGCGGAGGCTTCGGCGGCCGGGGCAGCAGCCTTCTCGGCCTTCTTCTCGGCGCGCTCCTTGGCCTTCTCGCCCGGAACGGCCTTGTTCGGGTTGTTGCGGGCCGGGCGCTTGGCGATGCCGGCGGCATCGAGGAAGCGCAGCACGCGGTCGGTCGGCTGGGCGCCCTTGGCGAGCCAGGACTGGACCTTCTCGAGGTCGAGAACGACGCGCTCGGCCGAATCCTTCGGCTTCATCGGATCATAGGAGCCGATCTTCTCGATGAAGCGGCCATCGCGCGGCGAGCGGGCGTCGGCGACGACGATGCGATAGTAGGGGCGCTTCTTGGCGCCGCCGCGGGTCAGGCGAATCTTGAGGGACATTGTCTTCTTCCTTTGGTTTGAAGTTTGAAGTCGTGTTGAATGGTGAAGGCTACTTCTTCTTGCCGAACGGTCCGCCCAGCCCGGGCAGCCCGCCGCCGCCGAGGCCCGGCAGCTTCGGCATCATGCCGGCCGGGGGCGTGATGCCCTTCGGAAGCCCTGGGAAACCGCCAGGGGGCATCGAGGGCAAGCCACCGCCCGCGCCGAGCTGCTTCTGCAGTTCGGCGAGCTGGGCAGGATCCATCTTCGACGGGTCGGGCATGCCGGCGGGAAGACCGCCGCCGAGCCCAAACATGCTGCCGAGCTTGCCGAGCATGCCGCCCTTCTGCTTGCTCATCATTTTCATGGCGTCGGCCATGCCGCGATGCATCTTGAGCAGCTTGTTGATGCTCTCGGCCGAGGTGCCGGAACCGGCCGCGATGCGCTTCTTGCGGCTGTTCTTGAGCAGGTCGGGGTTCTTGCGCTCGGCCGGCGTCATCGAATCGATCGCGGCGATCATGCGCTTGAACATCTTGTCGCCGACGCCCGCGCTGGCGAGCTGAGACTGGGCCTGCTTCATGCCGGGCAGCATGCCCATCACGCCGCCGATGCCACCCATCTTCTCCATCTGCTGAAGCTGCGCGCGCATGTCGGAGAGGTCGAACTGGCCCTTCGCCATGCGCTGCGCAGTCGCCTGCGCCTGCTCGGCATCGATCGTCTCGGCCGCGCGCTCGACGAGGCTGACGATATCGCCCATGCCGAGGATGCGGTTCGCGACGCGCGAGGGATGGAAATCCTCGAGCTCGCCGACCTTCTCGCCGGTGCCGACCAGCTTGATCGGCTTGCCGGTGACGGCGCGCATCGAGAGCGCCGCGCCACCGCGCGAATCGCCGTCCATGCGGGTCAGCACGATGCCGGTGAGGCCAACGCGGGCATCGAAGGCGCGCGCGGTGTTGACCGCATCCTGGCCGGTCAGCGCATCGGCGACCAGCAGCACCTCGTGCGGGTTCGTCGCGGCCTTCACCTCGGCGACCTCGGCCATCAGCGTGTCGTCGAGCGTGACGCGGCCGGCGGTGTCGAGCATGACGACGTCGTAGCCGCCCAGCCGCGCCGCCTCGATGGCGCGCTTCGCGATCTGCACGGCCGACTGGCCGGCGACGATCGGCAGCGTCTGCACGCCGACCTGGGTGCCGAGCACCGCGAGCTGTTCCATGGCGGCCGGGCGTCGCGTATCGAGCGACGCCATCAGCACCTTCTTCTTGTTCCGCTCCGTCAGCCGCTTGGCGATCTTCGCGGTCGAGGTCGTCTTGCCGGAGCCCTGCAGACCCACCATCAGGATCGGCACCGGCGGCACGGCGTCGAAGCCGATGCCCTCGCCCTCCCCGCCGAGCGTGTCGATCAGGACGTCGTTGACGATCTTGATGACCTGCTGGCCGGGCGTGATCGACTTCAGAACCTCGGCGCCGACGGCCCGCTCGCGCACCTTGTCGGTGAAGCTGCGGACGACCTCGAGCGCGACGTCGGCCTCCAGCAGCGCACGGCGAACCTCGCGCAGCGCGGCGTTGACATCCTCCTCGGTCAGCGCACCCCGGCGGGTCAGCCCCGAGAGGATGCCTGAGAGTCTGTCGCTGAGCGTGCCGAACATGCGGACCTGCCTGCTTGCCTCAAGAAGCCTTCACGGCCGAGCCTCATCGCCAAACGGTTTCGCGCCCGAGGGCGCAGACGCGCTGTCGGGCGTTGACCTCCGGGCTCATGGAAGCGCTAGGCGCGGCCCGGTCGGCGGATGTGGTTTCGGCGATGTCGGCGAAACGAATGCGGTCTTAAAGCCGAAGACCATGGCGAAAGTCAAGTTTTGGGGGAATGCGTGCCGGCTGGCCGCACCCCCTGGTTGCAATTTCATGCGCGCTGCCGCATTCCTGTGCCCAGTCCTGCGTCTTCCAGACCGGGCCGATCGCCGGGGGATTCTAGTCCGCAAGGCCTTCTGCCGGGTTATCGACGGCGCGCGGTGCGGCTGAGGTCTTTCGGCCCCAGAAAGGCCCATATCGGGCGGCATCGCTCGCCTCCCTGTTCGCAACGATGCTGGTCCATGAAACGCTCCTCCGTCCTCGCTCTCCTGGCCCTGTCCTGTCTGCTCGCGGCCTGTGCCGGCGGTCCGCGCCAAGACGGTCCGCCGAATCCCAGGACAGTCGAGAAGATCGCCGCCGTCTCGCTCGATCCGGCATCGGCGGGGCGCATCCTCAACGCCTATCGCGCCAGCAACGGCCTCGGCCCGGTCAAGCCCGATCCGCGCCTGATGGCGATGGCGCAGCGCCAGGCCGATGCGATGGCCGCGCAAAATGCGCTCTCGCATGATGCCGGCGGCAGCTTCGGCGCGCGCGTGCAGGCTGCGGGCATCGACAGCGCCCGGGCGGCCGAGAATCTCGGCGGCGGCTACTTCTCGACCGAGGAAGCCTTCGCCGGTTGGCGCCAGTCCTCTGGCCACAACGCCAATCTCCTGATGAAGGAGGCGACCCGTTACGGTATCGCCCTCGCCAAGGATCCGCGCACGAGCTACGGGGCCTGGTGGGTGCTGGTGGTCGCCGCCGACCCCGAGCGGCGCGTCACGCTCGACACCGGGCCGCTCGTACCCGTCCAAAGGCGTTGACGAGCGAAATTCCGAGATGACAGGCCGTGGCCCTTGCGGCTAGCAATGACGTCCTTTTCAAAGAGGATACATACTGCAATGGCCAAATTGTCTGGAATAGCATTCGCTCTAGCTGCCCCGTTGCTGATCGCAGGCGTGACTGTGGGTCAGGCACAGCCTTGCGTGACGAATTTCAACTCTGCCGGCGTGCCGATGGTCTCGCAGATTACCTACAAGACCTGGGATCTCTTCAAGAAGCCGCCGGCCGCTGTGCTGCCCGCGATCGCCAGGGCGATCCAGGCCGATGGCGACTTCATGGACATCCGCACCGACAAGGCCAGCGGCACGATCTCCGCGATACAGGAGGTGACCGGCTCCGGCCGTCCGCAGCTCCTGAAAGTGACCACGCGCAAGCAGCCGACCGGCACGCGCGTCGACATCGCCTTCACCGTGCAACCCGGCCAGATGTCGCCGGAAGGAGCTGTCCGGACAGCCCTCTGCGACTTCCTCGACAGCGCGCGCTGAGCCATCGCGAGCCCGAGAACACGGGGCTCGCCGAAAACGCCGGGCACCGATTTCCAATCCTGGGGCCCGGCTCTTTACAAGAGACCGCATTTGGTGATGGCTCTGGTTTTTACGGAGCCTCCCATCATGACCTTCGAAGCCTGGGCCGCCTTCGCCGCCGCCACCGCCGTCCTCCTGGTCATTCCCGGACCGACGATCCTCCTCGTTATCTCCTATGCGCTCGGCCAGGGCTGGCGCACCGCCTTCCCGATCGCCGTGGGCGTCGCGCTCGGCGATTTCACGGCGATGACGCTCTCCATGCTCGGCATCGGCGCCTTGCTCGCCACCTCCGCCATGGTCTTCACCGCGCTGAAATGGATCGGCGCTGCCTATCTCATCTGGCTGGGCATCAAGCTGTTCCGGGCCGGCGGCACGCTCGACGCCAAGCCGCGAGAGGATGCCGCCCCCGCCTGGAAGATGCTCGGCCATGCCTGGCTGGTGACGGCGCTCAACCCCAAGAGCATCACCTTCTTCGTGGCCTTCCTGCCGCAGTTCCTCGACACGAAGGGCGATTTCTGGACGCAGATGCTGATCTTCGAGGCGACCTTCATCGGCCTCGCCTTCGCCAATGCCATGGGCTACGCGCTGGTCGCCTCCCGCGCCCGCGCCGTCGTCAGCGATCCCCGCGCGATCGGGCTCTTCAACAAGGCCGGCGGCACGCTGCTGATCGGCGCCGGCGTCGCGACGGTGGCGATCCGCTCCGGCAGCAACTGAACGAACGGCCTCCGCGACCATGACGGCGAAAGACCTGTCGACGCTCGGCTTCTACGCCGCCGAGGCGGAAGCCTACGCCGCGCGCAAGCGCGAGCCGGAGCACCGACGGATCGATCTTTTCGCCAGGACGCTACGCCCCGGCGCCCGCATCCTCGAGCTCGGCTGCGGCGGCGGCCAGGACAGCGAGGCGATGCTGGCGCGGCTTCGACCTGTTTCCGACCGATGGTTCGCCGGAGCTGGCACAACAGGCCGAGCAGCGGCTCGGCCGCCCGGTCGGTGTGCTGCTTTTCGAGCAGTTGGACGAGGTCGAGGCCTATGACGGCATCTGGGCGCATGCCTGCCTTCTGCATGCGCCGCGCCCGGCCCTGCCCGGCATCATAGACCGCATCCATGACGCCTTGCGGCCGGGCGGAATCCTCTATGCCAGCTTCAAGGCGGGAGAGGCAGAGGGGCGGGACGGTCTCGGGCGCTATTTCAACTATCTCTCGACCGACGAGTTGCAGCTGGCCTTCGGCGAGAAGCCTCGCTGGCAATCTCTGCGGATCGAGGAAGACATGGGTTCGGGCTATGACGGCATGGCCGCGCGCTGGCTTCACGCCTTGGCGATCAAATCGCAGGAGGCTTGACGCTGCGTCGCGGCGTCCTACTTCTCCTTGGCCATGAACCGTCGCAAGCTTCTCTCATTCCTCGGCCTGGGTGCCCTGCTGGCCTCGACCGGCGCGGCCTGGGCGGCGATCTCCCGCTCCCGCAATCCTTATTATCAAGGCCCCGTCAGCGACCATTTCGACGGTGTCCTCTTCAGCGACGGGCGCACCGTCAGCAAGGGTCTGCTCGACGTGCTGCGCTGGCAGACCGGCAAGCGCGAGCGCGAGGCCTTCCCGCTAGCCTATGGCACCCCACCGCAGGACAAGCCGCCGGCCCGCGTCGACGGCGCCCGCATCGTCCATCTCGGCCACGCCTCGTTCCTCTATCAGGTCGGTGGCCTCAACCTGCTGATCGACCCGGTCTATTCCGAGCGCGCCAGCCCCTTCTCCTTCATCGGGCCGAAGCGGGTGAATGCGCCCGGCGTCGCCTTCGACGACCTGCCGGCGATCGACGCCGTCCTCATCACCCACAACCACTACGACCATCTCGATATCGAGACGCTGGCACGCCTCCACCAGCGCGATCGGCCGCGCCTGATCATGCCGCTCGGTAACGACTCGATCGTCAGGGCCCGCATCCCGGATGCACGCACCGAGGCGCATGACTGGAACGAGCGGCTGCAGCTCTCCGATACCGTCGCGGTCACGCTGGTGCCGAGCTACCACTGGTCGGCGCGCGGCGCCTTCGACCGGCGTATGGCGTTGTGGTGCTCCTACATTATCGAAGCTGCGGGCACGAAGATCTTCCACATCGGCGATACCGGCTATCACGACGGTTCGCTCTATGAGCGGCTTGGCCGCGAGCACGGGCCGTTCCGCCTCGCCGTGCTGCCGATCGGGGCCTACGAGCCGCGCTGGTTCATGTCCGACAACCACATGAACCCGGACGAGGCCGTGAAGGTGATGCTGGCGCTCCGCGCCGAGCAGGCGATCGGCCATCACTGGGGGACGTTCCAGCTCACCGACGAAGGCGTAGAGCGCCCGCCCGCGGCGCTGAAGGCCGCGCTGGCTGAGGCCGGGCTGCCGGAAGAACGCTTCAGGCCGATGCGGCCGGGGCTGAGCTGGATAGGGTAGGCGCCGCGCCGTCATTCCGGGGCATCGCGCAGCGATGAGCCCGGAACCCGGAAACGATGCGCTTTCCGCAACAGTCCTCGATCGCAAGGGCCCTTCCGATGGGCGGCTTCGGTTCTGGGTTCCGGGCTCACGCCTTCGGCGCGCCCCGGAATGACGCGCCGGAAACTCAGCCCCTATTTCGGCTGCACGTAGACGTTGATTTCGAGGTTCGGATCGCCGGGATCGTTGAGCTCGCTGACATATTCCTCGAGGAAGGAATCCTTCACGACAATGCTCTTCGCTTCGAGATAGGCGGTGATCGTCTCGTAGGTCGAGTCGATGTCGTCATAGGGCGCCTGATGCAGGAAGCGGAACGCGCGGCCTGCCGGTGACGTCCCCATCCTGAAATCGGGGCTGAGCGAGGGCGCCTGTCCACCGGCGGGAATTGCGACCGGCAGCATCGCATCGAAGCGGAAGCCGTCATCGGTCGTCTCGACGAAGAGCGTGAGCGGGCGCCCGGCGACCGCCAACCCACTTCTCTGGGCCTCGGCGCGCAGGGCCTTGAAGCTGTCCGCCAGCTTCTGGAACCCCTGGTCCCAGGTCGCCTGGCCCGACATCGTCAGGACAGGCTTGGGCGCGAGAGTCACCCCGGCGACATCGCTGCTGTCGGAGCCCTTGCCCGCCAACGTCGCATTGGGATCGGGCACACCGGTCTGCTGCTGCGACGGAGCCGGCGGAAGCGGCTGGCCCGGCGCAGGCAGGGTCGGCGGCGGCTGCACCGGCTGCGGCTCTAGCGGCATGGATGGTGCCGGCTGGACAGGCTGGGGCGTCACCGGCCCGGGAAGCGAAGGAGCAGGTTGTACCGGCTGCGGACCGGGCTGCGCCTCGGGGACAGCAGTCGGCGGCGTCTGAGCCGGAGCCGAAGGCACTTGTGCAGGCGAAGGAGCCTGCGCGGGGGCAGCGCCGGGCGGCGGCGCGAGCGGCGCTGACTCGACGGGGCTCGGCGGGGCCACGCGCCCCTGCGCCAAAGCCATATTGCTGGATACGCTCGCCATGCCGGCGAACGCCAGAACACAAATCCGGGAATACCGCCGAGAATCACGCATTGTCACGGCCCTGAGTTTCACGCGATTCGCGCCCTTGCAGCGCAGCATAGAATGTCCACCTTCTCGCAGGAACGGGGATGAGGGTGGCTTTTTCACGTCGCCTCGGCCATAGACCCCGTATTCATGGGACGTGTGACCAAATGAACGCTCTGGCTCATCGCCGGTTCCTGAAAATGAACGGGCTCGGCAACCAGATCACGGTGCTCGACCTGCGCGGCACCAGGCATCGCGTCAGCGAGGCCGAGGCCCGCGCCATCGCCTCCGAGCCCCGCGCCCGCTTCGACCAGCTGATGGTGCTGCACGACGCCGTGACGCCCGGCACGGACGCCTTCGTGCGCATCTACAATACGGACGGTTCCGAGGCCGGCGCCTGCGGCAACGGCACGCGCTGCGTCGCCTGGGCGATGATCGCCGATCCCGAGATGGGCGATCCCGCGAAGAGCCGCCTTGCCCTACAGACAAAGGCCGGCCTGCTGCCCACGATCCGCGACGGCGAGACCCTATTCACCGTCGACATGGGCGCGCCGCGCCTGGCCTGGGACGAAATCCCGCTGGCCGAGCCATTTGAGGATACCAGCCGCTTCGAATTGCAGATCGGCCCGATCGACAACCCGATCCTGCACACCCCCTGCGCCGTGAATATGGGCAACCCCCACGCCGTCTTCTTCGTCGAGGACCCCTACGCCTACAATCTCGAGCAGATCGGCCCGCTGCTCGAGAACCACCCCATCTTCCCCGACCGCGCCAATATCGAGCTCGCGGCGGTGAAGGCGCCCGATCACATCGTGCTGCGCGTCTGGGAACGCGGCGCCGGCATCACCCAGGCCTGCGGCTCGGGCGCTTGCGCGGCGCTGGTCGCGGCCGTCCGGCGCGAACTTTCCGCCCGCAAGGCCACGGTCAGCCTGCCGGGCGGCGACCTCACCATCGAATGGCGCGAGAGCGACGGCCATGTGCTCATGACCGGCCCGGTCGAGTTCGAATGGGAAGGCACGCTCGATCCGGCGCTGTTCGCGAGCGCCGCCTGATGCCGCTGGAGGTCGTCACCTTCGGCTGCCGCCTCAACATCGTCGAGAGCGAGGCGCTGAAGCTCCAGGCGGATGCCGCCGGGCTGAAGCACGCCGCCATCGTCAACTCCTGCGCCGTGACCGCCGAGGCGACGCGGCAGGCGCGGCAGGCCGTGCGCCGTCTCAAGCGCGAGCAGCCCGACCGCCCGGTCATCGTCACCGGCTGCGCCGCCCAGATCGAGCCCACACGCTTTGCGGCGATGCCGGAGGCGGATCGGGTTCTCGGCAATGACGAGAAGCTGCGCCCGGAAAGTTGGGCCGCGCTTGTCCGCTCGAACAGCCTCGGGAACGCCGATGCTCCGGCCGAGGACAAGCTCGACGTCGGCGACATCATGGCGCGCACGACGCTGCGGGCGCCGGTGACGGGCCGCTTCGCCGGCCATACGCGCGGCTTCGTCCAGGTCCAGAACGGCTGCGACCACCGCTGCACCTTCTGCGTCATCCCCTTCGGCCGCGGGAATTCGCGCTCGCTGCCGGCGAGCGACGTGATCGCCCAGTGCCGCCGTTTGGTGGAGGCAGGCGCACAGGAGATCGTGCTGACCGGCGTCGACCTCACCAGTTACGGGCGCGACTTGCCGAATGAGCCGACATTGGGCGCGCTCGCTCGGGCGATCCTGAGGGCCCTGCCCGAGCTGCCGCGCCTGCGCCTTTCCTCCATCGATGCCGTCGAGGTCGACGACACATTGCGCGATCTGCTCGCGACCGAAGCGCGGCTGATGCCGCATCTGCATCTATCGCTGCAGGCCGGCGACGATCTCATCCTCAAGCGCATGAAGCGCCGCCACAGCCGCGAAGATGCCGTCCGCTTCTGCGCCGATATCCGCGCCCTGCGCCCCGATATCGTCTTCGGTGCTGACCTCATCGCCGGCTTCCCGACCGAGGACGAGGCGATGTTCGCCCGCTCCGTCGCGCTGGTCGAGGAATGCGGGCTGAGCTTCGTCCATGTCTTCCCTTATTCCGCCCGCCCCGGAACGCCGGCGGCACGCATGCCGCAATTGCCCGGCTCGGTGGTTGCCGAGCGGGCGGCGCGTCTGCGGATGGCGGCGGGCGCCGCGCATGAGCGGCACCTCGCCGAGCGCGTCGGGCGGCCGCTCAGCGTCCTGACCGAGCGCGGCAACACCGGCCGGGCCGAGGATTTCACCCTGGTCCGTTTCGATCGCGACATCGCGGCGGGCGAGATCGTGGCGGTGACCGGCCACGCGGCCGATGGGAAGGCCCTTCTCGCGGCATAGCTTCTTAATTGAAACGCATGTCATCCCGGACGCAGCGAAGCGGAGATCCGGGATCCATGCCTGAACCTTCAACGGAAGCGCTCCGGAATGGATCCCGGGTCAAGCCCGGGATGACGGCGTGGTTCCGTACAAGATCAGCGCGCTATGATTTTGGCGAATGGGAGTAGCCGCCCCGGTCGCCGATGGGAGGGAGGAGGAGAGACCGGGGCGGCGGAGCCTTGCCGAAGCGGCGGGCCCGGACATTAGACGCGGCAGCGCCGAAAAAGGTTCAAATCTTCAAGCAACCGCGGAGCCGCGCACGCGCTGCACCTGATTATTGCAGTAACCGCGCGGATTCCAGACAATTTCGAGAGGCTGGCTGTTGCCGGCAACGTCGTGCGCCCGCGCCATGATCACGAACGGGCCGGCCCGCTCGGCGGAAATCTCCGTCTCGAAGCGCCGCCAGGCAAAGACCCCCTCGCCCGGCTGCAATGGTATCTCCTGCCAGCTCTCGCCGCCGTCGCTGGAGAGCTGGACCGAAGCGAGCGGAATGGCGCCGCTCCAGGCAAAGCCGCCGACCGTCAGACGCTCGCCGGATTTGACACTGAAGCCATCGACGGGCGTCGTGATCAGCGATTTCACCGGCATATCGGTGATCACCGCGAAATTCGCCGGTTCGAGTGCATCGCCCGGGCGCATCGGCTGGATCGGAAGCCGGTAATCCGTCCCGCGCATCTTCTCGCCGTCATGCTCGATGGGGCGCAGGCTGACCCGGTCGAGCCATTTCTGCCAGGCCGAGCCGGGATAGCCCGGCGCCACGATCCGCAGCGGGCCGCCATGCAGGCGGGGCAGCGGCTCGCCATTCATCGCGAAGGCGATCAGCGTCTCCGGGGCCAGCGCCTTGGCCATCGGCAGACCGCGCGAGAGCGCAGCTTTCTCCGGCTTCCCGATCTGCCGGTCGGGCGCATGATGCGCGGTATAGACGGCGCTCGGCTTCGGCCCCGCATGTTCGAGCACATCCGCCAGCCGCACGCCGGTCCAGCGCGCGCAGCCGACGGCGCCGAGCCGCCATTGCAGCCCGTCCGTTGCCGGCGAGAACTGCGAACGGCCATTGCCGGCGCATTCGAGGACGGCGGTGACCGTGACCTCCTCGAAGCGCTGGCGCAGCCCCGCGACGGTCCAGACGGTCGGCCGCTCGACCTCACCGTCGATCGTCAGCGTCCACTCGCGCTCGTCGCCGATCTCGGGCAATTCGCCGTTGTTGCGGATGAAGAAGGAATCGATCGGCGTGATCGACTCGTCGAGCAGCGCGAGCCCCGGCTCGGCGTTCAGGGCCTCTTCCTCGTAGACATGGAGCCCGGGCTTCAGCCGGCGCAGCAGCGGTAGTTCGACGAGACGACGAGGCAAACGGCGATCTTCTCCGTGGCGGACCCGCGGCGGCGATTCAGCCCCGCGGCGGCCGGCACAGAAGACACATTGTTCCCCCGGCTGTCGACCGCCTCGCGCGTCGCAGCCTCTCAGCGCTTGGCGACGACCTCTTCGCGGAGCGCCCGCCGCAGCACCTTGCCGACATTGGTCTTCGGCAGGGTCTCCCGGAAGAAGATCTGCTTGGGCACCTTGTAGCCGGTCAGATTCTCCTTGCAGTAGGCGCGCAGCTCATCCGCCGTCAGGGTCTGGTCCTTGCGCACGACGAAGGCCGTGACCGCCTCGCCCGAATGCTCGTCGGGCAGGCCGATCACCGCCGATTCCAGCACGCCCGGATGCGCGGCGAGCACGTCCTCGACCTCGTTCGGATAGACGTTGAAGCCGGAGACCAGGACCATGTCCTTCATCCGGTCGACGACCTTGACCTGACCGTCCGGCAGCATCACGCCGATGTCGCCGCTGCGGAAATAGCCGTCAGCCGTCATCGCCTTGGCGGTCTCGTCCGGACGGTTCCAGTAACCCACCATCACCTGCGGCCCGCGGATGCAGATCTCGCCGGCCTCGCCCAGCGGCATGTCGCTGCCCTCGGCGTCGCGGATGGCGATCTGCGTGGAGGGGATCGGATAGCCGATGGTGCCGCTGAACTCCTGGATGTCGGGTCGGTTGATCGTCGCGATCGGCGAGGTTTCCGAGAGCCCGTAGCCCTCGATGATCGGCCGCCCGGTCACGGCCTTCCAGTGCTTGGCGACAGCGGCCTGCGTCGCCATGCCGCCGGCGACGGCGAAGCGCATCTCGGTGAAATCGACGTCCTTGATCTCCGGATGGTTGGCGAGGGCGTTGTAGAGCGTGTTGACCCCGGAGAAGAGCGTGAAGCGGCTCGCCTTCAGCGTCTTGATGAAGCCGGGAATGTCGCGGGGGTTGGCGATCAGCAGGCTCTTGGCGCCGATCCGCAGCAGGAACATGCAGCAACAGGTCAGCGCGAAGATGTGGTAGAGCGGCAGCGCCGTCACCATGACGTGCTGATAGTCGCTGCGGCCGAGCGGCGGCTCCAGCATCCACTCCAGCCACAGGCCGGCCTGCTGGACATTGGCCGCGACATTGCGATGCGTCAGCGTCGCGCCCTTGGCGATGCCGGTCGTGCCGCCCGTATACTGCAGAAACGCAACATCCTCCGGCGCTACGGCCACGGGCGTCATCGCCGCACCGCCGTGGAGGATCTGCTGGAGAGGAATCGCTTCGGGCAGGTTGAACGGCTTGACCACCTTCTTGATCCGCCGCGCGACGAAATTGACGATCTTGCCCTTGAAGCCCATCAGATCGCCCGCCGTGGCGATGACGACGGAGTCGATCTTCAGGTTCGGCTTCGCCTCCTCGACGACATGGGCAAAGTTCTCGATCACCACGAGCACCCGCGCGCCGGCGTCGTTGACCTGATGGGTCAGCTCGCGCGCCGTGTAGAGCGGATTGACGTTGACCACGGTGAAGCCGCCGAGCAGCGTGCCGAAGATCGCCGCCGGATAGGCCAGGATGTTCGGCATCATCAACGCGACGCGGTCGCCCTTCTTCAGCCCCTGCGCCTGCAGCCATCCCGCGAACGCCTCGGCCGCGGCCTGCGTCTCGGCGAAGGTGATCGTCTTGCCGAAGCTCTCGAAGGCCGGCCGGCTGCCATAGCGCGTGCAGGCGGAGCGGATCAGGTCGGCCAGCGTCCCGATCTTGGCTTCGTCCAGCTCCGGCGGCACCGCCGGCGGATAATGCGCAAGCCACGGGCGTGAATCAGTCTTGGCCTGCGTGGCGCCGATCGCGTTCATCGTCCCTCCCTCTCACCCGGTTACCGGCCTGTGGCCGGCTCCGAGCCTTGTCATCGTCATAGAGTGCGGAACGGCGGGCGAAGGCGCAAGCGCCGGCTATCCGCCCCGCAATGTTCATATATAAACTGTTCGAAAGAGGCGAAAGCAAGCAAAACCGGAAGCCGCACGGCTTCCGGTTCGGCTTTCTCGCGAAAGGCGCGGGCGTCAGCGCCCCTGGGCCACGGCCAGAGCGTGGGCCGAGACGACCGCCTCCGCAGGTTTGCCCGCAAGCTCGGCCAGATGATCGAAGCGAGCGCTGAAGGAGCCAACACCGGAGGTGGCCGAGCGCAGCTCGACGATCAGCCCCATCATCTCGGCCTCCGGAACCAGCGCCCTGATCTGGTCCCAGCCGCGCCAGCCGGGCCGCGTGTCATAGCCCAGGATCTGCCCGCGCCGGGCGGAGATCAGCGCGGAGGCGCGCGACATCGCCTCCGAGGGAATGACCACATCGACGGACAGGATCGGCTCGAGCAGAACGGGCTTCGCCTGCGGCATCGCCTCGTTCATCGCCAGCCGCGCCGCCTGCCGGAAGGCCATGTCGGAGGAATCGACGGTGTGGTAGGAGCCGTCGGTCAGCGTGACCGCGAGATCGACGACCGGGAAGCCGAGCGGCCCCTTGTCGCAGAAATCCCGCATGCCGGCCTCGACCGAGCCGATATACTGGCGCGGCACCACGCCACCGGCGATCTTGTCGACGAAGCGGATGCCCTCCCCGCGCGGCAGCGGCGCGACCTCGATCACGACATCGCCATACTGGCCATGGCCGCCGCTCTGCTTGCGGTGCCGGCCCCGTGCGCCGGCCTGGCCGCGGATGGTTTCGCGGTAGCCGACCTGCGGCGGCCGGCTCGCCACCGCCACGCCATAGCGGCCCGCGAGCTTCTCCAGCGCGACACGCAGATGCATCTCGCCCTGGCCGGACAAGCGGGTCTCGCCGAGCTCCGGCACCTGGGTGACCGAAAGCGCCGCATCCTCCTCGGTCAATCGCTGCAGGGCGGCCGCAAGCCGGACATCGTCCTTGCGTTCCTTCACCGCGATCGCGACGGCATGGACCGCCTCGGGCGGCGCGATCGCGCTGACGACGCTTGCACGCTGCTTGCCGAGCATGAAGGAATCGCCGGTCTCGATCCCCTCCAGCTTGGCGAAGGCCGCGACCTCGCCCTCCTCGGCCGCGGGCTTGCGGCTCTGCTCCGCGCCCTTCAGCGCCAGGACGCCGGCGATGCGGGCCTCGACCCCGGCAGACGAGGTCACGACATCCCCTTCGGCCAGGCGCCCGCGCATGACCCGCGCCAGCGAGAGCTTGCCGCCCTGGCTCGAATGCCAGGTCTTCATCACCTGGGCGAGCGGCGGTCCCTCCGGCAGGATACCGGTCCGCCCACGCGTCTCGGCCAGGCCCGGCGCCTCGTGGCGGAGCGCCTTGAGCAGCCGCGTCACGCCATTGCCGCGTTCCGCCGCGCCGATCAGCACCGGCACGACATGGCGATGCTGCAGCTCGCGGGCGAGATCGTCGAAGATGCGGTCGCGCGGCGGCTCCATGTCGCCGAGCAGTTCCTCCATCAGTTCGTCGTCGTAATCGGCGAGCCGCTCGAGCATGGAGAAACGCGCTTCCTTCTCGCGGTCGCTCTCGTCGATCGCCAGCGGCACGACCTCGCTCGGCGCATGCTCGCGATAGATGAAGGCCCGCTCCAGAGCGAGATCGATGAAGCCGACGGCGATGCCCTTTTGCCAGATCGGGATCTGGCGCAGCAGCAGCGGGGTGCGCGACGCCCGCTGCAGGATGCCGAGCGTCTCGCGCACACGGCGCGAGGCCGTGTCGATCTTGTTGAGGAAGAGGAAGCGCGGAATGTCGGCCTCCTCGAGCTCGCGCAGCACGAGCTCCAGCGCCGGCGCCTTGCGGTCATCCGCCTCGCAGACCACGACGGCGGCATCGACCACCGGCAGGACATGCCGCATCTCGTGCAGGAACTCGACCGAGCCGGGACAATCGATGAAATGGAAGATGTCGCCGAGGAAATCGACCGTCGCGACGCTGGGCTCCGTGCTCATCTGGTGGGCGCGGGCCTCGGGCGCGGCATCGCCGACCGTATTGCCGCCCTTGACGGAGCCCGTGCGCGAGAGCGCGCCGCACCGCATCAGGATGCTTTCGAGCAAGGTGGTCTTGCCGCTCTGAAAGGGGCCGACGATCGCGATGCATCGCGGCCCCGCGCGTCGGGTGCCGCGGGCTTCGTCTCCCTTGCCGTTCTGTGCTGCCATGACGTCCTCCTGCGGGTTGGGCCGCGTGGAGGGCTGGAGCCCGTTCCGGCGCGGCTGGAGGCCGGCGCGGCGGGAAAGCGAAGCCGAGACGCCGGTCGGGCGGCGGTCGCACCGGCCCGAGCAGGTCGGGCGGCCGTCGAGAGGCTATCGTGCAGGAAGGTTCGCGCCGTTCCGCGGTCGGTGCAAGGGAATTGTCTGCTGCGCTGCGACGATGCGGAGGAGACGACAGGGCGTCATGCGCGGCCTCACGGCTGCGACAGGCGCTCGGCATCCGGCAGTTTCCAACTCTTGTCGAAGAGCGGCTTCTCCGGTCCGTAAAGCCGGAACAGCAATTCGAACTTGCGGTTCGGGTCGGTCGGCACCCAATTCGCTTCCTTGCCGGCCGGCGCCTGTGGACCGAAGAACACGTCGACCGAACCATCCGGATTCTTCTGCACCCCGGGGCCGATCGAGGCGAGGCTGGCCCGGTTCATGTTCTTGACGAGGGCGTGGGTTTCCCGGTCGTAGACCGTCGCCGACCAGTATTGCTTCACCGGCGCGTTGGGCGGCACGGTCAGCCTGTAGCTGGCGCCGCCGTCGAACGGGTTGCCGTCCTTGTCCTTGTTTGCCATCAGGTAGAACTGCGCGGTACCGATCCGCTTGATGCCGGTGAAGCCGAGCGTATAGGTCACGCCGCGCGCATCGACGGGATAGAGGTCGATATCGGCGTAGCCGTTCTGGACCGCCTTGATGACCTCTGGCATCGCGGCTGGAAACCAGCGGATACCCTGGTTGATGACGGGGAACCCGGCCTCGTAGCGCTGCGAGAGCAGCGCGCGGGCTTCCCTGGCGCCCGCCTCGAGAGCGTCCTGCGTCTTCGCATCGGGGGTGAAGGGCTTGCCCTTCTCGATGCCGAGCGTCTTGAGCTGGTCGATCATCGCCCGGTCGCGCTGCAGCCAGGGTTCGTTCTGCACGACGCGGTCGAGGTTGCGATAGAAGCTGGCGTCGTACTTGATCGTCGAGTCGAACATCACGTCATAGGCGTCGACGAAATTCGTCGCCGGCGGGCTCGCGGCGCGCGACAGCGGGTAGATTCTGACCTGCTTGCCATAGGCGACCGATTTCGCGATGTCCGCCGCGCTGTGGCTCGGCAAATTGGCGCGCAGCAGTGCAAAGCCGCTATAGCTGTCGGACGGCAGATGGAAATAGCCTGCCGGAACCCTGCCCTTGTAGCCCGGCGGCGTGATCAGGTACTTGCCGCCTGTGCCCCTGTCCGCCCCTTCCGGCCCGGCATCCTCGAGCGGCATCTGCCAGATGGTGACGATGTTGCCGGCGATCGATCCACCCTTTGCCGGAGGAATCTGGATGACGACCGGGCCGTCCTTCACGTTCCAGAACGACATGAAGTAGATCGAATCCGGGTTCGGCGTCAGCGTCTGGTTCTTCCAGTTCACCGGCTGCGACCAGAAGACGATATCGTTGGGCTTCGCCTTGGTCTTGCTGAGAGCCTCCTGAAGCATCAGATCGGTATTGACCGCAGGCATGGCCCAGATCATGGCCTCTGTCGCACGCCGTTCGACGCTGCGGCGCGCCAGCTCGTCCGCAGGGACTGTCTGAGCTTGAACCGCAAGCCCGTGCAGGGCCAGCATCGCGCCACCAAACCAGCTTAACCGCATCGTCCTCTCCCGCGCAAAGGCTTGGATCGGCAACTTCGCACGCCTCCCCGACCTGTCGATGCTGTAACGGTTACAAGCGCATCGCCCGCGCGCCGCTTTGGGGATGATGCGGGGCAATGGCCTGCCGCGCCGCGACAGCGGCTCCTGCGCACGCCGCCGAACGGCAAACTGTTCAGGACCGAATAGGCGGGAAACTGGACCGATCCACCGAGGCCACAGTCCGTCAGTCCGGATTGCCGGCGCGATAATGGGCCACCAGCGCATTGGCATGGCCGTGCCCCATCGTGTGCTCCGCCTTGAGCACCGCGACCATCTCGGAATGCTTCTTCTCCTTCATCCCATCGATGATCGAAAGCCAATGATCGATCGACTGGCCGTAGGTCTTCTCGATAGAGGGGAAATACGAGGCAGGGCCTTTGACCTTTTCGGCAGACATCTTGACCTCATTTCCTTTTTTGCTCAGCCCCGCCTGTGCGGCAACACGAAGACCGCCGGATGAAGACACAACCGACCTCGCCTACAGGTTCCGTCGCTCGCCGCGCAGCGTGGCGAGACCGATGCCGACCGCGTCGAAGCCGCCATCGACGGCCAGCACCTGCCCGGTGATGTAGCTCGCCTTGTCCGAGCACAGGAAGAAGATCGACTCGGCCAATTCCTCCTCCCGCCCGTAGCGGGCGAGCGGAATGGCGTCGCGATAGTCGGCGCGGATCTCGGCGCTGTGCACGGCCTTGGCCATCGCGGTCTCGACAGGGCCCGGCGCGACCGCGTTGACCCGGATGCCGAGCCCCGCGAGCTCCGCCGCCTGCTGCTTGGTCAGATGCGCCAGCCCCGCCTTCGAGGTGCCGTAGGCGACGCGCAGGGTCGAGGCGCGCAGGCCGGAGATCGAGGTGATGTTGACGATGGCGCCGCCGCCATGGTCGGCCATCAGCGGCGCGGCGAGCTGCGTCGCCAGGAACGGGCCGGTGAGATTGACCGCGAGCACCCGCTGCCACTCCTCATAGGTCGTTTCCAGCAGCGGCTTGAACACCGCGGTTCCCGCGTTGTTGACGAGCGCATCGAGCCGCCCGAAACGCTTGGTCAGCCCGGCGAAGGCCGCTTCGAGCTGCGCGGGCACGGCCACGTCGCAGGGCAGCACCAGCGTCCGCTCCGGCTCGGCGATCTCCGCCGCCGCTCGCTCCAGACCGGCCCCGTCGATGTCGAGCAGCCCGACCTGCCAGCCTTCGGTCAGGAAGCGCTTGGCGGTGGCAAGCCCGATGCCGCGCGCGGCGCCGGTGACGAGGGCGGTCTTCGTGGTCGTCTCGGTCATGGCCTGTCGTCCCGCTGGTATCTCGGTTCCGGCAAGGCTATGCATATCGCCATTGTCGCCAACAAGCGGTTCCTCGCCGGCGCGCTTTGCCGGCATTGCCGCTCGACAAATGCACGGGTGTCCTGTATGGCCCCGCACTCAACTGAAAACAGCGCGCCGTAACGCCCGCGTGTCCACACGCGAACACGGCCATGGAGAGACCCATGAACATCATCGAACAGCTCGACCAGGAGCAGATTGCCAAGCTGAGCGAGGGCCGCGAGATTCCGCAGTTCCAGCCCGGCGACACCGTGCAGGTCAACGTCAAGGTCAAGGAAGGCGAGCGCAGCCGCGTCCAGGCCTATGAGGGCGTCGTGATCGCCCGCAACGGCGGCGGGCTCAACCAGAGCTTCACCGTCCGCAAGATTTCCTATGGCGAGGGCGTCGAGCGCGTCTTCCCGCTGTTCTCGCCGAACCTCGATTCGATCAAGGTCATCCGCAAGGGCAAGGTGCGCCGCGCCAAGCTCTATTACCTGCGCGATCGCCGCGGCAAGTCGGCCCGTATCGCCGAGCGCGTCGATGCCAAGCCCGCCAAGGGCCAGAAGGCCGCCGGCAAGTAAGCCGCAGCCTCAGCGCGAGAAGATTGGAACGCGGTCCTTCGGGACCGCGTTTTTTTGTCGCCTGGAATGGTCCCCGAAATCTGCCGGCGTCGCACGGAGACGCGCCGTCATCCCGGGCTTGACCAGGAATCCATGCCGGAGCGCTTCCGGTCGAGGTTCAGGCCTGGATCCCGGATCTCCGCTTCGCTCCGTCCGGGATGACACGCTCGCCGACGCATCAACCCCAAGACATTCTAAAAACGCATCTCAAGGCTCAGTTTTGTCGGTTGATATGCGTCCTAGTCAGATATAAGTATGCCAATCATTAGCATGCTACTTATGTTCGCCCTATGGATCACGCACAGCTTCAGGCCGCCTTCACTGCCGAGCTCGCTTCCGTCAACCGGAAGCTGAGGGCGCTCGTCGACGAGCGTGCCCGCGGCATGGGGCTGACCCTTGCCCGCGCCCGCCTGCTGATGGAGCTCGCCCGCGAGGACGGCCCGATTCAGTCCGATCTCGCCGACTTGCTCGACATCGAGCAGCCGACGCTGGTGCGTCTCCTCGACGGTCTCGAGCGCAACGGCATGATCGAGCGCCGAGCCGTCGAGGGCGACCGGCGCGCGCGCCGCGTCTTCCTGACCGAGACAGCTCGCGCCCAGGCGCAGGACATCCTGAACTTCCTCGCCGAACTGCGCGCCGGCATCCTGCAAGGCATCGCACCGGCCGAGCTGGAGACCGCGCTCGACGTCCTGCGCCGTACCTCGCGCAACATCGTCGCCGGGCGGAGCGCCGCCCCATGAGCGCGACCGAAACGACGATCGCTCCCACCGCCGCGCCTCCGGCCGGGCTCACCATGCCGCCCGCCCGCGCCCTCGCCTACATGCTCGCTTCGGTGACGCTGGCGATGACGCAGCAGATCGGCCAGAACATCGTCAACACGAACGTCTACCAGATCCAGGGCGAGCTCGGCGCCACCATCGCCGAGACCAACTGGCTGATCGCCGCCTATATGGCGCCGAACGTCTCGCTCTCGATCGCGCTGATCAAGATCCGCATGCAGTACGGACTGCGCAATTTCGCGGAGATCAGCCTCGCCGGCTTCGTCCTCGCGGCGCTGCTCAACTTCTTCTTCGTCCACGATTTGCAATCGGCCGTGATGGTCCGCTTCATGAGCGGCATGGCGGCGGCGCCGATGTCCTCGCTCGCCTTTTTCTACATGATCGAGCCCCTGCCCCCGCAGAAGAAGCTCACCGTAGGCATCTCGCTGGCGCTGACCAACACCACGCTCGGTATCCCGGTGACGCGGCTGATCTCGCCCTGGCTCCTCGATATCGGCGGCTTCCATGGCCTGACCCTGTTCGAGGCGGGGCTCGCCATGGTCGCCTTCGGCTTCGTCTACGCGCTGCCGCTGACCTCGCCGCCGCGGGTGAAGTGGATCGGCCCGCTCGATCTCGTCAGCTATCTGTTCATCGCGATCGGCTTCGGCTCGATCGCGATCGCGCTCAGCCTGGGCCGGATCTACTGGTGGTTCGAGGCGCCCTGGCTCGGCTGGCTCCTTGCCTGTGCGGTCGTCTGCCTGATGCTGGCCGCGATCATCGAACTGCACCGCGAAAGCCCGCTCATCGATATCCGCTGGCTCACCAGCCCTGCGACGCTGCATTTCGCCGGTGCCTTGCTTCTGCTGCGCGTCGTCCTGGCGGAGCAGACGGTCGGCGCCTCCAACTTCTTCCAGGCGCTCGGCATCCAGAACGAGCAGACCCTGTCGCTCTACGGCGTGATCCTCTGCACGATCCTGGCGGGAGGGCTGACCTGCGCGCTTTTGCTGCGCCCCGGCCGCGAGAACTGGTTCTATGGCACGGCGCTGGCCTGTGTCGCGCTCGGCGCCTGGCTCGACAGCGGCGCCACCAGCCAGACCCGGCCGCACGACATCTATCTCAGCCAGGCGTTGGTCGCCTATGGCTCCGCGCTGTTCCTGCCGGCGGCGATGGCACAGGGGCTCGGCGGGGCGATCGCGCGCGGGCCGATCTACATTCTGAGCTTCATCACCGTCTTCCTGTTCACGCAGAGCATCGGCGGCCTGCTCGGCTCGGCGATCTTCGGCAGCTTCATCACCCTGCGCACCAGCTTCCACTACCATGTGCTGGCCGAGCGTTTCGCGATGTCCGACCCGCTCGTCGCCCAGCGCATCAGCCAGCTCGGCGGCAGCTACGGCCATGTCCTGACCGACACGACGCTGACGCGGGCCGAAGGCGTGACGCTGCTCGCCCAGCAGGCGACGCGGGAGGCGACCGTGCTCGCCTATAACGATGCCTTCCTGCTGATCTCGCTGATCGCCGGCCTGGCCTTGGCCGGCCTCCTCCTCCACCTTGCCGTCCTGCGCTTCAGGGCGCGCTTCACCACCGCCCCTGCCCCGGCAGCCGGCTGACCCAACGTATCGACCATGACCCGCGTCTTCCGCTCCGTCTCGACCTATATCGCCCTGGCCATCGGCCTCGCCGGCCTCGCCGTGATCCTCTACGCATGGCGGCTGCCGCCTTTCGCCAGCGCCATCGAGACCACCGAGAACGCCTATGTGCGCGGTCAGGTCACGATCATCGCGCCGCAGCTCGCCGGCTATGTCGCAGAGGTGCCGGTGCAGGATTTCGCGACAGTGAAGCAGGGCGACCTGCTGCTGCGCATCGATGACCGCATCTTTGCGCAGAAGCTGGAGCAGGCCCGCGCCAGCCTCGCCGCCCAGCGCGCCGCACTCGCCAATTCCGAGCAATCCCGCGCTGCGGCCGAGGCGCGGCTGCGCGCCAGCGAGGCGAATGTCGCCAGCGCCGAGGCCGCGCTACGCACCGCCGAGGCGAATTGGGGCCGCATCGAGCCGCTGCGCGAGCGCGGCGTCGTCAGCCAGACCAGCACCGACCAGAGCCAACAGGCCCTCGACCAGGCCCGCGCCGCGATCGCCGCCACCAACGCCGCCGTCGACGTCGCCCGGCAGGACATCCAGACGGCGATCGTCAACCGCCAATCATTGGAGGCGGCGGTCCAGGGCGCCGAGGCCGCCGTCCATCTCGCCGAGATCGACCTGCAGAACACCCGCGTCACCGCCCCGCAGGACGGGCGCCTCGGCGAGGTCTCAGCCCGGCTCGGCCAATATGTCTCGGCCGGCACGCAGCTCATGTCGCTCGTGCCCGCGCAGATCTGGGTGATCGCCAATTTCAAGGAGACGCAGCTGCCGGGCATGCGCGTCGGCCAGCCGGTGAGCTTCACCGTCGATGCGCTGCGTCATGCCAGGCTGACCGGCAGGATCGAGCGCTTCTCGCCGGCGGCAGGCTCCGAGTTCAGCATCATCCGGGCCGACAACGCCACCGGCAACTTCATCAAGATCGCCCAGCGCGTGCCAGTCCGCATCGCCGTCGATCCGGGCCAGCCCCTGGCGGAGCAGCTGACGCCCGGCATGTCCGTCGTCGTCAGCGTCGATACCTCGCGGCGCTGAGCGCGGAGCCTCAGGCCAGCGTTGCAAGCCGCTCCAGCAGAAGCCGCGCATCATCAGCGTTCTGATAGAGGCCGAAGCCGAGGCGCAGCCGGTCGCCGCGCAGGTCGACGGTGATGCCTGCACGCGCCAGCCGCTCGTGCCAGAGCGGCGCATCGCCGTGGCGGAAGGTCAGGAAATTGCCGCGCGCCGGCTCGGAGAGCGGCAGGACGAGGTTCTCGGGCGCGAGCACGCCGCAGGGCCGGCGCTCCAGCCCCTCGACCACGATCGCCTGCAGGGCGTGCGCATGGGCATGGATCGCCGCCGCGTCGAGCCCTTCCGCGTCGAGCCAGTCGAACACCGCACCCATGCGATAGAGCCCCGAGGGATCGAAGGTGGCGCCCATGAAGCGCCAGCCGTTCTCGGCATAGCCGACGCCGCCCTGCGGCCCGGAAAGCGCGCCGAAGGAGGCATACCAGCCGGTGTCGCGCGGCCGCGTCGCGAAGCCGGGCGGGCAGTGCATGAAGCAGGCTCCCTCGCCCGCCATGGCGTATTTGTAGCCGCCGGCGATGTAGAAGGCCTTGTCGGCGATGGCCGAGAGATCGGTCGGCCGTGCCAGGAAGCCGTGATAGCCGTCGATGACGACGAGCCGGTCCGGCGCGCCGACCCCGGCGACCAGCCCTTCCAGATCGGTCAGCGCATAGCCGGAGTTGAACTGCACCTGGCTGACGAAGACCATGTCGGGATTGCCAGCCCTCGCCGCCGCGACGAGCCGCTCCGTCAGGCCGGCGAAGGGCTCGGCCGGCACGACGGTGAGCTCGATCAGCCCCTCCTCCGCCAGCCGCTCGATCTGCCGGCGGAATGAATGGAACTCGGCGTCGCTCGTCAGGATGCGCGGCCTGCGCTCGCGCGGCAGGCAGGAGAGCAGCCGGTTGACGAATTCATGGGTGTTGTTGGCGGGAACGAGCCCTTCGATGCCTGGCAGGTGGAGGCGTTTCGCCACGCCCTGCGCCACCTTCCGCCAGACCGGGCCAAGAACCTCCTCCCACTTGCCGTCGACGAGGCGGGCGGCATCGTCCCAGCAGCGCAAATGCGCCTCGCGGGTGACGTCGGGCCAAAAATGGTGGCTGTGAGCGGCGAAATGCAGCTCGTCCGGCCAGTTTCGGCGGAAATGCGAGAAGGCGGCAGTGAGGTCGAGGGGCGGCCGGCCGAGCGCCGCGGGAATATTCGTCGCCTGATCGGTCGCCATTGTCATGTCCCGTCAGCCTTGTTCGCGCGGCAAAATACTTTAAGCTTAAAATATATGGCGCCTTCCCTTCGTCAAGGCGCATGGCAAGCGAGGGCAGAGCGATGGGCACCGGCACAGGGGATCATCAGAGCCGCGTCGAACCGGGCATGCAGACCGACTTCAAGGAGCGCATGGACTACGCCTCCTATCTCGGCCTCGATCTCCTGCTCGCGGCGCAGAAGCCGCTGAGCGACGCGCCGGACGAACTGCTTTTCATCACCATCCATCAGGTACAGGAACTCTGGCTGAAGCTGGCCGCGCATGAGCTCGACGGCGCCACCGCAGCGATCCGGGCCGACCAGCTGCAGCCGGCCTTCAAATCGCTGGCGCGGGTTTCACGCATCCAGTCCCAGCTCGTCAGCGCCTGGGACGTGCTCTCGACCATGACGCCGGCCGACTACCTCGCCTTCCGCGACGCGCTCGGCCAGTCGTCGGGCTTCCAGTCCTACCAGTACCGCGCGCTGGAGTTCCGCCTCGGCGCCAAGGACCCTCGCATGATGGCGATGCACCGGCACGATGCCGGGCACCATGCGCATCTGCAGGCGCTGCTGGAGGCGCCGAGCCTCTATGACGAAGCCCTGCGCCTGCTCGCCCGGCGCGGCCTGCCGATCCCGGCCGACTGCATCGAGCGCGACTGGAGCGTGCCGCATGTCGCGAGCGATGCCGTGAAGGCGGCATGGCTTACGATCTACCGGGACACGCCGCGTTACTTCGATCTCTACGAGCTCGCCGAGGAACTGGTCGACGTCGAGGACCAGTTCCAGCAATGGCGCTTCCGCCACATGAAGACGGTCGAGCGCATCATCGGCTTCAAGCCGGGCACCGGCGGCTCCAGCGGCGTGAAATTCCTGAGGACCGCCCTGGAGCGCTCCTTCTTCCCGGAACTCTGGCAGCTGCGCAGCGAGCTCTGACGCGGCCACTGCCAGCTCTCCGGCCGCCCCGGCGCCTCTGCGTCACATTGATGACATGGCTGCGATGGCGTCGATTGTCCGGCTTCATTGGAACTGCTACATAGTGCCCATGTCGCCGTGTGAGCATCAGTTCCAGCGCTTCTGCGCCGTGCAGGGAGAGGGCCATCTGCCGCCCCTGCCGACGACGCAGGATTTTGTCGCGCTGGATGATCATGCCCGCCTGCCGTGGCGCTTCTTCGGCCGCTTCACAGCCTCCATCGCCGCGGGCCTTACCAGCGCCTGAGACCGGCCGCTCTCGCGGCCGGCGACAGGCGCTTGACCCAACGCGTCGGAATGACCGGCGCGGCGATGCACCGAATTTCCAAGTCACAGTTTTAAAGACCGAGACCAAGCCATGACTGCGTCAACAGGCCCCCGCACGCTCTACGACAAGATTTTCGACGATCACGTCATCGACCGGCAGGATGACGGCACCTGCCTGCTCTACATCGACCGCCACCTCGTCCACGAGGTCACCAGCCCGCAGGCGTTCGAAGGCCTGCGCATGACCGGCCGCAAGGTCCGCAGCCCCGAAAAGACGCTTGCCGTCGTCGACCACAACATCCAGACGACCGACCGCTCCAAGGGCATCCAGGAAGAGGAAAGCCGCATCCAGGTCGAGGCGCTCGCGAAGAACGCCAGGGACTTCGGCGTCGAGTATTTCAACGAGCTCGACAAGCGCCAGGGCATCGTCCACATCGTCGGCCCCGAGCAGGGCTTCACCCTGCCCGGCACGACCATCGTCTGCGGCGACAGCCACACCTCGACGCATGGCGCCTTCGGCGCGCTCGCCCACGGCATCGGCACCTCCGAGGTCGAGCATGTGCTGGCCACGCAGACGCTGATCCAAAAGAAGGCGATGAACATGCTCGTCCAGGTGGACGGCACGCCTGCGCCCGGCGTCGGCGCCAAGGACATCACGCTCGCCATCATCGGTGAGATCGGCACGGCCGGCGGCACCGGCTCGGTGATCGAATATGCCGGCGAGGCCATCCGCGGCCTGTCGATGGAAGGCCGCATGACGGTCTGCAACATGTCGATCGAGGGCGGCGCGCGCGCCGGCATGGTCGCGCCGGACGAGAAGTCCTTCGCCTATCTCAAGGACCGCCCGAAGGCGCCGAAGGGCTCAGCCTGGGAGGCCGCCGTTCGCTATTGGGAGACGCTGTACACCGAGGACGGCGCGCATTTCGACCGCGTGGTCACGCTCGACGCCGCCAACCTGCCGCCCATCGTCTCCTGGGGCACCAGCCCGGAGGACGTCATCTCGGTCACCGGCGCCGTGCCCGATCCGGAGCTGATCGCCGACGAGGTCAAGCGTGCCTCGAAGAAGCGCGCGCTCGAATATATGGGCCTCTCCGCCGGCACGAAGATGACCGAGATCCCGCTCGACGTGATCTGGATCGGCTCCTGCACCAATGGTCGCATCGAGGATCTGCGCACGGTCGCCAAGATCGTCGAGGGCAAGAAGATCCATGAGAGCCTGGACTACGCCATGATCGTGCCGGGTTCGGGCCTGGTGAAGATCCAGGCGGAGCTGGAAGGCCTCGACAAGATCTTCCTCGCCGCCGGCTTCGAATGGCGCGAGCCGGGCTGCTCGATGTGCCTGGGCATGAACCCCGACCAGCTCAAGCCCGGCCAGCGCGCCGCCTCGACCTCGAACCGCAATTTCGAGGGCCGTCAGGGCTATCGCGGCCGCACGCATCTGGTCTCGCCGGCCATGGCGGCAGCGGCGGCCCTGACCGGCCATTTCATCGACGTCCGCACCCTGGGCTGAGCGGCAAACGCGGGGAGCCGATCATGACGAACGATCCCCGCGGAGCCTCTCGGGAGGCCGAGGCCAAGGCGGCGCTGGAGCGGGTCAAGCGCGACAGCGAAACCGTGCTCGGCTCCTCGATGAACCGGGCGGCACAGCATTTCTCGGGCGCCGACGCGCCCGATGGCGACAGAATCGAGCTCTGGGGCCGGCGCATCGGCCGCACGCTCTCGCTGCTGGGCGTCGTCGTGCTGGCCTGGTGGCTCGGCCATCAGCTGAAGGTTTGGTGAGACAGGTTATGGACGCCGTGGCGACGAGAAGCACGGAGATCGACTGGGACGGAGCCAAGGCGCCGTCGCAGGACGCGTTCGAGGTGCTGGCGCAAGCCGCCTTCGACCGCCTGCCGGAGGAGTTCCGCGCCTTGTGCTCGGACGTGATCTTCAACGTCACGGAGTTCCCGGAGGACGACGTGCTGAAGGAGTTGGAGGCGGAGAGCCCGTTCGACCTGCTCGGCCTGTTCAGCGGCGTCGGCCTGCCCCAGCAGGGCTTCGGCCCGCAGACGGGCCAGATGCCCAACACCATCCATCTCTATCGCAGGCCGATCCTCGACTACTGGGCCGAGCATGATGAGAGCCTCGGATCCATCGTCACCCATGTCATGGTCCATGAGATCGGCCACCATTTCGGCTTCTCCGACGAGGACATGGAAGCCATCGAAGCCGGAGCGCTGGACGATGCTGGATGATTTGATCCGCCATCTGCCCAATCTGGCGCTGGTCTATTCGGCCTTCTTCCTGGCGGTCGCCAGCCCCGGCCCGAGCAACCTCGCCGTGATGGCGACGTCGATGGAGCGCGGCCGCAGCGCCGGCGCCACCCTGGCGCTCGGCGTCACCGCCGGTTCCCTGACCTGGGGCGTTCTCGCCGCCATCGGCGTCACCGGCTTGGTCGTGGCGCATCCCGGCGCGCTCTACGCCATCAAGATCGTCGGCGGCGTCTACCTGCTGTTTCTGGCCTGGCGTTCGGCGCGATCGGCGTTGCGCGTCGACATGCCACCAGCAAGGGCCGCCGTTCCCGGGCATCGCGCCTTCCTGCGCGGCTATCTCATGCATCTCACCAATCCCAAGGCGATCCTGAGCTGGACGGCGATCATCGCGCTCGCCCTGCGGCCGGATACGCCGCCGGTCGTGCTCTACGCCATCATCGGCGGCTGCATGCTGATCTCGCTCGCGATCAACCAGTTCTACGCCGTGCTGTTTTCGACGGCCTCGATGATCGCGGGCTACCGCCGGATTCGTCGCCGGGCCGAAGCCTGCCTCGCCGCCTTCTTCACCTTCGCCAGCTTTAAGCTGCTGACCTCGCAGCTCTGAAACCCTCATCGTCATACCGGCAAGAACATCGCAAAAAGGCCCATCGGAGTTTCCGCCATGCAGCCCTTCACCACCCTGACCTCGACCCCCGCGCCCATGAAGGTGGTCAATGTCGACACCGACATGATCATCCCGAAGCAGTATCTGAAGACGATCAAGCGCACCGGCCTCGGCACCGCGCTGTTCTCGGAGATGCGCTACAAGGAGGACGGCTCGGAAAACCCCGATTTCGTGCTGAACCAGCCGGCCTATCGCAAGTCGCAGATCCTGGTCGCCGGCGACAATTTCGGCTGCGGCTCCTCGCGCGAGCACGCGCCCTGGGCCCTGCTCGACTTCGGCATCCGCTGCGTGATCTCCACGAGCTTCGCCGACATCTTCTACAACAACTGCTTCAAGAACGGCATTCTGCCGATCAAGGTCACGCCCGAGCAGCTCGACGCCCTCTTCGACGACGCCGAGCGCGGCTCCAACGCCACGCTGACCATCGACCTCGAGAAGCAGACGATCCAGGGGCCGGATGGGGGCACGATCACCTTCGAGCTCGACCCCTTCCGCAAGCACTGCCTGCTCAACGGCCTCGACGATATCGGCCTGACCATGGAAAAGAACGCGAAGATCGACGCGTTCGAGGACAAGCTGAAGCAGCGCGAATGGGCCTGACCGGGCTCCGCTGAGCCCAAGCGAAAGGCCGCCGCTTCCTGCGAAGCGGCGGCCCCTGCGAATGGTCGTCGCGATCGCCCGCCTCTACATCGCCGGTAGAGCGGCGACGTCTCGTACCGGCGCGCTGAGACCGGCGACCTTCCCGACCATCGTAGCCTTGCCCGTGGCGAGATCCACCTTGTGGAGTGCGCCATCCGCCAGCAGCCAGCCCGTATTCGCGCCGTCCGCCCCGGTCTCGATATCGAAGGCGATGGCCTTCGCCGTCACGCCGAGCTTGCCGACGGCGCCGAGCATGCCGTCATTCGGCGGCGCCTGCTTGATCAGCCCGCCGATCTTGCCGTCGATGTCGTAGAGCGCCGTCTCCTTGGCGCCCTTCATCGAGTTGGTATAGGCGCCGGCCACGATCATCGGCGCCTCGCCCTTGTGCATGTCGGTCTCGGCGAATTTCAGCTTGCCGTCGACGGTCGTCTTGCCGTCCTCGACATTGACGCGGAGATTGGTGCCGTCAGAGCCGATGACGCGCAGTCGGTCGGCGGCGGGGTTGAAATCGACGGTCGCCATGGCATCGGCGGCGAGCACGGTGTCCATCTTCGACTTCATCGTCGCCTTGCCGGCGGTATCGACCGTGTAGATCGTGCCGTCCGTCGCCAGCGCATAGAGCATGCCGTCGGCCGGGCGCACGTCGATGCCGGCGATCTTGCCGTCGATGCCGGTGACCTTCATCGACTTGCCGGCCTTCATCGTCGCCGTGTCGATCATGGTGAGGGTGTTGTCGCCGCTCAGCGCCGCAAGCGTTCCCGCCTGGGCCAGCCCGGCCAGCGAGCCGGCGCTCAGGATGGTCGTGGCCGTCAGCGCGATGCGCATTATCCTGGTCATGTCGTCGTCCTCCGCTTGTGTTTCGCGGCGCCGCCGGGCCTGTCGGAGGCTCGCGGCGCTCGGAGGGGTTAGACGCCAGGGGAGTGCCCGGATGCGCCGGGAAAAATAAAGAAAATCGCTGCATCCATGATCGTTTCCAGCGTGTAACCTTTCGCTGGACCGTGCCGAGGCGCGGCTGGCCGATCAGGGAGACGAGGATGGCGGGCGACGCCGCGCGACCGGAAATGACGATCGCGATCGAACAAGCGCTCCTCGCCTGCGCCGGCGGCGATAAATCGGCATTGAAGCGCATCTACGAGGCCGAGTCGCCGCGTATGGTCGGTGTGGCCCTGCGCATCCTGAAGCGCCGGGCGCTGGCGGAGGAAGCGGTGCAGGACAGTTTCATCCTGATCTGGCGATATGCGGCGCGGTTCGATCCGCAGCGCGGCAGCGGCCTGACCTGGATCTACGCCATCCTGCGCAACCGCTCGCTCTCGATCCTGCGCGATGAGAAGCGCACCGAAACGAGCGACAGCCCGCTGGCCGAGGACACCCCGAGCGAGGAGGACGATCCCGAAACCGTCATGGCCAAGCTCTCCGACGCAAAAGCCCTGCAGGGTTGCCTGGAGGCGCTGCCGGCCCAGCGACGCGGCATGGTGCTGCTCGCCTTCGTCCAGGGTCTGACCCATGGCGAGATCGCCGGGCGCCTGGGCATGCCGCTGGGCACGGTGAAGTCCTGGATCAGGCGCTCGCTGATCACGCTGAAGGAGTGCCTCGGATGAGCCCGGTCTCCGGCATGATCCCGACGCCTGAGGACCGCGACGCGCTCGCAGGCGAATATGTGCTCGGCCTGATCGAGCGCGTCGACCGCGAGCGCTTCGAGCAGCGCCTCGACAACGACAGCGACCTGTCCCTGGCCGTCGCACGCTGGCAGGCCCGCCTCGCGCCGATCGATGCCACTGCCCCGGCCATCCCGCCCTCGCCTGCCTTGTGGCCGGCCATCGAGGCAGCGATCGCCATGGCAGCGCAGCCCGGCCGTCGGCCGGCAGCCCAAACGCGCAGCCGCTTCGCCGGTTGGTGGGAAAGCTTGCCGGTCTGGCGCGGCGCAGCGCTGGCCGGCGCGTTCGCTACGCTCCTGCTTGCGGCGGGCCTGATCGGCGCGCTCGACCGGGCGCGGCGCCAGCCGGTCATGATCGCGGTGCTGCTCACGGACACGAGCGTGGCCGCCGCCGTGGTCAACACCTTCGCCGACGGTCGCGTCGAGATGGTGCCGCTACAGAACATCGCGGTTCCCGAAGGCAAGGCGCTCGAGATCTGGACGCTGTGGGATCGCGCGGTCGGCCCCCGCTCGGTCGGGCTCATCGATCGCGCCCGCAGCACGCCGCTGCGGCTGGATCAATTGCCTCTGGGTCGCGACCAGCTCTTCGAAATCACGCTGGAACCGTCGACAGGCTCGCCGACAGGCCGCCCGACAGGCCCCGTCATCGCGAAGGGTACGACGGCGCAGGCTTTGTGACGGATGAGTCGACGTTTGGAAGCGGCCATCCGGATGAAGGCTGCTGGCCCGAGTCGCGCCTCGAATATGTTTGCTTCCGGATGTCGCCGTCGTGCCTGCCGTGATGTGACAGCGAAACCCGGTGTGTCGATATGCCTTCGTAGATTGTCCCCAGGGACAGCTTTCAGCTTGAAGGTCGTACGAATAGTAGGCGAAAAGCCGAGCTGTCCGAAGAGGACGTCCGGCGCTGGTTCCGGAATGCAACAATGGAGTTCGCTGTGCTGAAACGATGTGTCACCGTGGTGTTCATCCTGCTCGGGCCGGTCGGTTGTGTCACGCAAGATACCGTTCCCAGCAAAAGAGCGGATGGGCCTGCCTACACGCAGCCTGGCGTTGGCGCGCCTGCTCGCCAGACCGACATGTTTGGGAATGCCTTTCGCTAGTCGAAGAGCGGCGAAGGCGACTGCGCAACTCTGATCCGTCAGGTGCGGCAGGCCGGCTTTCCAGGCGGCGCCATCACTCAGCGATCCGAACGAGGCGATTTGCGCTTATGCCGCGTACCCTTAGCCGCAAGCAGCGGCGTTCGCTTGGAGCCTGCTGCGTTTTCGTGGAAGCGCCGGTCATCCCGGACGGAGCGAAGCGCAGATCCGGGATCCATGCCCGACGATCCGTCCGACAGGCTCTGGCATGGATCCCGGGTCAAGCCCGGGATGACGGTGTGGTTCCGTACAAAATCAGCAAGCTTTAGAGCCAGTCCGCCAGCGCTTCCCACTCAAATAAGACGTCGCCCGAACGCGCTAAACCACCACCGTGATCGTCTCCGCCGCGCGTGTCAGTCCCGTATAGAGCCAGCGCGCCCGGTGCTCGCGGAAGGCGAAGCTCTCGTCGAAGAGCACGACGTCGTCCCATTGCGAGCCCTGCGATTTGTGCACCGTCAGCGCGTAGCCGAAGGTGAACTCGTCGGTGTGCTTGCGCAGCTCCCAGGGGATTTCCTCCTCGGTGCCGTCGAAGAAATTCGGCATCACCGACACCTTCACCGCCTTGGCGCCGGTGTCGTCCTCCGGCGTCACCCGCATGGTGACGAGCCCCTTCTTCGAGGTCTTGATCTCCTGCACGATCCAGGAGCCCCCATTGAGCAGCCCCTTGCTCTTGTCGTTGCGCAGGCAGACCAGCTTCTCGCCCGCGACCGGGCTGTTGTCGGTGCGGCCCATCAATTGGCGGATGCGGGCATTGTAGTTGCGCCGCGTCTTGTTCATGCCGACCAGCACCTGGTCGGCACCCATGACGATCTCGGGATTGATCTCGTCGCGCCGGATCACCCGGCTCGGGCCGTACTCGCCGAGTTCGAGCCGCCCGCCCTCGCGCACGATCATCGACATCCGCACGATCGGGTTGTCCGCCGCCTGGCGATGGACCTCCGTCAGCATCACGTCCGGCTCCTGCTCGGTGAAGAAGCCGCCGCCCTTCACCGGAGGGAGCTGGGCGGGATCTCCGAGCACCAGCACCGGCGTGCCGAAGGAGAGCAGGTCGCGCCCCAGATCCTCGTCGACCATGGAGCATTCGTCGATGATGATAAGCTTGGCCTTGGCGGCCGCGCTCTCGCGGTTGAGCACGAAGGTCGGGCTCTCCTCCTCGACGCCGCGCGAGCGGTAGATCAGCGAATGGATGGTCTGCGCGCCATCGCAGCCCTTGTTGCGCAAGACGAGCGCAGCCTTTCCGGTATAGGCGGCGAAGACGACCTCGCCGTCGACCGCCTCGGCGATATGGCGCGCCAGCGTGGTCTTGCCGGTGCCGGCATAGCCAAACATGCGGAAGAGCTGAGGCTCGCCGGCCTGCAGCCAGCGCGCAACGGCGGTCAATGCCGCATCCTGCTGAGGCGACCAGCTCATCGTAATGGGACCGTCGAAGAAGGCATGGCGCAGATGGGGCCGAGTCGCGCGCCGAAGGCAAGCGCGACGATGCGGAAACAGCTCAGGCCGCGCGCAGGCGCCGCACGAAGGCACCGGCCTCCACCTGCAGCGCATGAATCCGCCGGTCGAGCTTGCCGGCACTCGCGGCGCCCATATCGGCCTGCCCAACAGTCTGCAGATTGGCGGCCGCGATCTCGCTCATCGCGATCGCCGCCGTGGCGGTGACGTCGGAGATGCGCCCCACAGTCTCGCCGAGCGAACCCAGCAGTTCGACATGCGAATTCACCATCGTCGCGATCTCGGTTCCAGTCTGCTCGACGGCGGCAACGCTCGTTCCGATGGACGAGACGGCTCCCGCCGCATGGGAAAGGGCTTCCTCGGCCTGCGCGATACGACCCACGATCCGTGCAGCCGCCTCAGAGGCCTGGTTCGCCAGCGTCTTCACCTCGGCGGCGACCACGGCGAAGCCGCGGCCATGGGTGCCGGCCCGCGCCGCCTCGATCGTGGCGTTGAGCGCCAGCATGTTCGTCTGCCGCGCGACCGCCTCGATGATGCCGACGACATCGCGCATCTGGGCGGCATTCTCGGTCAGCCGCGTCACCAGCGCGTGGGTCCCGGCCGCTTCATGCGTCGCGGCGGTCGCCATCTCCGAAACCCGCCTCACCTCGGCATTGATCTGGCCGATGACATATTCCATGCGCAGCGCGGCCTCGCTGGAGCGACGCGCTTCGATGCCGGCTCCGTCGACGGAGCCCGCCGCGGTCTCCGTGCTCCTCGATACCTGATGGACCCGTACCGCCGCGTCCTGCAGCGCCATGCGCAGCACTTCGCTCTCCCTGCCGATCTCTCCGAGCAGGAGGCCGAGCCGCGCTTCGAACTCGTCGGCGATGCGGGCAAGCTCCGCGCTGCGCATCTGCTCATGGCGGCGCGCGTCGCCTGCTTCCGCCTCGCGCGTCACCAGCGTCGCCCGCACCTCGCTGAACTGGCGCACGATGCGGGCGAGCTGGCCGATTTCATCGGCCCGCCCGCGATAGGGCACCTCGATCACCTGATCCGATGCCGCGGCCTGCCCGATCGCCGTCATGAGGCTTCGCAGCGGCCGCGTCAGGTGGCTGCGCAGAAGCAGCAGCGCCGCCAGTCCACCGGCGAGTGGCAGCAGGCAGGCGAACAGGATGGTCCAGAGCCGGACATTGCCGGCGCGCTCCCCGGCACGGGCTGCCGTCTCGGCCGCACGGCGCGCAAGCTGGTCGCGCAGGGCCGATGTCGTGATGATGATCTGGTCGACATTGGTCCGTGCTTCATCGGCTCCCGCTTCGAGGAGGGCGGCCTTCGCCGAAACGCGGCGGCCGATATCGACGATGCCGCGCTGAAAGGCGATGAAGGTCCGGATCCGGGCGTCGAGCGTCGGGTTGGCCTCGCGTAAGGCGACAGGCAAGGAGGAGATCAGATGCGCGCGGGCCGCGTCGACCAGCTCGACGGCGCCGTCGAGCCGCTCCAGCATCGTCTCGACCTCCCGCTTGGGCATGTCGGCGTCGACACTGCTGAGCAGGGCTGCGGCTGCGACGCGGCTGGAAAGCAGCGAGGCGCTGCTGGCCAGTCCGATATCGGCGAAGGCGGCGGCATCGATGCGCCGGGCCTCGTCGAAACCCTGCAGCGCGCTGACGAGGCCAAGCGCCCCGGCGAGGCTCAGCAGCGCGAAGAATGCCATGATCTTCGCCGTCAAACCCAGTCGTCGCATGGTCGTCACCGTCTCGTAGCCACGGCCCGTTTCGCAGACGCGAACGAACGGGAGGTTAACAGCAGCTTCATATTACAACAAAATCAACAACTTAGCCGATTACATAAACTTGCACCTCCTGGCGCGGCGCCTGCTTTGTCAGCGGCGTTGCCCACGGACGAGAGGCAGCCTAGCTTCGCACGATGAGACCACGCGCGACCCGGATTCTCCTGCTCTGCCTCGGCTTGGCGCTCGCGGCCTATGCAGCCTTCGTCCTGTCGCCCTGGCCTTCGGCCCTGCTGACCCGAATGGCTTTCGCCTACGGTGCTTCGAGAACCAATGCGGCCCTGGCCAAGCACGTTCCGGCCTCGCTTCGCGAGCGACTCGATATTCCCTACGGCAAGGCCGAGGAGGCGCGGCTGGATGTCTACCTGCCGCAGGGCGGTGCCCAGCCCGGCCGTCCGACCATCGTCTGGGTACATGGCGGCGGCTTCGTCGGTGGCGACCGGAAGGATGTCGGACCTTACCTGAAGATCCTGGCCGGGCGCGGCTATCCGGCCGTTGCCGTGGGCTACACCCGCGCGCCGACCGCCCGCTACCCCGAGCCCGTGCTGCAGGTGAACGAAGCGCTCGGCTTCCTGCAGCGCGAGAGCCAGCGCCTCGGCCTCGATCCCTCGCGGATCGTGCTCGCCGGCGATTCCGCCGGCGCGCATATCGCGGCCCAGCTCGCCGCCGGCCTGACCGGAAAGGACTATGCCGAGCTGCTCGGCCTCAAGCCCACCGTCGGGCCCGCCACCCTGCGAGGCGTCGCGCTGTTCTGCGGGGCCTTCGACCCGACGGCGCTAGACTTGTCAGGGCCGTTCGGAAGCTTCATCCGCTCCGTACTCTTCGCCTATTTCGGGGTGTCGAACCCGCTGGAGAGCGACCGCATCACCGAAGCCGCGGTTCCGCGCTATGTGACGGAAACCTTCCCCCCGAGCTTCATCACGGTCGGCAATGGCGACCCGCTGGCGCCGCAATCGGTGGTGATGGCTCAGGCTCTGCAAGACCGCGGCGTCAAGGTCGACACGCTGTTCTTTCCGCCCGAGACCGAGCCGAAGCTGCCGCACGAATACCAGTTCGACCTCGACAGGCCCGAAGGACGGCAGGCGCTGGAGCAGCTGACGGGTTTTCTCGGCAGGCTGAGGAATTGAACTCCCGGATACGACAATCATGCACGTTACCGTGAACGGGGTTCGCCTCTACGTCGATACCGAGGGAGCTGGGCTGGTCCCGGACGGGCCTCGAATGCGCGAGACGCCGACACTCGTGCTGCTTCATGGCGGCCCGGGCGCTGACCATAGCCTCTACAAGCCCGCTTTCTCTGCTCTGCGCGACATCTGCCAGATCGTCTACTACGACCATCGCGGCTGCGGACGCAGCGAAGACGGACCACGAGACCTGTGGACGCTCGCCCAATGGGGTGACGACGTTAAGGCGCTTTGCGACGCGCTCGGCATCAACAAGCCGATCGTGCTCGGAACCTCCTTCGGCGGTTTCGTCGCCCAGGCTTATGCGACGCGCCATCCGGGCCATGCCGCAAAACTGATCCTCGTCAGCGCGGCGGCAAAGGTCGATTTTCAGCAGATCTATGCGGCCTTCGAACGGTTCGGAGGCGCGGAGGCGGCGGCTGCGGCGCGAGCCTATTGGTCAGCCCCGTCCGACGCGACCCGCGCGGCCTATCGAGAGGTCTGCGTCCCGCTCTACGCGCCTCGCAACCAGAGGCATGACGGGTTGTGGGTTGCCCGCGCCATCATGCGCAACGAAACTGGCGTCCACTTCAACGGTCCCCGCAACGAGCACGGCCGCTTCGACTTCAGGGATGCGCTCGCGCGCGTGTCCTGCCCGGTTCTCGTCATGGCCGGAGACAAGGACCCGATCACACCGATCGCCTTCAGCGAGCAGATCGCGGCAAGCCTCCCACCTGAACAAGTCCGCTTTCAGCGCTTCACCGATTGCGGCCACGGTATTCTCGCCGACGATCGGGATGGCGCCTTACAGGCGATCCGCGACTTCATCCTCGCATAGAGCGAAACCCGTTCTGCCTACAGTATCAGCCTGAGTAGCGGCCGCCCCGGCTTCTGCCGGGCCACCTCGACGAAGCCCGCGCGCAGGAACACGCTTTCCGGCCCGACATAGAGCCCCTCCGCGCTGCGCTTGTCCTGGTTATCCATGGCAGCCGCCTCGATCAGCCGCGCGCCGCTGTCCCTCGCGAACGCAACGGCTCCATCAACCAGCGCGCCGGTGACGCCCTTGCCGCGAAATCCCCTGCGCACGAAGAAGCAGGAAGCCGCCCAATTGCTGATGTCCTCGGCCGCCGCGTCCGGCAGCGGCGTCGAGGCGCGGCGCGGATTGTTCCATTCAGGGATATGCGCCCGCGGGCCAATCTGCAGCCAGCCCACGGCCTTGTCCTCCGCATAGGCCAGCACGCCCGGCGGCGGCCCGTCCCGCACCCGCTCCTCGAACAGCCGGCGCGCTCCCTCGCCGAGCAGAGGCTTGCGCAGGCGCTGCGGCATGCGGAAATGGTTGCACCAGCAGCCATAGCAGGGGCCCTGCGGGCCGAAGAGGTCCTCCAGATCGCCCCAGCGCTCCGGCGTCAACGGCCGCACGGCAAAGCTGGCATCACCCATCGCGAACCTCTCGTTTCGGCGACTGCGAAGGGACTGGACACCCGTTCGGCATCGGCAGATCACTAGGCGATACACCCGGAGGCCCGCGCCATGTCGCTCGAAGTCTATGCCGCCTATCTGCTCGCCTGCATCGTCATCATCATCGTTCCCGGTCCGACGGTCACGCTGATCATCGCCAACAGCCTGAAGCACGGTACCCGCGCTGGCCTCCTCAACGTGGCAGGAACCCAGGCCGGCCTCGCGATCATGGTCGTCGTCGCCGGCATCGGCCTCAGCTCCGTCATCGCAGCGCTCGGTCACTGGTTCGAGTGGCTGCGGCTGGCGGGCGCCGCCTACCTGATCTGGCTGGGCTGGAAGATGTTCCGTTCAGCCGGCGCAGACCTCGACGGCAGCGCCCCGACCAAGGCGCCGCGCGGCGGCTTCTTCCTGCAGGGCGCGCTGGTAGCGCTCAGCAACCCCAAGACGCTGCTGTTCTTCGGTGCCTTCTTCCCGCAGTTCCTCGACCCGGCGCGCGACCACGTAACCCAGATCGCGATCATGGGCGCGACCGCGCTGGCCTTCGCCGCGCTCAGCGACAGCGCCTATGCCGTGCTGTCCGGCCGCGCCGGCCATCTGCTCTCGCAGCGGCGCGTCCGGCTTCTGTCGAAGTTCAGCGGCGGCCTGTTGGTCGGCGGCGGCCTCTGGCTCGCCTCGACGCGGGCGAGTTGAGCAGACGCCGCCCTTACCAGGCGATCTTTTCGCCCGTGTAGTCGCGGAAGCTGTTGGTCTCGGCCATGCCGGAGGCGTCGATGGTGAGGATCAGCCCGCCTGCGCTTTCGGCAGGGGTGATGTCGGCCCCGCCGCCGCCCATGTCGGTCTGGACCCAGCCCGGATGGAACAGCAGCACGCTGACATTGCGCTCGCGCACCGCGTTGCCGAACACGACCATCGCCATGTTCACCGCAGCTTTCGACGAGCGATAGATCAGCGCATTGCCGGGATTGGCGGCGATCGAGCCCATGCGGCTGGAGATCGTCGCGATCTTGCGCGCCTGCCCGGCCTCTATATTGGGTAGGAAGGCCTGCGCGACCCGCACCGGAGAATAGACATTGACCTCGAAGACCTCGCGCCATTCGTCGAAATCGACATCGAGCCCGCTCTGCCGGTCGCGCGGGCCGTAGAGGCCGGCATTGTTGAGGAGAACATCCACCGGGCGCCCCGCCAGCGCGTTCTTGGCGGCCGCCACGCTCTTGTCGGAGGTGACATCGAGTTCGAGCGGCGTCAGCGCCCCGGCATGTTCGGCTGCGAGATCGCCCAGCGCCCCGCCCCGGGGGTTGCGCGCCGCGGCGACGACATGGTCGCCTCGCCGCAGCAATGCGTTGGTGAGCGCGAGCCCGATGCCGCGATTGGCACCGGTGATCATCCAGGTCTGGGGCATGTCCGTCTCCATGGTCGAGAGACGGAGCTAAGCCTCAACCCTCGGCTTTTCCATAGCCCCCGGCCGTCGGCGTGATCACCGTCACCGCTTCCCCGGCCTGCAGCAGCGTCTGGTCGGACGGCTTCAGCTCCTCGATCGCGCCGGAAAGCCTGCGCACCAGCGTCTTGCCGAGCTGGCCGGGCTCGCCGCCCTTCACGCCGAAGGGCCTCACCTTCCGGTGCGAGGCGAGGATCGCGCAATCCATCGTCTTGAGAAAACGGATGGTGCGGCTGGTGCCGTCGCCCGCCGTCCATTCGCCCTTGCCGCCGGAACCGGCGCGGATGTGGAAATCCTCCAGCACGACGGGGAAGCGCGTCTCCAGTATCTCCGGATCGGTGAGCCGCGAATTGGTCATGTGGACATGCACGCCCGACGTGCCGTTGAAGCCCGGCCCCGCCGGCGAGCCCGAGCAGATCGTCTCGTAATACTGATACTGGTCGTTGCCGAAGGTGAGGTTGTTCATCGTGCCCTGCGAGCAGGACATCGCCTGGAGCGCCCCGAACAGCGTGTTCGTCACCGCCTGCGACACCTCGACATTGCCCGCGACGACGGCCGCCGGATAGCGCGGTGCCAGCATCGAGCCCTCCGGCACGACGATTTTGATCGGCCTGAGGCAGCCGGCGTTCATAGGGATGGCATCGTCGACCATGACGCGGAAGACATAGAGCACGGCGGCGCGGGTGACGGGCGCCGGCGCGTTGAAATTGTCCGGCCGCTGCTCGGAGGTGCCGGTGAAATCGACCGTTGCCTCGCGCTTCTCGCGGTCGATGGTGATCTTCACCTTGATCGCGCAGCCCTGGTCCATCGGGTAGGTGAATTCGGAATCGTGCAGCTTGGTCAAAAGCCGCGCCACGCTCTCGGCCGCATTGTCCTGCACGTGGCCCATATAGGCCTGCACGACATCGAGGCCGAAGGAGCCGATCATCTTCTTCAGCTCCGCCACGCCCTTCTCGTTGGCGGCGATCTGCGCCTTCAGGTCGTTGACGTTCTGCACGACGTTGCGCACCGGATAGCGCGCCCCGGTCAGGAGCTTGACGAGGTCTTCCTCGCAGAAGCGGCCCTGATCGACGATCTTGAAGTTGTCGATATAGACGCCCTCTTCCTCGATGTTCGTCGCCAGCGGCGACATCGAGCCCGGCGCCGTGCCGCCGACATCGGCATGGTGGCCGCGGCTCGCCACCCAGAACAGGATGTCCCTGTCCTCGGCATCGAAGACCGGCGTGCAGACCGTGATATCCGGCAGATGCGTGCCGCCATTATAGGGCGCGTTGAGGCAATAGACGTCGCCCGGCTTGATGACCGGATTGTTGGCGATCACCGTCTCGACCGAACGATCCATCGAGCCGAGATGCACCGGCATGTGCGGCGCATTGGCGACGAGCGCGCTGGTCTGGTCGAACACTGCGCAGGAGAAGTCGAGCCGCTCCTTGATGTTCACGGAATAGGCGGTGTTCTGCAGCGTCACGCCCATCTGCTCGGCGATCGACATGAACAGGTTGTTGAAGATCTCGAGCATCACCGGATCGGCCTTGGTGCCGATCGCCGCCAGCTGCACCAACGCCTTGCTACGCACGAGGACGAGATGGTCCTTGGCCGTGAGTTTGGCGCTCCAGCCATCCTCGACGACGACGGTCTGGTTGGGTTCGATGATGATTGCCGGCCCCGCGACGCTCTGGCCGGGCCTGATCGCTTCGCGCCGGACGATGGCGGCATCGTGCCATTCGCCCTTGGAGAACAGCCGCGTGCGCTCGGCGATCGCCGGCTCGCCAGCCTCTTCCGCGACTGAGGCCTCCTCGAACTTGGCGCCGCCACCGACCGCCTCGACCTCGACCGCTTCGACGACCAGCGCCTTGGTCTCGTCCATGAAGCCGAAGCGCGCCTTGTGCGCAGTCTGGAAGGCCTCCTGCATCGCAGCCCGTGTCCCAGCCGGGACCGCGATCGCGGTGTCGGTGCCGGCGTAACGGATATGGGCTCTGGTATGGATGGCGATGTCGCCCGCGGCCACACCCTGCCCCGCGACCTCCGAACGGGTCTCGGCAGCGAGCTTCCCGGCCACGGCCTCGATCGCTGCTTTCGCCTCGCCATCGAGCGGGACATCCAGCGCCGCCGTCCGCGTCGAGCGGATTTCGGCGAGGCCCATGCCATAGGCCGAGAGCAGCCCGGAGAAGGGATGCAGCAGCACCGTCTTGATGCCGAGCGCATCGGCGACGAGGCAGGCATGCTGCCCGCCGGCACCGCCGAAGGAATTCAGCGCATAGCGGGTGATGTCGTAGCCGCGCTGGACCGAGATCTTCTTGATCGCCTCGGCCATGTTGGCGACCGCGATCTGGATGAAGCCGTCCGCGACCTCCTCGGCCGAGCGGCCGTCACCGACCTCCGCCGCAAGCGTCGCAAACTTGGCCCGCACCGTCTCGACGTCGAGCGGCGCATCCTGCTTCGGCCCGAAGATCGCCGGGAAATAGGACGGGATCAGCTTGCCGACCATGACGTTGGCGTCGGTCACCGCGAGCGGCCCGCCGCGGCGATAGGCGGCCGGACCGGGATTGGCGCCGGCCGAATCCGGGCCGACGCGGAAGCGCGCGCCGTCATAGTGGAGAATGGAGCCGCCGCCGGCCGCGACCGTATGGATCAGCATCATCGGCGCGCGCATGCGCACGCCGGCGACCTCGGTCTCGAAGGCGCGCTCATACTCGCCGTCGAAATGCGCGACGTCGGTCGAGGTCCCTCCCATATCGAAGCCGATCACCTCGGCGAAGCCGGCCGAGCGGCCGGTCTCGGCAAGACCGACGACGCCGCCGGCAGGGCCCGACAGGATCGCATCCTTGCCCTGGAACAGCTCGGCGGCGGTGAGACCGCCCGAGGACATCATGAACATCAGTCGCGCGCCGGTGCGGGCGACATCGAGTTCCTCCGAAACCTGCTGCACATAGCGGCCAAGGATCGGCGAGAGATAGGCATCGACCACGGCGGTGTCGCCACGCCCGACCAGCTTGATCAGCGGCGAGACCTCATGGCTGACGGACACCTGCGGAAAGCCGATCTCGCGGGCGATGCGCGCCGCCGCCTGCTCATGCGCCGCATAGCGATAGCCGTGCATGAAGACGATGGCGACGGCGCGAAAACCGGCATCGTACTGCGCCTGCAGCGCCGCGCGGACCGTCGCCTCGTCAAGCGCGTGCTCGATCGTGCCGTCGGCGAGCACACGCTCCTCGACTTCCAGCACGTCTTCATAGAGCTGCTCCGGCTTGACGATCTCCTTGGCGAAGATGTCGGGCCGCGCCTGGTAGCCGATGCGCAGCGCGTCGCGGAAACCCTTGGTGGTGACGAGCAGCGTGCGGTCGCCCTTGCGCTCCAGCAGCGCATTGGTGGCGACGGTCGTGCCCATCCTGACCTCGCCGACCGCACCGGCAGGGATCGCCTCGCCCGCCTTCAGACCGAGCAGGTCGCGGATTCCCTGAACGGCCGCGTCGCGATAAGCGCCGGGATTTTCGGAGAGCAGCTTCCTGGCATGGAGATTGCCAGCCGGATCACGTCCGATCACGTCGGTGAAGGTGCCGCCGCGATCGATCCAGAAGTCCCAACACGCCGCCGACATCAGACGTTCTCCCCACCGTCATGCCAGCGACGGGTCACGCTGACGTTTTATCGATAAATCGTCGATGAGTTATTGACAAGACAATTTCGGCGGCTACCATCCCGATTGTGGCTGGAACATGGCTGAGGGGCCGGGCCGGCACGAAAGCGGAGAATGCGACGATGCGAGCAGTCCTGGCAATCGGGCGCTCATGCGCCACTCACCGGCGGGAGCGGCGCGCGCCATGATTCGCCGCACGCTCGACGCGCTCTACCTCTGGGCCGGCTACGCGGCCGGGGTCTTCCTCATCCTGATCTTCGTGCTGATGATGCTGATGTCGATCGGCCGCGAGATCGGCCTCAACATCCCCGCCGGCGACGATTTCACCTCTTGGTGTATGGCGGCGATGGCCTTTCTCGGGCTCGCGCACACCTTCAAATCCGGCGACATGATCCGCGTCGGATTGCTGATCGACCATTTCAAGGGCCGCAAGCGCTGGTTCTTCGAGGTGTTCTCGCTGGTGCTCGGCCTCGGCTTCTCCGGCTTCTTCGCCTGGCATGCCGCAGTGATGACCTGGCAGTCCTGGGAGTTCAACGACATCGCCGGCGGCGTCGTGCCGATGCCGCTCTGGATTCCGCAGCTCGGCTATTCCGGCGGCCTCGTCATCCTCTTCATCGCGATGGCGGACGAGTTCGTCCATGTCGTGATCCGCGGCCAGGAGCCGCGCTACGAGAAGCCGCCCGCGCAATCCGACGAGGAAATCGTCGAGCGCGCCATGGCGAGCGGAGTGTAACGCCATGGCGATGATCGAGATATCCGGGCTTCTGCTCCTGCTGCTCGTCGTCTTCCTGGCCGGCGGCGTCTGGATCGCCATCTCGCTGATGGCCTGCGGCTGGGTGGCGATGCAGTTCGTCGGCGGCGGCATCCCGGCCGGCTCCGTGCTGGCCACGACGATCTGGGGCAACAGCGCCTCCTGGACGCTGGCCGCGCTGCCGCTCTTCATCTGGATGGGCGAGATCCTCTACCGCACGAAGCTCTCCGAGGAGATGTTTCGCGGCCTCGCGCCCTGGCTCAACTGGCTGCCGGGCCGGCTGATGCACGTCAACGTGCTCGCCTGCGGCATCTTCGGCTCGGTTTCCGGCTCCTCGGCCGCGACCTGCGCCACCGTCGCCAAGATCGCCCTGCCGGAGCTGAAGAAGCGCGGCTACAACGAGAAGGTCGCGCTGGGCTCGCTGGCCGGCGCCGGCACGCTCGGCATCCTGATCCCGCCCTCGATCACCATGGTGGTCTATGCGGTGGCGGCCAACGTCTCGATCATCCAGATCTTCCTCGCCGGCTTCCTGCCGGGCCTGCTCGTGATGGTGCTCTATTCCGGCTACATCGCCATCTGGCACATGCTGAACCCCAGCCAGTCGCCGCCGCCAGAGCCGAAGATGAGCCTGCGCGAGAAGCTGCGGGAATCGGCGCAGCTCGTCCCCTGCATGCTGCTCATCCTCCTCGTCTTCCTGTCGCTGCTGCTCGGCTGGGCGACCGCGACGGAATGCGCCGCCTGGGGCGTGCTCGGCTCCTTCGGCATCGCCTGGTGGTCGGGCACGCTGACCAGGGAGGCGTTCTGGCAGAGCGTGATGGGCACGACCCGCATCACCTGCATGATCATGCTGATCCTGGCTGGCGCCTCCTTCATGTCGACCTCGATGGCCTATACCGGCATTCCGGCGGCGCTGGCCGCCTGGGTCGACAGCCTGCACCTCTCGCCCTACGCGCTGATCGCGGCGTTGACGGTGATGTACATCGTGCTCGGCACGGCGCTCGACGGCATCTCGATGATCGTGCTGACCACCGCGATCGTCATCCCGATGATCAAGACCGCCGGCTTCGATCTGGTCTGGTTCGGCATCTTTCTCGTGCTGATCGTCGAGATGGCCGAGGTCTCGCCGCCGGTCGGCTTCAACCTCTTCGTCCTGCAGACCATGTCCGGCAAGGATTCGAATACGGTCGCGCTGGCGGCGCTGCCGTTCTTCTTCCTGCTGGTCGCCGCCGTCGCGATCATCACCATCTTCCCGCAGATCGTGATGGTCTTGCCCCAGATGGCCTTTCCGCCTCAATGATACCGCATCAAAACCAAGGGAACGGAGACAAGACCATGCATCGCAAGGACTTCATCAAGGGCCTTCTCGTCGCCGGCGTCGCCGCCGGGGCGCTCGCTTTCGGATCGCTCGGCGCGGCGGCTCAGACCAAGTGGAACCTGCCCAACGCCTATCCGGCGGATAACCCGCACACGGAAAACCTCGTCCTCTTCGCCAAGGATGTCGAGGCGGCCACCGGCGGCAAGCTGTCGATCACGGTCCACGCCAATGCCGCGCTGTTCAAGGCGCCGGAGATCAAGCGCGCCGTCCAGACCGGCCAGGCCCAGATGGGCGAGATCCTGATGTCGATCCATGAGAACGAGGATCCGGTCTACGGCATCGACGTCGTGCCCTTCCTGGCCACGAGCTTCGCCGACTCGCGCAAGCTCTACACAGCCTCCAAGGCCGCGATCGAGAAGAAGCTCGATTCACAGGGTATCAAGCTGCTCTTCATGGTCCCCTGGGCACCGCAGGGCGTCTACGCCAAGAAGGACATCAACACGATCGAGGACATGAAGGGGCTGAAGTGGCGCTCCTACAATGTCGGCACCGCCCGCCTCGGCGAATTGCTCGGCATGCAGTCCGTGACGATCCAGGCGGCCGAGCTGCCGCAGGCGCTGGCGACCGGCGTCGTCAACTCGTTCATGTCGTCCGGCGGCACCGGCTACGATTCCAAGGTCTGGGAGTCGCTGACGCATTTCTACGACACGCAGGCCTGGATCCCGAAGGATGCCACCTTCGTCAACAAGGCGGCCTTCAACGCCCTCGACCAGGCGACGCAGGACGCAATCCTGAAATCTGCCGCCGCTGCCGAGGAGCGCGGCTGGAAGATGTGGCAGGAGAAGGCCGGCTGGTATCTCGACCAGCTCAAGGCCAAGGGCATGAAGGTACAGGCGCCCTCGCCCGAACTGGCCGCGGGCTTCAAGAAGGCCGGCGACACCCTGACCGCCGACTGGCTGAAGAAGGCCGGCGCCGATGGCCAGGCGATCGTCGACGCCTATAAGAAGATGTGAGGCGGGCCAACTCGCCACAGGTCAAATCGAGATAGCGGTCATCACGGGCGACCGGAGGGAGACCCGGGATCCATGCCGGAACGGTTCAGGCATGGGTCCCGGATCGGCGCCGCTATCGCGGCTTGTCCGGGATGACCGCGCGTTTTTATTCAGGATAATGGAGCGCGATGACCTCTCCCGCCCCCGACCACCTCGGTCCGATCGTCTCCTCCGGCCACCTTGCCGCGGGCGCCTTGCCGGCGCTGTCGGAGTTCGAGTTCGCGCTGAGCATGACGGTGCACGCTTTCCAGCGCTGGATGATCCGCTGCATGGCGGCCGCCGGGGTGCCGGACCTGTCGCCGCTCGACGTCCTTGTCCTGCACAACGTCAATCATCGCAGCAAGCCGAAGCGGCTCGCCGATATCTGCCTTGTCCTCAACATCGAGGACACGCATCTGGTGAACTATTCGCTGAAGAAGCTGGAGCGGCTGAAGCTGCTCAAGGGCGGGCGCAAGGGCAAGGAGAAGACCGTGGAGGTCACTCCGGCCGGCGAGGAGGCCTGCCGGCGCTATGCCCAGATCCGCGAGCAGCTTCTGGTCAAATCCGTCCGGGCCAGCGGCGCAGATTCCGAGCGGCTGTCGGAGATCGCCGCCGCGATGCGCTCCCTCTCCGGCCAGTACGACCAGGCGGCACGGGCGGCGGCGAGCCTGTAGGTCTCAGGCCGAACCGCCCTGTTCCGGCAGATCGGCATAGCGCGCCGCATAGTCCGCCTCCAACTTCTGGTGGCGCGACCAGAATCCGCGCCTCGGGCTGCCCGTGAGCAGGTCCTCCAGCAGGCCGAGATGCATGTGCCAGCCGCCGGAAACGCTGGTCATCTCCGCCTTGCTGCCGAGCTTGCGATGGGTCAGCACCAGCAGGACCTTGTCGCCCTGCGGCGAGAGAGCGAATTCCACCTCGGATTCCGGCTCGTCCCCGCCGCCCCAGGTGAAGGCGATGAGACGCGGCGGTTCGTAGCGGGTGATCGTCCCGGTCGAGGGCCAGCCGTTCTCGTGCATCTCGCGATAGGCCTCGGGCGGCGCCTCGTCCGTGATCTGCGAATGCTTGAACAGCATCTGGGTGCGCCCGCCGACACGCAGATCGAAGGGCCCGGAAGCGAGCCAGCGCCCGCGCTTCTCCGACTCGGTGATATAGGCCCAGACACGTTCGACCGGCCCGGGCAGCAGGCGCTCGAAACGCACCGCCCCGCTTTCCAGCACAACGCCATATTCGCTCATCGCGTTTCTCCCTCGCCCGTCCCGGGCTTCGCGAGTTCCTGTTCCAGCAGATCGAGGTGATGCCCCCAGAAGCGCCGGACCCGACGCAGCCAGGCATCGAAGGCATCGAGCCCAGCCGGATCGAGCCGGTAGATCCGCTGCTGGCCCCTGACTTCGACCGTCACCAGCCCCGTCTCCCGCAACACCTTGAGATGCTGCGAGATCGCCGGCGCGCTCGCACTGAAGCGCGCGCCGATCTCCCCGGCGGAAAGCGCGCCTTCGCCCAGCATCTCGACGATGCTGCGGCGCGTGGGGTCGGCAAGGGCGGCGAAGGGATCCATGCGCTATAATTTTCAAACTCACTTAATTAAGTAAATACTTAAATCAAAAACGCGGCCCTGCCATGCTGCCAGGCGGGCTTGCTTCGCAACCATGAGTTGGCCAGTGGTGGCGCGCCATGAAAACCGACAGCTCGCCATGACCGCCCGCAACGCCTCGCTCGCCGGCATCGCCATGATGCTCATCGGCATGCTGCTGTTTTCGCTCAACGACGTCATGGGCAAATGGCTGGTCGCCACCTACACGGTCGGGCAGGTGCTCGTATTGCGTAGCATTGCGGCGCTCCTCGTCATCATGCCCTTCGTGTTCAAGCAGGGTGTGCAGCGGACACTGCGCCCGGAGCGCCCCCGATTGCAGGCGCTGCGCGTTCTCTTCGGCTCGGCCGAGGTCGCGCTGTTCTATCTCGCCGTGACCTACCTGCCGCTTGCCGACGCCATGACGATCTGGCTCGCCGCCCCGGTCTGGGTCGTCATCCTAGCGGCGCTCCTGCTTGGCGAACGCGTCGACGGGCGGCGCTGGCTTGCCGTTGCCCTCGGCTTTACCGGTGTTGCCGTTGCCCTCGCCCCAAGCGGCGCGAGCCTGTCGATGCCAGCGTTGATCGCCGTGCTCGGCAGCTTCTTCTTCGCCTCGATGATGATCGCCGGCCGACAGCTGCGCGGCACGCCGGACGTGACGCTGGTGGCGTGGCAGACTCTCGGCGCGCTACTCATGGGGTTGGCGCTGCTGCCCTTCGGCTGGGTGACGCCGAGCCTGAAGGACGCCGCCCTGCTCGGCCTGCTCGGCATCATCGCGATGACCGCGCATATCTGTGTCACGCGCTCGCTCAAGCTCGCCGAAGCCTCGGTCGTCGTGCCCTATCAATACACGCTGATCGTCTGGGCGCTGGTCTTCGGCTGGTTCATCTTCGGCGACTGGCCGACACCTGCGATGCTGTGCGGGGCCGCCCTGATCGTCGCGGCAGGTCTCGCACTGCTTGTCCTGGAAAGGCGCACGTCCGGCGCCGCCTACAAGGCCCGACAGGAAGCTGTTACCATCGAGCAGGGTTGACGCGAAACGGAGCAGGGCCACGGAACGGAAGCCATCCGACCTCTGGCTCATGACGCTGGGCGTGGTGGCCACTGCCGTCGGCCTCTATATTGCGGCCACGGCCTGGGCGCGGTTTCCGTTGCCGCGCGAGCAGCTCTCGGTCGCGGGCCATGTCGGTCCGATCTCGATCGATACGCCGCTCGTCCAGGAAGGCACAGGCCGCAACCAGGGCAGCTACCGCACCCAGCGCATCGCGCTCGTCGCCACCGGCCACCCGCTCAAGACCTATTCGCCGGCGCGCACCCTGTGGTCGAGAATACCGATCGCATCCGCTGGGGCCAGCCATTGCACTTCCTCGTCGATCCCGACAGGGGCTTGATCTACGAGGCCACGACCGAAGGCAGGACGATGCTGTCCTATGACGACACCGTCGGCAATCTGTCGGCCTCGGCCCGCAATCGCTTGCTGGTCGGCCTCGCCTTGTTCGCCTTTGCTATCTGGCAGTTCGGGACGGTGTTCCAGCGGCATAGGTCCGGCCGGTCGCCGAACCCTGCAGCCGAGCGCTGAGCGATACCGCGCTCGAGATCGTCACTCTTTTCGAGCCGGGGTGATCTGCGCCGGGCTCACGCCTGCGGGCTGGCATCCTCCGCCCGGCCGGGCGACAAAGCTGCCCTGCGGAAAAGGCCGGCGGGAGGCACGACATGGCGCTGATCACCTATCTCACGACGATCAAGTTCGGCTTCGGCGAGGTCGCTGGCATCGAGGCCGATCTCTCCGGGCTCGGCATCACCAGGCCGATGATTGTTGCGGACAAGGGTATCCTTGCGGCCGGGCTTGTCGAGGCCGTGCAGAGACATGCCACCGCCTTGCGATCCGCCCCGGTCTTCGTCGATACGCCCACGAATCCCACCGAGGAGGCTGTCGAGGCGGCGCTCGTGCTCTACCGCCAGCATGGCTGCGATGGTGTCGTCGCGATCGGCGGCGGCTCTCCGATCGATCTCGCCAAGGGCGTGGCGCTGCTCGCCACCCATGACGGCCCGCTCGAAACCTACGCCGCGATCCTCGGCGGCATCCCGAGGGTCACCGCCAAGGTCGCCCCCGTCATCGCGATCCCGACGACCTCAGGCACCGGCAGCGAGGTCGGCCGCGCCGCGCTGATCACCCTGAAGGACGGGCGCAAGCTCGGCTTCATCGCACCGTACCTGATCCCGCGCCTGGCCATCTGCGACCCCGAGCTGACGATGGGGCTGCCCGCTTGGCTCACCGCGGCCACCGGCATGGACGCCGTCACCCATTGCATCGAGACCTATCTCAGCCCGCGCGAGAACCCGCCGGCCGAAGCCATCGCCCTCGACGGGCTGAAGCGCGCCGTCGACCATATCGAGCGCGCCGTTAAGGACGGCTCGGACCGCGAGGCCCGCAAGGAGATGATGATGGCCGCTCTACAGGGCGGCATGACCTTCCAGAAAGGGCTCGGCGCTGTCCATGCCCTCTCCCATCCGCTCGGCGGGCTGAAGGAGGTCTCGCTGCATCACGGCACGCTGAACGCCGTGCTGCTGCCCGCCGTGCTGCGCTTCAACGCGCCGGCGGCCGAGGCGAAATATGCCGAAATCCGGCGCGTCCTCGGCCTTGCCCCCGATGCCGACCTCGCAGAATGGATTGCCAGTCTGGTCGCCCGGCTCGGCATGCCCGGCAGCCTCTCGGCCATGGGTTTGCCACGCCGTGTCGTGCCGGCCATCGCCGAGGCGGCGACGCTCGACCATTCGAGCGCGACCAACCCGCGCGCGGCCACGGCGGCCGATTATGCCGCCATGCTCGAAGCGTCGTTCTGACGGCACGCGCCTCTCAGTAGAGGCGCGTGCGATAACCTTCCTCGAGATTGCGATCGGCCTCGTCGCCATCGACCGCCTTGGTCTGGTCGGCGATGATCCGGCCGAGCGTCGGGAAGCTGTTGCGAGGCACCTGCGAGGCCTGATCCCACAGCTTCGAGCGGATCAACGCCTTGCCGCAATGGAAGAAGGTTTCCTCGACCTCGACGATGAGCCCGGTGACGGGCGGGCGTTCCAGCATCGCGGACGGCGCCAGCAAATCGGAATCGCGCGTCGCCCGGCCCTTGCCGTTGACGCGCAGAGTCTCGGGAATGCCCGGCACCATGAACACCAGCCCGACGCCCGGCGCCGACACGATGTTGCCGAGCGAGTCGACGCGGTTGTTGCCGCGCCGGTCCGGAATCAGCAGGGTCCGCTCGTCGAGCACGCGCACGAAGCCGGGGCCGTCGCCACGCGGGCTCGCATCCGCATTCCCATCCGCATCGCAGCTCGCCAGCACGAGGAACGGCGAAAGCGCGATGAAGTCTCGGCAGAACTGATCGAGCTTTTTCAGGACCTTGCCGGTCGCCAGCGGATGGACCGGGCCGATATGGCCGCGCAGCAAGCCTGCATCATCGATGCGCGCCGCCGGATCGTCGAAGCAGTTCGTCATGGCGTCTCCCCATATCTGCAGACAATCTGTCGGAAGCCGGATGAACGCGCCAGCATGGCTTCCGACGAGATGCTCTGACCGGCTCGCATGACAACGCGACTGTGGCCGCAAAGCCCGCCGAGTGCTCCGCAACAGCGACGAGAAGCATCTTTTCTTGACCCCTGACCGCGGCATCGCCATCGTGCCATCTATATTCGCCCTCCTGTACGAGGCCTGATTCCATGCGCCGCGCTCTGCTGCGAACCGCCCTTGTCTCCCTCGCTTGCCTGACCGCCTTCGCGGCCGGCGCGAGCAGCCGCCGCTACGTCCATCCCGCCGACCGGGCCGAAGCGCGCATCATCCCGATGTACGGCAACCTGCCGGCCTGCGAGGACCCGGCCGTCCTCGGCGAGCTGACGAGCTGGTTCAATTCCCGCGAAGCCAAGTTCTGGGGACCGCTCCAGGCCGTCTCCTATGATCGCATCGGGGAAATCGGCTTCCGCTCCTGGGGCGACGACTTCATCCCGCGGCGCTTCTGCAGCGGCCGCATCCTGCTCAATGATGGCACCTTCCATCGCGTCGATTATTCCGTGCGCGAGAATCTCGGCCTCTTCGGGCTGACCTGGAACGTCAACTGGTGCGTCAGCGGCCTGGACCGCAACCGGGCCTATGCGCCCGACTGCAAGATGGCGCGGCCGTAAGATCTGCCCATCGCGCGATGATGAAGCGCCTTGCGCTTGCAGCTCTGTCGCTGTTCTGCCTCGGCGGAGCGGCTTGCGCGCAAGGCTTCGGCCAGCGCGGCGGCACGCCGGGCGATTTCGACTTCTATGTTCTGGCGCTGTCCTGGTCGCCCGGGTTCTGCGAACTCGACGGCGACCGCTCGCGCAACCGCGAGCAATGCGGCGAAGGCAGCAATCTGCGCTTCGTCGTGCATGGGCTCTGGCCGCAGAACGAGCGCGGCTATCCCAGTGAATGCGGGCCCGCCGGCCGCTCGCCCTCGCGAATCGCGCTGGAACAGGCGGAGGGCCTGTTCCCTACGGAAAGCCTTGCCCGCTACGAGTGGCGCAAGCACGGCACCTGCAGCGGCTCCAGCCCGAGCGATTACTTTCGCGATGTCCGACGCGCCCGCGACAAGGTGACGATCCCCCCGGTGCTCGCCAGGGCCGAACGCGATCAGAGCTGGACCGCGATCGATCTCGAGCGGGCCTTCGTCGCGGCCAATCCCGGCCTGCGCACCGACATGATGTCCGTCGCCTGCAAGCGCGGCGTCCTGCAGGAGGTCCGGATCTGCTTCAGCAAGGACCTGCGCGATTTCCGCAGCTGCCAGGAGGTCGATCGCTCCGGCTGCCGCGCCCGCGAGTTCACCGTCGTCGCGCCGCGCTGAAAGCTGCGGCCTTCAGGGGCTTTGCCGCTTTCGGGCGCGAGCGCCTTGCTCTACGAACGCTCCATGAATTACCGCCACGGCTTCCATGCCGGAAACTTCGCCGATGTGCTGAAGCATGTCGTGCTGACCCGCATCCTGCTGCATCTTGCCGCCAAACCGACGCCTTATCGCATCATCGACACCCATGCCGGCAGTGGGCGCTATGATCTGAGTTCCGAGGAGGCGCTTAGGACGCATGAATGGAAGGATGGAGTGGCGCGAATCGAGCAATCGCCGCTCGCGCCCGCTGCAGAGGAATTGCTCGCCCCCTACCGTGCCGCGCTGGCCGGCATTCGCGCGCTCCACGGCCCCGGCGCCTATCCCGGCTCGCCCTGGTTCTGTCGCCACGTCATGCGGCCCGACGACCGGCTGATCGCGGCCGAGCTCCACCCGCCGACCTATCAGAAGCTCGTCGAGGCGGTCGGAATGGACAAGCGCTGCAAGGCCCTGGCCATCGACGGCTGGACGGCGCTCAGGGCCAATGTCCCGCCGAAGGAACGCCGCGGCCTCGTCCTGATCGACCCGCCCTTCGAGCAGAAGGACGAGTTCGCGACGCTCGCCGCCCAATTCATCGCCGCCCATCGCAAATGGCCGACCGGCATCTATGCGCTCTGGTATCCGATCAAGGACCGCGGGGGCGTCGAAACCCTCATGAACGATGTCCGCGATGCCGGCATCGCCCGGTTGCTGCGGCTGGAGATCGAGGTCGATCGCCCGGAGGCGGCCGGCGGTCTCGGCGCAACCGGTCTGCTGATCGCCAATCCGCCATGGCGGCTTGCCGAAGAGGCGAAGATCCTTCTCCCGGCCCTGACCGAACGTCTCGCGCAAGGGCCGCGGCCGCGCTATCTCTGCGAACCGATCCGCTCCGACGGCTGATCGTCTTCCGTCTCGTCCCAGCAAGGGTTTTGTCGATGCTCGTCCTGCGCTCCTCCCCCGCTTCGCCCTTCGGCCGCAAGGTCAAGATGGCGGCTATCGAACTCGAGCTCACGGACCGCATCGAGATCGTCGCGGCCGATACGAACGATCCTTCCGAGCCGCTGCGCCAGCAGAATCCGCTCGGCAAGATCCCGACGCTGATCCTGGAAGACGGCACGACGCTGTTCGATTCCCGCGTCATCGTCGACTATCTCGACCATATCGCCGGCGGAAAGATCATCCCGGCCGGCGACGCGCGCTTTGAGCAGCTACGCCTGCAGGCCTTGGCCGACGGCATCTGCGATGCCGCCCTGCTTCAGGTCTACGAAGGGCGCTACCGCGCAGAGGAAGGCCGCAATGCCAACTGGCTGGCGCATCAGGACGGCAAGGTTGGCCGCGGACTCGCCGCACTGGAAGCCGCGCCGCCTGCTTTCCCGAATCGCCCTCGAATCGGCGAAATCGCGCTGGCCTGCGCGCTCGGCTATCTCGATCTGCGATTCGAGGGGAAATGGCGCGCTGCTCATCCGAAGCTGGTCGCCTGGCTCGATGATTTCGCCGCCCGCGTCCCCGCCTTCGAGACGACGCGCTTCAAAGGCTGAACAGCGCGAGCGCAGCACGGCGTCGGGCATACCGACGTCGTCACGAATCTGGTCCGCCGGCAGTCAAAAGCTGCCGGCTTTTTCTATCGCCGAGGCTCAGCGGCCCCCGTCATCAAGACAACAAAAAACCCGGTGGCCGAGGCCACCGGGTTCGTTCCGTCTCCGGGAGGAGAGATCAGAACTTGTAGCTGAGGCGAGCGCGGACGACCGAGAAGTCGGCGCCGACCTTGCTGGTGCCAATGTTGTTGATGATGTTCTTCTCGCCGAGGTCGACGTAGAGGTACTCGACGCCGGCAACCAGGTTGTTGGTGAAGGCGTACTCGAGGCCCGCGCCGATGGCATAGCCGCCGGTGTGGGTGCGGTCGGACGAGAAGCCGATGCTCGGGATCGAGGTCTTCACGTTGCCGTAGGCCCAACCACCGGTGACGTAGGGCATCCAACGATCGATGGCCCAGCCGAGACGGGCGCGGACGGTACCGAAGTACTCGGTCTTGACGCTCGTGCCGAAAATGTTGCCGCCGGAGCTCAGGTCAGCGCCCTGGAAGTCGGCTTCGGCGCCGAGCACGAACTGGCCGATCTGGTAGTTGTAGCCGACCTGGCCGCCACCGATGAAGCCGTCGAGATCGCCGACCTGACCGAGGTTGTTAGTGCTCGTGTTGCCCCAGCCGTAGCCGGCGTTGGCACCGACGTAGAAGCCGGTCCAGGTGAAGACGGGGACGTAGATCGGGGCAGCGATCGGGCCCTTGCGCGACGGCAGGTCAGCGGCAGAGGCGGCGCCAGCGGCGAGGATGCCGAGCGCTGCAACGCTCGCAAGCAGGTACTTCTTCATGATAAACTCCTTAGTCGTCGCAGCGCCAACGGGCCGGCAGGTGATTTCGATGGACCCTGTATAAGACGGGGCAGCGGTTTTGTCTGTTGCACTGGAAGCACATCTGCATTGCAGACCGCGGCAGAAATGCGGCACGAATGCGATGACTGCATGCAAATAGGTAAAGCCAGGTTAACCACGCTCCTCCCGACATCAATGGTAAATCGAATACTAATAAAGCGCTAAACCCGGCTCGTTGACCGCGGCTGATCGGGGCTAAAAACGCGGGAGATCACGCAAGGTTCCGGCAATTTTTAGCGCGTGCAGGCCCGCTCTCCGTTCCAACCTTGCCGCACCGCACTGGGCATGCTTAAGCCTTGAAATCACAAGGATTGATCGAAACCGTGCCGCCCCTCTCGATTTTCATCATCGCGCAGAACGAAGCGGACCGGATCGGGCGCACCATCGAGGCTGCCCGCGCGCTCAGCGACGATATCGTGGTGGTCGATTCCGGTTCGACCGATGGAACGCAAGCCCTCGCAGAATCGCTCGGCGCCCGGGTGATCTTCAATTCATGGCCGGGCTACGGCCGGCAGAAGCGCTTCGCCGAAGAACAATGTCGCCATGATTGGCTCCTGAACCTCGATGCCGACGAGGTGCTGCCTCCCGATCTCGTCGCCGAGATCGCCGCGCTCTTCACCCGCGGGCCAGCAGCCGATGCCTACAAGATCAGAATCGCGGAGATATTCCCCGGCGAGAAAGCGCCACACCGCTTCGCCTATGCGCTCGCCCCCGTGCGGCTCTATCGGAAGAGCTGGGGCCGATACTCGCTCTCCCCGGTGCATGACCGTGTCGACCTGCAGCCCGGCACGAAGGTCGGGCGCCTGAAGGGAACGGTCCACCACTTCTCGGTCCGCTCCCTCGGCGAGCAGATGGAGAAGCTCAATGCCTATAGCGATGCGCAGGCCGACGATCTCGATGCCCGCGGCGAGACGCTCTCGGCATTTCGGCTGGTCGCCGAATTCCCAGCGAACTTCTTCAAAGCCTATATCGGGCGCCGCCACGCGCTACGCGGCGTCTACGGCTTCATGACCGCGATGAACTACGCCTTCTATCGCTATCTGCGCGTCGCCAAGCACTGGGAACGCCGGCTTCAGCGGCGCTCCGCCATTGAAGCCCCGGTAACGCCTGCCGACCCGGCCCGCTCCTCCAATGACTGAGGTCGCTATGGTCACCGGCGGCGCCCGGCGAATCGGCCGCGCGATCGCCACGGGACTGGCGAAAGCCGGCTATGCCGTCGCGATCCATCACGGCGACAGCCGCGGCGAGGCCGAAGCTCTCGCTGCAGAACTTCGGCTCACCGGAGCCTCCTGCTGCACGCTTTCGGCGGACCTCGCCGATTCGCAGGCCGCGGCAGCCCTGATTCCGGCAGCCGCGAGGGAGCTGGGGCCGGTGACGCTGCTCGTCAACAGCGCCGCCAGCTTCATCGATGACGACGTCCGCTCGCTCGATGTGGCGGCATGGGACCGCCAGTTCGCGATCAACCTTCGTGCGCCCTCGCTGCTGATCGGCGCCCTGGCCGAGCATCTGCCGGAGGGCATGAACGGCGCGGTCGTCAATATCGTCGACCAGCGCGTCTGGAAGCTGACGCCGCAATATTATTCCTACACCTTGACCAAGGCCGCGCTGCTCACCGCAACCCGGACGCTGGCGCAGGCGCTCGCTCCACGGATTCGCGTCAACGCGGTCGGCCCCGGCCCGACCTTTCCCAATGCCTATGACGGTCCCGCGCTGATGGAGCAGGAGGCAGCCGCCACCCTGCTCGGCCATCGGGTCTCCCCCGACGAGATCGCCGACGCGGTGCTTTATCTGGCGCAGGCGCGCTCGGTCACCGGCCAGATGATCGCCGTCGACGCCGGCCAACACCTGGGCTGGCGCACGCCCGACATCGTCGGCTGAGTCTCAGACCGCACCGTCCGGGCGATAGGCTTCGCGCCCGCTCGCCAGCGCTGAATCGAGCAATTCGAGGCGGTCCTGCCCCCAGAACACCTCGCCATCGAGCACATAGCTGGGCGCACCGAAGACGCCGGCCTCGATGGCTTGCCCCAATGTCGCCTCGTAGCGTTGCCTGATCGGCGGGCTGTCGGCCGCGGCGAGCAGCGCCAGCCCGTCAAGCCCGGCTCGCGCGGCGCAGGCGAGAAGCGCCTCGGGCTGCGTCATATCCTCGTCCCGGGCCCAGAGGCCGGCCATCACGTCGCTGATGAACGCGAAGGGATCGCCGCCGGCAGCCAGGATCGCGATCGTCATGCGGTCGGCCTGGGACGGATCGAAGGGAAAATGCCGGGGCTGCAGGACGAGCGGCACGCCGCGTCGCTCGCGCCAGCGCTGCAGATCGAGCAGCCTGTAGCGTTGCCGAACCGGATGCCGCTTCGGCAAGGGCAGCCCGCCCGTCTCGTCAAAAACGGAGCGAAGCGGCATCGGCCGGTAGTCGATGGTGCAGCCATGCCGGCGAGCGATATCGTGGAAGACAGCATTGCCGAGATAGGTCCAGGGCGAATGCAGCGAGAAATAATAAGCGATCGAACGGGACAAGGCGGCCTCTCAAGCGTCTTCGGCCACGCAGCATCGCCGCTGCGGGAACCGCCGCGCAAGGTCCAGGCCGTGCGTAGCGCGCAGCCCGGCCCCGCAAAGAGCCGGGCTGCCGTATCGCGTTGCTTGCTCAGGCGGTCTTGTTCTTGAGCGCGCCGATGATCGCGGTCAGGATCGCGCCGCCCGCACCACCGGCGATCAGGTTGGTCAGGACACTGCCGACGCTGAGATTGCCGCCCTGCGCCGCCGCGCTGATCGCCGGCAGCAGGAGCGGTATCAGCTGGCCGAGCACGCCGCCGCCGACGAGTCCGGAAATCGTATTGCCCAATGTCCCGAGATCGAAGCTTGGACTGGCCTTGCCGGCCGCATTGCCGCCGATCGCACCGGCGATCAGGTTCATCAGGATCTGTTCCATCTCGGCCCCCGCATCTGGAATGCATCGCCCGAAGAACGTCTCTAAGCCGCGGAAGCGATGCATTCCGACCAGCCGGGAGCGACGATGACTCCGCTGTCGGGCCGCGACAAGCGCAGCAGCCGAACCGTCAACCGCTTTCCGGTCAATCGAGGGCGATCGCCGAGATCAGCCGCCCGTAATCCGGCTCGCCGCGATGCGTGGTGCGCCGATAGCTGAAGAATCGCTGCTCATCGCCATAGGTGCACAGCGCCATGTCGACGAATCGACCGATCCCGGCCTCCTGCGCCTTGAGCGCGATGAAGGCCGGAAGATCGAACATCGCATGGGCCGCCCGCTCGGACGCCGTGAAGAAGCGGGAATAGGTCCGGTTCTCCGCCTTGAAGCGCTCGATGAACTCGGGCCCGACCTCGTAGGCCTTGGCGCTGATCGTGGGCCCGAGCACGGCAACGATGCGCTCCCGCCGCGCGCCGAGCTTCTCCATCGCGGTGACCGTCGCACCGACGATGCCGGTAAACGCGCCCTTCCAGCCGGAATGCGCCGCGCCGATGACCCGCGCCTCGCTGTCGGCGAACAGGATCGGTCCGCAATCGGCCGTGGACACGCCGAGCGCGACATGCGGCGCAGTCGTCACCATCGCATCCGCCTTCGGGCGCTCACCCGGCCAGGGGCCGGTGACGACAGCCACATCGGCGGAATGCACCTGATAGAGGCTGACCAGATTCGCCGGCTCGACTTCGAGATGCCGCGCCATCCGCGCGCGGTTCTCGGTGATCGCCGCAGGATCGTCGTTCGAGCCCAGCCCGCCATTCAGCGAAGTGTAGATGCCGGTCGAGGCGCCGCCCTCACGCGTGAAGAAGGCGTGGCGGATGCCGGCTTCGCCGGCGAGTTCACGGGCGGTGATGAACATGGCGTGGTCCGGTTGGCGCGAATCCGCAGATGGTTCCGCTGAAATCAGCCCTGCTCTGGCAGCCGATGAAGGTCAAATCCGGGCAAGGGCGGCAGGCCGGGGTGGGATAGCGCGAAAACCTTGAACAAATCGCCCATCCCGGTCTCCCCTTCTTCGGTCAGCCGATCGAAAGCGGCAGAGATTGCAGCCTGCTGGTCAGGAGCTGCCTTGAGCGAAAGCGCCTGCGCCCGCTGCGCGAGACCCAACGCCAGCAGGAAATCGCGCTGGCTAGCCGGGCCATGCAGCGCCGCGCCAGCCTTGAGCGCTGCCTGCCCCATACGCTCGAAATCGACATGCACGGTGAGATCCGCCTCCCCCGGCTCGGCCAGCGGATCGACGAAGCCATGCCGCTTCATCGCCTGCAGCGTGTCGCCGAAGCCGGATCGCGCCGAGCCGTAATCGATGAACAGCGCCGCCCCGCCTTCCGCCGCGACATGGCTCGCGATCTGCCTGACGATGTCGAGCGCCAGGCTAGGCTGCTCGAAGGTGGCCCCGGCCGGCCCCGCGATATGCAACGTCTCCTCGCGCGCGGCAGCCAAACCGAAGGCAAGGCCGCCATCCGCATCGAGCCCCACCAGCCGCGCGCGCCAGCCTTCCGGCGTCATCACGAACTGGTCGAGCGGCAGGGCATCGAGGAATTCATTGGCGACGACGATCACGGGGCCGGACAGGGCGTCGCCGACATTGTCGTGCCAGACCGGATCGATGCCTTTCAACGCGGCCGCCTGCCGCTCGCGCAGAACCGGGTTCGTCTCAACGAGATGCACCGAGACCGCCTCGCGAAAGCCCGGAACGATGCGGGTCGCCCGCAGCATGTCGGCCATCAGCGTGCCCCGCCCCGGCCCGAGCTCGATCAGGCGCAGTCGCGAGGGTGTCCCCATCGCCTGCCAGAGATGGGCTGCCCAAAGCCCGATCAGCTCGCCGAACATCTGGCTGATCTCGGGCGCCGTGGTGAAGTCGCCTTCCTGCCCGAAGGGATCGCGCGTCATGTAGTAGCCATGGCGTGGATGCCCGAGCGCCAGCGCCATGTAGCGGCCGATTCCGATCGGCCCCTCCTGCCGGATCAGCTCGACGATCTCGGCCTTGAGGGCATTCACGCACGCACCTCGCCCTGCGGCCCGCGCCGGCTCCGCAGCACGAGCCAAAGACCTGCGAAGAAGACCGGCAGCGAGAGCAGCATGCCCATGGTGATGCCGCCGGAAAGCGCATCGACCGAAGCGCCGAACAGGAAGCCGAGCTGCGGGTCGGGCTCGCGGAAGAACTCGCAGACGATCCGGGCCAGCGCATAGCCCATGCCGAACACGCCGGCGACGAGGCCCGGCCGCTTGAAGCCGCCGAAGCGGACAACGAGGTTCACCAGGACGAAGAGCAGGATGCCTTCGCCGAGCGCCTCGTAGAGTTGGCTCGGATGGCGCGGCACTGGTCCGCCATGGGGAAAGACCATCGCATAGGCGAAATCCGGCGCCGGCCGGCCCCAGAGCTCGCCATTGATGAAATTGGCAATGCGCCCGAGAAAGAGTCCAATCGGCACGACCGCCGCCGCCAGATCGAACACCGACAGGGCCGGGTATCCGCGCCGCTTGGCGAAGAGCCACAGGCCCAAGGTCGCGCCGAGCAGCCCGCCATGGAAGGACATGCCGCCCTGCCAGATCGCGAAGATGTCCTGCGGGCGCTCGAGATAACGCGCCAGATCGTAGAACAGCACGAAGCCGATCCGCCCGCCCAGCACGACGCCGAAGGCGACGAACAGCAGCATGTCGTCGAGCTCTTCCGGCTTCGGCCGCGCCCGCCCCGCCCAGAGACTATCGGCTGCGACCAGCCGGCGCGCATACCACCAGCCGCCGAGCAGGCCGACGACATAGGCGAGCCCGTACCATTTGATCGCGAGCGGCCCGAGCTGGACCGCGACGGGATCGATCATCGGGAAGGGAATGGCGAAGACGGGCATGGGCAGGGTCCGGTAGCGGGCGAACGGTGATGGCCGCCCGCCCGCTGACTGGTCAAGGAAAAAGGCTTGCGCGTGGCACGCTGCCTCAGAGCTTGACGATCAGCTTCCCGAAATTCCGGCCTTCCAGCAGCCCGATGAAGGCTTCCGGCGCATTCTCCAGGCCCTGGACGATGTCTTCTTTATATTTGACGGCGCCATCCGCGATCCAGCGGGCCATCTCCTGCCGGAAGGTCGGCGCCTGGGCTGCGGCGAATTCACGCTGGATGAAGCCGCGGATCGTCAGGCTCTTCGAAAGCACCTGTCGCATCAGCACCGGCAGCCGGTCCGGGCCCGGAAAATCGCCGCTCGCATTGTATTGCGCGACGAGACCGCAGACCGGAATGCGCGCGAAGGTGTTGAGCAGCGGGAAGACGGCATCCCAGACATGCCCGCCGACATTCTCGAAATAGACGTCGATGCCGTCCGGACAGGCGGCCGCGAGCTTGCCCGCCATGTCGGGATCGCGATGGTCGATGACCGCGTCGAAGCCGAAGGTATCGCGCACGAAGGCGCATTTCTCCGCCCCGCCGGCGATGCCGACAGCCCGCGCCCCCTTGATGCGGGCGATCTGCCCTACGGCCGAGCCGACTGGCCCGCTCGCCGCCGCCACGACCACGGTCTCGCCCGGCTTGGGCTGGCCGATCGTCAGCAGCCCGGCATAGGCGGTGAAGCCCGGCATGCCCAACACGCCGAGCGCCGTCGTCACCGGTGCGCTCGCCGGATCGAGCTTGCGCAGCTGCGAGCCGCTGGCCACCGCATGCGACTGCCAGCCGGAATGGGAGAGCACGATGTCGCCCGGCTTGAAATCGGGATCGCGACTTTCGAGCACCTCGGCCACGGTGCCGCCTTCCATCACCTGCCCGATCTCGACGGGAGCGGAATAGGATTTCGCTGCGCTCATCCGCCCGCGCATGTAGGGATCGAGCGACAGGTAGAGGACCTTGAGGAGCACCTGCCCATCGGAGATCGTTGGGATAGGGGCATGCTCCAGCCTGAAATTCGCCGGGCTGGGACGCCCTTCCGGACGGGAGGCAAGGACGATTTGAACGCTGTCAGGCTGGGGCATGAGCTTCGATCCTCGGTGATATCTGCCGCGTAAGGCTGTCTTCTCATATTGGCCCGACAGCGAACGACCGGCACCACCTACGATCTGCATTTCCGGACGAGGCAGGACGCATTCCGAGCATGACACGGCTAACGACGGTTGATCGCTCCCTCTCCTGACATGACGAAGGCGCTCCGGCATCCTACATGGAGGCCATGAATCGCGAACGTCAGGACGATCTGCCGCAGGACGAGTTCGAGGACGAGGAGGACGGTCTCCTCGCGCCCGAGCCTGCGCTCGATCTGGCGGAGGCCGCCCCCGGCGCGCTCAAGGCCGGCATCGAGGTCATTCAGCAATTCGCGAAGCATCTGCCGAACAAGCCCGGCGTTTACCGGATGTTCGATCGCGCCGGCGACGTGCTCTATGTCGGCAAGGCCAAGAGCCTGAAGAACCGCGTCACGGCCTATGCCCGCGGCATGGCCCACACCAATGCCGTGGCGCGCATGATCGCCGAGACGGCGAACATGGAATTCGTCACCACCGGCACCGAGACCGAGGCGCTGCTGCTCGAGTCCAACCTGATCAAGCAGCTCCGTCCGCGCTACAACGTGCTGCTGCGCGACGACAAATCGTTTCCCTATATCCTGCTGACGGGGGACCACGAGGCGCCGGCCCTCTTCAAGCATCGCGGCTCGCGCCATCGCAAGGGTGATTATTTCGGCCCCTTCGCCTCGGTCTGGGCGGTGAAACGCACCATCGATGCGTTGCAGAAGGCCTTCCTGATCCGCACCTGCTCGGATTCATTCTACGAGAACCGCACGCGGCCCTGCCTGCTCTTCCAGATCAAGCGCTGCGCCGGCCCGTGCACCGGTGAAATCTCGATCCCCGACTATCAGGCCCTCGCCGGTCAGGCGCGCGACTTCCTCTCGGGGCGCTCCTCGGCGGTGAAGCAGTTGCTCTCGACCCGGATGCAGGCGGCGGCGGAAGAGCTCGAATTCGAAAAGGCCGCACGCTATCGCGACCGCCTCGCCGCACTCTCGGCCGTGCAGGCCGGGCAGGACATCAACACGCAGGGCGTCGAGGAGGCCGATGTCTTCGCCATCGACGAGCAGGCCGGGCAGTTCTGCGTCGAGATCTTCTTCTTCCGCAATCACCAGAACTGGGGCAACCGCGCGCTTTTTCCGCGCGCCGACCGCTCGCTGACGCCAGCCGAGGTGCTCGCCTCGGTCGTCACCCAGTTCTACGACGACAAGCCGCCGCCACGCGTCGTCCTGCTCTCGCATCCGGTCGAGGAGATCGAGCTGATCGGCCAGGCCTTGTCGGCCCGCGCCGGCCGCAAGGTCGAGGTCGCCCATCCCAAGCGCGGCGAGCGCGCCGACCTAATGGCGCATGCCGTCAAGAACGCGCGCGAGGCGCTGTCGCGCAAGCTCGCCGATAATGCCGGCCAGAGCGCCCTGCTCTCCGCGCTCGGCGCGGCCTTCGGCATCGAGAAGGCGCCGCGCCGCGTCGAGGTCTACGACAACTCCCACATTATGGGCACGAACGCGGTCGGCGGCATGATCGTCGCCGGGCCGGACGGCTTCATGAAGAGCCATTACCGCACCTTCAACATCTCGACCGACACCATCGCCGGGGACGATTTCGGCATGATGCGCGAGGTGCTGACGCGTAGATTTGCGAAGTTGGCGAAGGAGGGCGGCATCTCTCTCGGCCCTCATCCTGAGGAGGCCGCGCCGGCTGTCGTCTCGAAGGATGCTTCAGAGGGCGACGGAGCCGCGATCATCATCCTGCCAGACGCGCCAGACGCTGCCACTCAGGATGGACCCTTGCCCGGCAAGAGCCGCAAGACACCGAAGGCACGTAAGGACGAGGACGGCTTCCCCTCCCGTCCCGATCTCGTCATCGTCGACGGCGGCAAGGGGCAGTTCGAGGCCGCCCGCAAGATCATGGCAGAGCTCGGCGCGACCGACATCCCGCTCGTCGCCATCGCCAAGGGCGCCGACCGCAACGCCATGCGCGAGACCTTCCACATGGTCGGCCGCGAGCCCTTCAAGCTGCAGCCGCGCGACCCGGCGCTTTATTTCATCCAGCGCCTGCGCGACGAGGCGCACCGCTTCGCCATCGGCACGCACCGGGCCAAGCGCAAGCGCGAGACGATGAAGAACCCGCTCGACGAGATTCCCGGCATCGGCCCCTCGCGCAAACGCGCGCTGCTGCTGCATTTCGGCACGGTGAAGGCGATCCAGCGCGCCAAGCTCGACGACCTCATGCGCACGCCCGGCGTCAACGCCGCGACGGCCAAGGCCGTCCATGATTTCTTTCATGATGCTTGAGCTTTCTGCCGCCCTCGCGGTTTTGCGTGTTGACGCTGCGGTGGCGCGCTTGCTTTGGTGCTTCCCGTGACGATTCTTCCAGACGCCATTAGGCGGCGCGGCCCCTGGTCGCTGCCAAACCTCCTCACCTACGGCCGGATCCTCGCGATCCCGGCGCTGGTGGCGATACTGTTCTGGCCGCGTGACGACTGGATGCGCTGGCTCGCCTTGGCGATCTACACGCTGGCCGCCGTCACCGACTATCTCGACGGCTACATCGCTCGCGCCTGGAGCCAGCAATCGGCGATCGGCCGCATGCTCGACCCCATCGCCGACAAGCTGCTCGTCGCTGCCTTGCTGCTCATGCTGGTGGCTGACGGCACGATCCATGGCTGGCCGCTCTGGGCCGCCATCGTCATCCTCTGCCGCGAGATCCTGGTCTCGGGCCTGCGCGAGTTCCTCGCCGAGCTCAAGGTCAGCGTCCCCGTCAGCAAGGTCGCGAAATGGAAGACGACGGCGCAGCTCTTCGCGCTCGGCTTCCTCATCGCCGGCCCGGCGGGCGACAAGGTCCTGCCCGGCAACACCACGATCGGCATCGTCCTGCTCTGGGCCGCTGCCGGCCTGACGATCTATACGGGCTGGGACTATTTCAACGCCGGCATCCGCCATCTCGTCCAAGAAGACGAGCGCATGCCATGAGCGCCGCCGTCGCAACGGCTGCGACAGGCACGCGCCCGGTCAGGGTCGTCTATTTCGCCTGGGTGCGCGAGCGCGTCGGCCTGCCGGAAGAGACGCTCGACATCCCCGCCGATCTCGCCACCGTCGCCGAGCTCGTGCGCTGGCTGAAGGCGCGCGGCGAAGGCTATGAAGCCGCCTTTGCCGACGAGGCCGTCGTGCGGGCAGCGCTCGACCATGTCCACGCCAAGCCGCAGGCCGCGCTCGGCAACGCCCGCGAGATCGCCTTCTTCCCGCCGATGACCGGCGGCTGAGGCCGCTCGTGACGCCCCTCATCCGCATCCAGCGCGAGGATTTCGAGCTCTCGGACGAGATCGCGGCGCTCAGCCATGGCCGTGCCGATATCGGCGCCGTCGTCTCCTTCACCGGCTTGTGCCGCGACGAGAACGGAATGCTGAGCGCGCTGGAGATTGAGCATTATCCCGGCATGGCCGAGGCGGAGATCGCCCGCGTCGCGGCGGAAGCGGCCGCGCGCTGGCCGTTGATCGGCCTCGTCGCGATCCACCGCTTCGGGCTGATCCGGCCGGGCGAGCAGATCGTGCTGGTGCTCGCGGCCTCGACCCATCGCCGCGACGCCTTCGAGGCCGCCGATTTGATGATGGACTACCTCAAGACCCGCGCTCCGTTCTGGAAGCGCGAGCATCGCGCCGACGGCACGCTCGGCGGCTGGGTCGAGGCCAAGGCGGGTGACGACGATGCGGCGAAGCGCTGGGAACAGGCTCCCTGACACGATGAAGCCGCTTTGGCTCGGCGCCGGACTGGCCCTGCTGCCGGCGCTCGCCCTAGCGGCCGCGCCCGAACCGAAGAGCTTCCGCGACTGGATGGCCGGCTGCGACAACGTCAAGGGCTGCACCGCCCTGTCGCTGCCACCCGAAATCGCCGATACGGTCGCCTATCTGCGCCTAGAGCGCCCGGCCGGTCCGGATGCGGCGGTCAAGCTCGTCCTGCGGCTGCGTGGCGACTGGAAGAAGCCGCCGGCGACGGTCCAGCTCAAGCTCGACGGCGCCCCCTTCCCCACCGGCGGCAAGCCGCTTCCGGTCACCGCCGACGGCGACACCGTCTCGCTGGCCTTTCAGCCGGCCGATATCGCCGCTCTCATCGAAGCCGCGCGCAAGGCGACCAAACTCGCCGTCGCAGCGCCGGGCGTGACGGCCAGCGTCTCGCTTTCCGGTTCGGTTGCGGCACTGCTCTGGATCGACGAGCAGCAAGGGCGGCTCAACACGACATCCGCCCTCATTCGCAAGGGCAGCGCGACGAATGTGCCTGCCGCCCCTGCCTTGCCGGTCATCGAGGCGAAGCCCGCTGCCGGCACCGTATCGGAGAAGGACGGAAAGGCGCTCGCCGCTGCGCTGCGCAAGCAGATCAAGCAGCGCGACGCCGATCTGTGCGAAGACGACGAGATGCTGGTGGCCGCCGACGAAGCCTGGCCGCTCGCAGGAGAGCGCCGCCTTGTCGGCCTCGCCTGCTCGCGCGGCGCCTACAATGTCACGACGGCGTTCTGGACGGCCGAGCGCGGCGATGTCGCAGCCGCGAAGCCGATGGCCTTCCCGCAGGGCGAGGGCGATGCCGGGAACATGCTGACCAACGCCGATTTCGATCCGAAGACCGGGCGCATGAGCTTCTTCGCCAAGGGACGGGGGCTGGGCGATTGCGGCGTCATTGGCAGCTATGCCTGGACCGGCGCCGCCTTCGTCCAGACCGAGCTCAGCATGATGGGCGAATGCCGCGGCATCGGCCCCGACGACTGGATCACGCTGTATCGCAGCACGGCAAGGTAAAACGCGTCAGTCTCGGACGGAGCGAGGCTCCAATGCCAGATGGATCCTCGCCGTCATTCCGGGGCAGGCCGCAGGCCTGAGCCCGGAACCCAGAACCGATACCGTCATGAATTCAAGCGCTGGCCCGACTGCGCTTCTCGTGAAACCCGCATCGGTTCTGGGTTCCGGGCTCTTCGCTGACGCGGAGCCCCGGAATGCCCCCGTGGTCCACAAAAACACAGGATAGCCGTTTGTCGTCATGCCCGGGTCAAGCCCGGGCATGACGGGGCTGGCTCACGCCGCCTTCGACTTCGGGCGGACGGCGTCGGAGTAGTCCTCCATGATCACCTTGCCCATATTGCCGGTGACGAAGGAATACGGTCCGATCTCGGAGACCAGCGTCACCTCGGCGGCTGATCCGGTGATGAAGCACTCGTTGAAGCCTTCCAGCTCCTCCGGGCGGATACGCCGCTCCACCACCTCGAAGCCGCGCTGGCGGCACAGGTCGATCACGGACTGGCGGGTGATGCCGTTCAGGAAGCGGTCGGCCAGCGGCGTATGGACCACGCCGTCCTTGATGAAGAAGATGTTGGCGCCGGTGCACTCGGCGACATTACCTTCCCAGTCCAGCATCATCGCATCGGCATAGCCGCCGCGCTCCGCCTTATGCTTCGACAGCGAGCAGATCATGTAGAGACCCGCCGCCTTGGCATGGACCGGCGCGCAGGCCGGGTCGGGCCGGCGGTAATCGGCTACGTCGAGGCGCACGCCCTTCAGCTTCTGCGCCATGTCGAACATGCTCGGCCATTCCCAAACCGCGATCGCGGTATGGATCTTGTTGTTCATGCCGGACACCGCCATCATCTCCGAACCGCGCCAGGCGACCGGGCGAAGATAGGCGTCCTTCAGCCCGTTCTCCTTCAGGCAGAGATACTTGGCCTCGTCGAGCTCGGCGACCGAATAGGGGATCGTGAAGTCCATGATCTCGGCAGACTTGTGGAAGCGCTGCGAGTGCTCGGTGCTCTTGTAGATGACGCCGTCATAGGCGCGCTCGCCCTCGAACACGCAGGAGCCGTAGTGCAGTCCGTGGGTCAGTACGTGAATCTTGGCGTCCTTCCACGGCACGAGCTTGCCGTCGAACCAGATGACGCCATCGCGCTGGTCGAAAGGAATGACTGACATGGGACCTTCTCCTGGGTGCTTCCTCGCTCCGAACTCCGGCACAGCCGTTTTGGGAACGCAAGCATAGGTCTAAAGCTGCGCTGCGACGACGGGCTTTGAAATAATCGTTCGCCGAGCGCCCTTGACCGGTAATCTTCCGTCTGAGATATGTCAATAAGGCTGACCCAAATTTTTGGAAGCGCATTTTGTCCCTGTCCGAACCACGCCCCGACGACACGCCGCTCAGATCATCGGCCGATGCCGTGCCGCACGATCTGATCGAGCTGCTGTTCTTCGCCTATCGTGACTTCGTCGGCGACCCCGATCGCATCCTCGCCGATTACGGCTTCGGCCGGGCGCATCACCGCGTGCTTCACTTCGTCCAGCGCTGTCCGGGCCTGACCATCGCCGAGTTGCTCGACATTCTCCAGATCACCAAGCAGAGCCTGAACCGCGTGCTGAAGGAGCTGGTCGAGAAAGGCTATATCGAGCAGCGCACCGGGCGGCAGGACAAGCGCCAGCGCCATCTCCACACCACGGCCGCCGGGCAGGATCTCGCGCTTCGCCTCGTCCGCCTCCAGGCCAAGCGGATCAACCGGGCGCTCGACGGCGTCGGCCCCGAAGCTGCCGCGATCGCCGCGCGATATCTGTCCGCCCTGATCGAGCCCACCGAACGGCCGAAGGTCGACCGCCTGCTCGCCAAGCCCTGACGGCGACCCGCTTCGCGCAGTGTGCTATGGGGACCTGGCACCATGCAGGAGGAAGCTACACGCATGATCGCCAGCGAGACCGTACCCAAACCGGCCCGCAAACCTCTGCCCGACGAGGCACCGCATGTGCTCGTCGTCGACGACGACCGGCGCCTGCGCGAACTGCTCGCCCGCTTCCTCGGCGACAACGGCTATCGCGTCACCACGGCCGCCAATGCGGCGGAAGCCGATACGCGACTGGGCAACCTCGTCTTCGATGCGATCGTGCTCGACGTGATGATGCCGGGCGAGAACGGCTTCGACTTCGCCCGGCGTTTCCGCGGTGGCTCCGCCGTGCCGATCCTGATGCTGACCGCCCGCGCCGACGGCAAGGACCGCATCAACGGCCTCGAGATCGGTGTCGACGACTATCTCGCCAAGCCCTTCGAGCCGCGCGAATTGCTGCTGCGCCTCGGCAACATCCTGAAACGCACATTGATCGTCGAGGCCGGCCAATCCGGCACGCGCCCGGATTTCGTCCGCTTCGGCCCCTTCATCTACGGCCTGGCCCGCGGCGAGCTGCACAAAGGTGACGAGACCGTCCGCCTGACAGAGCGCGAGCGCGAAATCCTGACGTCGCTGGCCGAGCGTTCCGGCGAAGTCGTGCCGCGCGAGGAGCTGGCTGCGCAAGGTTCGGCCGCCAACGACCGCACGGTCGACGTGCAGATGAACCGGCTGCGCCGCAAGATCGAGCGTGACCCGGCCGACCCGCTCTACCTCCAGACCGTGCGCGGCGTCGGCTACAGGCTGGTGACGGACAGGACGTGACCCCGCTTCAACCCGGCAGGAAGAAGCAGTCGATGCTGCACCCGGTGGCGGCCGCGCTGACGCGTGGCCTCGCCGCGCTCGACAAGCTCGGCAATCGCGTTGGCAGATCGCTGCGCCCGGTGGTGAAATGTGTCGGCCGTCCACTCCAGATCATCGCGCGCTACATGCCCAAGGGGCTTTATCCGCGCGCGCTCGTCATCGTCATCGCGCCGGTCGTGCTGCTGCAGTCGGTCATCGCCTATGTCTTCATGGAGCGGCACTGGCAGACGGTGACGCAGCGGCTCTCCTCGGCGGTTTCTGCCGACATCGCCATGCTGATCGACGTCTATGAGAGCTATCCGCAGGATGCCGACACCACGACGCTCTCGCGCATCGCCGCCGAGCGCCTCGGCATGGATCTCGACATCATCCCGGATTCCGACCTGCCCGCGCCGGGGCCGCGCCCCTTCTTCTCGCTGCTCGACAACGCCCTTTCGACGGAGCTCAGCCAGCAGGTCGCACGGCCCTTCTGGCTCGACACGGTCGGCCGCTCCAGCCTGATCGAGATCCGCATCAAGCTCGGCAGGGATGTGATGCGCATCCTGACGCGGCGCAACGCCGCCTATGCCTCCAACAGCCACATCTTCCTGCTCTGGATGATCGGGACGTCGCTGATCCTGCTGACCATCGCGGTGCTGTTCCTGCGCAACCAGATCCGGCCAATCCTGAAGCTTGCCGATGCGGCGGAGGCCTTCGGCAAGGGCCGCGACGCCGATTTTCGCCCGCGCGGCGCCCGCGAGGTTCGCCGCGCCGGCAACGCCTTCATCGAGATGAAGCGGCGCGTCGAGCGCTCGATCGGCGAGCGCACGACGATGCTGAACGGCGTCAGCCACGACCTGCGCACCATCCTCACCCGCTTCCGCCTCTCGCTCGCCCTGATGGAGCGCTCCTCCGAAATCGAGGCGCTCGAGAAGGACGTCGACGAGATGAGCCGCATGCTGGAGGATTATCTCGCCTTCGCCCGCGGCGATGCCGGCGAGGTCGCGGTCGAGACCGATATCCGCGCGCTGCTGGAAGAGCTCAAATCGGATGCCGAGCGCCAGGGCCATCAGACCGGGTTGAAAGTGGTCGGCGATCCGCTCGTGGTCATTCGGCCCGATGCCTTCCGGCGCCTGCTGACCAATCTCGTCTCCAATGCCGCCCGCTACGGCGACCGCATCGCGATCACCGCCACGCATGACGCGCGCTACCTCATCGTCATGGTCGACGACGACGGGCCGGGCATCCCGTCGGACCAGCGCGAGGAGGTCTTCCGCCCCTTCTTCCGCCTCGACGAAGCCCGCAACGTCGATGGCGGCGGCACCGGCCTCGGCCTCGCCATCGCCCGCGACATCGCCCGCGCCCATGGCGGCGACATCATCCTCGGCGACTCGCCGCTCGGAGGCCTGCGCGCGACGGTGCGCCTGCCGGTTTAGAGCCGTGCGGGCGAGCGCGCGTCAGCCGGTACCGATCGGCGCAAGCTGCGGCAGCCGCTCAACCGCGTGATCGATGAAGGCGCGCACGCGCGGCGCGGGCTGGCGGCCGCCGGGCATGACCAACTGGACCGGCAGCGGCAGCGGCTCGAATTCCGGCAGGAGCCGCACCAGCGTTCCGGCCGCCAGATCGTCGGCGGCCTGATAGGACAGCACCCGCGCCAGCCCCCGGCCCGCCCGCGCCGCGATCAGCGCCGATTCCACCTCGTTGACGATCAGCCGCGGCGTCAGCACGATCCCGCTGCCACGTCTCGGCCCGCCAAAGCGCCAGTGCAGCGTCTGGTTGGCAGCGACGCTGGCGATCGTCTCATGCGCCGCGATATCGGCCGGGCGGCGTAGCGGCGGGCAGCGCGCGAGATAGGACGGCGCCGCGACGAGGATGCGCCGGACTTCTCCGACTTTGCGCATCAGGAAACCGGAGTTCGGCAGCGGCCCGATGCGGATCGCGAGCTGCAGATCCTCCTCGATCAGGTCGAGATTGCGGTCGGCCAGCACGATCTCGACCTGGACATGCGGGTAGCGATCGAGGAACTCCGAGACCAGGGGCGTGACGTGCCGCCGGCCGAAGGAGAGCGGCGCCGTTATACGCAACAGCCCGCTGACGGGCTCATTCGCCGCGACGCCGAGCGCAGCGTCATAATCGGACAGCAGCCGCCGCGCCGTCGCCGCTAGCTCCCGGCCCGCATCGTTGGGCGTCAATCGCCGCGTGGTGCGCGCGATCAATTGCGCACCGACACGCTCCTCCAGCGCCGCGAGCGCGCGCGTCACCGCCGGACGTGAGCGGCGCAGCCGCCGGGCGGCCCCGGCGAGGCTGCCCGCATCGACAATCGCGACGAAGATCGCGAGCTCCTCGATCCGGTCCACGGCATCGTTCCGAAAATTGAAATTCTGACTTCCTTCGATAGCAGATTTTGACATTTATCCGAAACGATCATGATCCTCTCGACAAAGAGGATCATCGCCATGCCATCGACCGAGATCGTCCTTCACGGCACCGCCCTTTCCGGCCATGCCCACCGTGTCGAGCTGCTGCTGCGAGCGCTCGGCCTGCCATATCGCTTCGAACAGGCGCCGGCCGAAATCCGGCAGGGCGCTGCGTTCCGCAAGCTCAACCCGCTCGGCCAGATTCCGGTACTGCAGGATGGCGAGATCACGCTCGCCGACAGCAACGCGATCATGGTTTATCTGGTAAGACGCTATGCTCCGGAGAGTGACTGGCTGCCCGGCGATGCCGTCGGTGCCGCCCATGTCCAGCGCTGGCTCTCGATCGCGGCCGGGGAGGTCATGCACGGCCCCTCCATCGCCCGGCTGATCACGCAGTTCGGCATCAAGGACGACAAGGCGCGAGCCAAGCGGATCGCGGCGCGGTTGCTCGCTTTCATGGAAGAGCATCTGGCGGAGCGCGAATACCTCGCTGCCGCTCATCCGACGCTCGCCGACCTTGCCTGCTATTCCTACATCGCCCATGCACCGGAGGGCGGCATCTCGCTCGCGCCCCATCCGGCCGTGCGCCGGTGGCTCGCCCGCGTCGAGGCCCTGCCCTTCTTCAAGCCCATCCCGCCTTCACCCCTTCCCGTGGAGCGCGACGACGATGCTGCCTGATAGCCCCTTCCACGCCGGCGAACTCGCCGCGCAGGCACGGGCGGGCGTCGCCGCACGCGGCGCCGGCATCCGCAGCTTCATGCCGGACCAGCACCGCATCTTCTTCGGCCAGCTGCCCTGGCTCTTCGCGGGCGTTCTCGATCAGAGTGGCTGGCCCCTGGCAACGGCGCTGAGCGGGCCGATAGGCTTCGCCGCGAGCCCCGACCCGACCAGCCTCGCCATCGCGGCTTTGCCGCAATCCGACGATCCGGCATTCGACGCCATCCGGCCGGGCAGCGCGATTGGCCTGCTCGGCCTCGAATTCGAAACCCGCCGCCGCAACCGCGCCAATGGCCAGATCGAAACCGTCGACGACAAGGGTGTCACGGTCTCCGTCGCGCAGAGCTTCGGCAATTGCGCCAAATACATCCAGGCGCGTACCAGGTTACCGGACGGAGGAGAACAGCCCCAGGCGGTGCAGACGCTCGCCCGCCTCGACGGAGCTGCCCAAGCCCTGATCGCCGCTTCCGACACGCTGTTTATCGCGAGCGCCGCAGTTGCCGGTACGCCGGGCGGCGGCGTCGACGTCTCGCATCGCGGCGGACGGCCCGGCTTCATCCGCATCGACGGCGACACGCTGACGGTGCCCGACTTCATCGGCAACAACTACTTCAATACGCTCGGGAACCTGCTGGAGGAGCACCGCGCGGCCATCCTCCTCGTCGACTTCGAAACCGGAACGATGCTCCAGCTCCAAGGGCTGGTGGAGATCATCTGGGACGGGCCGGAGCTTGCCGGGCTGGAAGGCTCCCAGCGCCTCTGGCGCTTCCATGTCACTCGCGGCTGGCGAAGCTCTCATGCGCTGCCGCTGCGCTGGACGGCACCCGATTATGCGCCGACCACGCTGCAGACCGGCATCTGGACAGGCTCGCGCGCGTCGGTAGCGGCGGCCTAGAACAGCCGGCCGCCGTCCGGAACGGCGAGGCCGGGGCTGATCAGCACGACCTCACCCTCAGTGTCGGGGATGCCGAGCGTCAGCACCTCGGACATGAACTTGCCGATCTGACGCGGCGGGAAATTGACCACGGCGAGGACCTGCCGGCCCGGCAGGTCCTCGGGCCGATAGTGCTTGGTGATCTGCGCCGAGGATTTCTTGCGGCCGATCGTGCCGCCGAAATCGATGACGAGCTTGAGCGCCGGCTTGCGTGCCTCGGGATAAGGCTCAGCCTCGACGATCGTGCCGACACGGATGTCGACCTTGAGGAAATCGTCGAAGCCGATCGGTGCGGCCGGCTCGGTGGAAGCGCTCAAAACTCCTCCCAGCCCTTGTCGCGGGCGTCGGCATCGAGCTTGCGCGCGACCATCGCACTCCCGTTATGGGCCTTGGTGGCACGCGGCGCGACAGGCCGGGGTGCAGCCTTAGCAGCGGGCGCGGCCACCGCCTGCATCGTTCGCGCCATGGCCTTGAGGCCGGCGACGTCCCCGCCGAGCTGGAAGCGCGCGACCATCGCGGACAGGCGGTCGGCCTCCTGCGACAGCGAATGAGCCGCTGCGGTCGACTGCTCGGCCATCGCGGCGTTCTGCTGCGTCGCCTGGTCCATCTCGCTGACCGCGGAATTGACCTCCTGGAGACCGGAGGCCTGCTCCTGCGCCGCACCGGCGATCTCCGCAACCAGCACGGTGACGCGGTTGATCTCGGAGGCCATGCGCTGCAGCGCCCCGCCCGTCTGGCCGACGAGGGTGACGCCCTTCTCGACCTCGATGGTCGAGGCGTCGATCAGCGTCTTGATTTCCTTGGCGGCAGAGGCCGAACGCTGCGCCAGCGCCCGCACCTCGGATGCGACGACCGCGAAGCCCTTGCCGGCATCGCCGGCGCGGGCGGCCTCGACCGAGGCGTTGAGCGCCAGGAGGTTGGTCTGGAAGGCGATCTCGTCGATCACGCCGACGATCTGCGAGATCTCCTGCGCCGACTTCTCGATGCCGCCCATCGCCGTCACGGCATCGCGCACGATGCTGGTCGACTGCTCGGCCTCGGTCTTGACCTGATCGGTCGCCTGATTGGCAAGGCGTGCGCTCTCGGCGGTCTGGCGGACCGTGGCGGTGAGCTGGTCGAGCGCCGTCGCCGTCTCCTCGACCGAGGAGGCCTGCTGCTCGGTGCGGCTGGCGAGGTCGTCGGCCGCCTGGCTGATCTCGGTGGAGCCGGCCTTCATGCTCTCGGTGTTGGTCGCGATCTGGCGCATCGCGTCTTGCAGCTTGGCGATCGCGCCGTTGAAGTCGTCCCTGAGCTTGACGTATTCCGTGGTGAAGGCGTCCTGGATCCGATAGGTCAGGTCGCCATCCGAAAGCCGCTCCAGCCCGGTGGCCAGAGCCTGGACCACGCCGGCCTGCACGCGGGCATGCTCTGCGCGGTCGGCTTCGTTGCGGCGACGCTCGCCATCGGCGGAGCTGCGATGACCGGCGGCCTCCTCCTCGGCGCGCAGCTTGTCGGTCTCCATCGCCTCCTTGGCGAGAGCCGCATCACGGAAGACGACGAGGGAACGTGCCATCGAGCCGATTTCGTCGGGCCGCTCCTGATGGGCGATCTCGGCATCGAGATCGCCGGACACGAGGCTGTCCATCGAACCCTTCAGCGAATGCAGCATCCCGGAGGCGCGGCGGCTCAGGAAGAGGACGAGGCCGAGCATGACGAGCCCGAGCGGCACCAGCACCTTGGCGACGCCGCCGACCATGCTCATGAAGGCCGCATCGACGTCATGCACATGCACGCCCGAACCGACCACCCACTGCCACTTCGGAATGCCGATGACGTAGGAAATCTTGAGGGAGGGCTCCTTGTCGCCGGCCTTGAGCCAGCCATAGTCGACGAAGCCTTCGCCCTTTGTCTTCCCCAGCGAGATCATCTCCTGGACGAAGAACTTGCCGTCCGCGTCCTTGAACGGCTTCATGTCCGTCGACTGGATCTTCTTGTTGGCATGCAGCATGCTGATGCCGTCGAAATCGCAGAGGAAGTAGTAGTTGCCGTTGTCGAAGCGCGCGCTGCCGAGGGCCTCGATGGCCATCTTCTTCGCATCCGCTTCCTTGAGCTCGCCGGCTTCGACGCGTGCCAGATAGCCCTTGATGGTCGTTGCCGCGGCCTCGACCTGATTCTTCATCTCACCGCGTTTGAGCGCAAGCATCTCGTTGCGGGCGGCATTCAACGTGTAGCCGACGCTGCCGACGACGATCAGCACGGCCAAGGCTGCGATCAGCGAGAATGAGCGGCTGATCGACAGGGTCGTAAGCTTCTTGGTAAACGACATGCCCGTGTCCTGCGCGAGATGAAGCTTCCCTCCATTCGCGCAAATTGACTAAGGCACGCTTAACGTTGACGCATTTCGGCCATATTCTGCGGAATTTGGTCCGGACGTCAGATGGCGGGCGCGTAATCCTCGTTATCCTCGCCGCGATCGGAAGCGCGCTCGCGTCGGCGGGCCCTCAGCGGCCGGCCCGAGCAGATCGCCCGCGCCAAGCCTCGGAACGGCGCCGTCAGCCGGTGGACATCCTCGACCCGCGCCATGATGCGCCCCGCCGTCTTCAGCTCGCGATCGAGCCGCGCCATGGTCTTGGACAGTTCCGGCTCGTCGTCATCGAGCCAGGTTTCGGAGACCCGCGCCATCAGCAGCACCGCGCCCTGCACCCGCAGATGGCCGAGTGCATCCTCGGTCGGGATGCCGGCCGAGGCAAGCATGTAGCGCCAGGAATTGACCGCCCCGCGGTTGAGCGCCGCCAGCGTCAGCGGATCGCGCCGGATGATGGGCGCGATCTTGCGCAAGGCCGCCTTGTAGGGCGCCATTGCGTCGAGCCGGCGCATCACGAGATCGAACAGGCGCTCCTTGACGGGTTCTCCCGCCAGATCGTCGGACGCACCAGCCAGCACCGCGTCGTCGACGATGCGCGTCACGCCGCCGAGCATGGCGAGCTTCGAGGGGAAGAGCCCGCGCAGCTGCGTCAGCGTCAGCCCGGCCTCGGCAGCGATGTCGGGCAGCTCGATCTGATCCCAGGGCCGGTCCACGGCGAGCTTCATCAGCGCATCGACGGCGCACCTGCGCGGATCGCCCGGCTTGGCGGCAGATTCAGGCTGCACGGCCTCGGGCAGGGTGGAAACGGGCTTGCGGGCCATAGGACTGCTCCTCTCGCTTCGCGATGGACAGAAGTTAGGCCGCTATCGTGGCAGGTGGAAGGCCGATCAGCCCGAAAGCTCGCCGGCGCGACGTTTGGCAGCAGCCACGGCCTTGCGCAGCAACGGCTTCATGCCGTCATCGGCCATCAGGACCTCGAGCGCCGCAGCCGTCGTGCCGCCGGGCGAGGTCACATTCTGGCGCAGCGTGCCGGGCGGCAGTGGCGACTGGAACAGCAGCTCGCCCGCACCCTCGACTGTCGCCCGCGCCAGCCGCTCCGCCACATCCGCGGGCAGGCCGGCTTCGGTTCCGGCAGCGGCCAGGCACTCGACCAGATGAAAGACATAGGCCGGGCCGGAGCCGGACACGGCCGTGACGGCGTCGATCAGCCCCTCGTCATCCAGCCATTCGACCTTGCCGATGCTGCCGAGCAGCGCATCGGCGGTTGCGCGCTGTGCCGCGCTCACGCCCTTGCCGGGCGCCGCGGCGGTGGCGCCGCGCTGCACGGCGGCCGGCAGGTTCGGCATGGCGCGGATGATCGCGCCCGCATTCGGCAGGCGCGCGGCGAGGTCGCCGAGCGTCTTGCCGGCGAGGATCGAGATCAGCAGCGTCCGGGGATGGATGAAGGCCTGCACCGCTGGCGCCGCCGTGTCGAGCATCTGCGGCTTGGTCGCGAGCACGACGACATCGGCAGCAGGAATCTCCTTGGCCGACGGATTGAGCCGCATCCCCTTTTCCTGGGCGAGCTCGACCATCTCGTCCGAAGGCTTGGGGTCGATCAGGCTGATCCCCTTCGGATCGATGCCGATGCGCAGCCAGCCCTCCAGCATCGCTCCGCCCATCTTGCCCGCACCGATCAGGACGAGCGATTGCGGAAGGGAATTCGACATGGCGGCCTCGCGACGGCTGGCGATCCCGGACCCGCGCCGGGATTCTCTAGCTCTCAGCCTTCCCGTCATGTCGCCGCCGGGTCAAGCCCGGCAGCAACCTCTGCGCAAGGTCAGGCTTCGCCGACCGTCTCGAGGATGGCGCCTTCCATCCCTTCCTTCGCCGTCTTGCCGGCCCAGACCACGAACTGGAAGGCCTGATAGTAGCGTTCGCAGGCCTCGACGGCCGTCTTGACCAGCGCCGCCGCCTGCTCGTCCGTCGGCTCCGCTCCGCCCGACAGCAATAGCGCATGGCGGTACATCACGACGCTTTCGGTGCTCCAGAGATCGAAATGGCCGAGCCAGAGCTGCTCGTTGACCAGGCTCACGAGCTGCAGCACCTCGCTGCGCCGCCGCTCCGGCACCTTGAGATCGAAGGCGCAGGCGATGTGCAGCGCCTCGACCTCGGCCAGCCAGGTGATGGCGACGTGATATTCCGACCAGCCGCCCGTCACCGCGACCGAAAGCTCATCCTCGCTGTCGCGGTCGAAGTTCCAGCCATTGAGGGCAGCGAGGCGTTCGAACAAGTCGAGAGGGTTGGAGGGCCGATCCAGCTCGGCATCCATATCGAGGTCTATCATGCCCTGGGGTCCACCTTCCGGAGCTGGCGCCCCGGCGCGTTCGAGAAGAGGAACACGGCGACTGGAAATCCGAAGGAACGCAACACACCTCCGGGGCACTCCGCGGGGAGCATCCCAACTCGTCGACCCGGAGCGAATCCGCCCGACGAATCAATTCTTTCCACCGACGATAGCGCAGGCGCTGTGACGCTCCCAACACAGCGTGAAGCTCTGCGGATTCGGCCGGCCGGCTCAATCCCCCCGAAGGGCTGTCCACAGCACATGGCTGTGGACATGACATGAGGACATGGGCGCCATCGCGCCAGGGCTGCCTCGTCAGGATTTGCCGAGCCGCTCCTCGATCGCGGCGAGGCGCGCCGCGAGCTTGTCGTTCTCCTCGCGGGCGATCAGCGCCATTTCGCGCACCGCCTCGAACTCCTCGCGGGTGACGACATCGAGATCGCGCAGCAGGCGTTCGATCTGCGTCTTCACGACGGTCTCGACCTCGCGGCGCACGCCCTGCGCGGCGCCGGCCGCGTCGGTGGCGAGGCGCGCGATGTCGTCGAGGATGCGGTTGCCGGGGTTCACCATAGCTCTCTCCCGTTTGGGCGAAACTCTCTGACGACAGCCTATAGGCAGCGCAGGCGGGCGCCGCAATCGCACTGCCACGTCGAGGACTTGCCCGGCGGACGGCGGCGCGATCAAATGTCGGTCCGCTTCAAGGAGTTGCGCCATGGCCCTGCATTTCACACCCGCCGAATTTACCCGCCGCCGCGAAGCGCTCCTTGCCGCCATGCAGGCCGGCCGCCTCGACGCGCTCTTCCTGTACCAGCAGGAATCGATGTTCTGGCTGACCGGCTACGACACCTTCGGCTTCTGCTTCTTCCAGTGCCTCGTCGTCAGGGCGGACGGCACGATGGCGCTGCTGACCCGCTCCGCCGATCTGAGGCAGGCGCAGCAGACCTCGAACCTCGGCGACATCCGCATCTGGAAGGACGGACGTGAGGCCAATCCGGCCAGGGACCTGCTCGCTCTGTCTGACGATCTCGGCCTCTCCGGCAAGCGCATCGGCGTCGAGTTCGAATCCTACGGCCTCGTCGCCGCCAATTACCGCAAGCTCGAAGCCGCCTTCGCCGGCCGGGCCGAGCTCGTCGACGCCTCGACCATCGTGACGCGGCTGCGCGCCGTGAAATCGGCGGAGGAGATCGCCTATGTCAGGCGCGCCGCCGCGCTCACCGACGCCGCAGACCAGGCAGCGCTCGACGTGATCCGGGCCGGCGCCGACGAGGGCGAGATCCTCGCCGCCCAGCACAATGCGATCTTCGCTGGCGGCGGCGACTATCCGGCCAACGAGTTCATCATCGGCTCGGGCCGCGACGCCCTGCTCTGCCGCTACAAATCCGGCCGGCGCCGGCTCGACGCCAACGATCAGATCACCCTCGAATTCGCTGGAGTCGACCGGCACTACCATGTCGCGGCGATGCGCACCGTCGTGGTTGGCGAGCCGCGCCCGCTGCACCGCCCCTACCACGCCGCCGCGAAAGACGCGCTGCTCGCCTGCGAAGCCGCGCTGAAGCCCGGCCGCACGGCCGGGGACGTCTTCGCGGCGCATGCCCGCGTCCTCGACGAGCACGGCCTTGCGCAGCACCGGCTCAACGCCTGCGGCTACTCGCTCGGCGCCAAGTTCACGCCGTCCTGGATGGATTGGCCGATGTTCTACGAGGCCAATGACTGGGAGATCGTGCCTGGCATGGTAATGTTCGCCCATATGATCCTGATGGATTCCGACAGCGAGACCGCCATGTGCCTGGGCAGGACCTATCTCGTCGGAACCGGCGGCGCCGAAGCGCTCAATCTGCCTGATCTGGACCTCGCCCTCCGTTGAGCCTAGAACAGGGGCACAGGGAATCTCGAAGCGGTCCACAGCCCAAAGGGCGGGAGGCGTCATGATCAACCGTTTGAGCGGCCTCGCTTTGGGGCCGGTTTTTGCGCTGGCGCTCGCCGGATGCCAGGAAACCACCCAGACCGCGGCGCGTCCGCGCGTCGATGCGCCGGGCGTGCCGGTCTCGGTCCAGAGCATCTCGGGCGCCCCCGAGGATGTCACCACGAGTTTCGCCGGCCTGCTCGGCGAGGCCGCGGCCGAGCGCAAGATGGAAATCGTTCCCGGCAACAAGCCGGCACGCTTCAGGGTCAAGGGCTACCTCACCGCCCAGCCGACCGAGGACGGCCAGACCTCGCTCGCCTTCGTCTGGGACGTCTATGATTCGACCAAGCAGCGCGCCCAGCGCGTCCAGGGCGAAAGCATCGGCAAGCGCAGCGGCGGTTCCGACCCCTGGGCCGGCATCGACCAGACGATCGTCGCCAAGGCCGCCTCCGACTCGATGGACGCGATCGCGAGCTTCCTGGTCACGACGCCGGCCGTCGCAACGCTCGATGCCGGCAAGGACAAGAAGAGCGCCAAGCCCAGCACCAGGGTCGCCGCCGCCCCCGACAAGAAGAGCTGATCGCCGGCGCTCCGCTGGCCGGCGACGTAAGGTCAGTGGATTCCGGGTCACGCCAGGCGCTCGACGCCTTTTTGCGCAGCTATATTGCAGCGCAACGGTCGACTCCCTGTCATCGCGCTGTTAAGAGCCGTTCGAATTGAGCCGGCATCGCCGGCTCGTGCCCCGCCTTGTCCAACGGTGCGCCACGGCATGCCCTCTCATTTCAAAGTCGTCGCCGGCAATTCCAACCGGCCGCTCGCTGAAGCGATATGCAGCCATCTCAGCATTCCGCTCGCCAAGGCCACGGTCCGGCGGTTCGCCGACATGGAAGTCTTCGTCGAGATTCAGGAGAACGTACGCGGGCAGGATGTCTTCATCATCCAGTCCACCTCCTTCCCGACCAACGACCACCTGATGGAACTTCTGATCATCACCGATGCGCTGCGCCGCTCCTCGGCCAAGCGCATCACGGCGGTGATTCCCTATTTCGGCTATGCCCGGCAGGACCGGCGCGCCTCGGGCCGCACCCCGATCTCGGCCAAGCTCGTCTCGAACCTGATCACCCATGCCGGCGTCGACCGCGTGCTGACGCTCGACCTGCATGCCGGCCAGATTCAGGGCTTCTTCGACATCCCGACCGACAACCTGTTCGGCGCCCCGCTGATGGCGCGCGACATCAAGGACCGGCTGGAGTGGAAGAACGCCATGGTCGTCTCGCCTGACGTCGGCGGCGTGGTCCGCGCTCGCGCGCTTGCCAAGCGCATCGACGCCCCGCTCGCCATCGTCGACAAGCGGCGCGACCGGCCGGGCGAGTCCGAGGTTATGAACATCATCGGCTCGGTCGAGGGCCGCTCCTGCATCCTGATCGACGACATCGTCGACTCCGGCGGCACGCTTGTGAATGCGGCGGAGGCCCTGCTCGATCAGGGCGCCAAGGAGGTCTTCGCCTATATCACCCATGGCGTGCTCTCGGGCGGCGCGGTGGCGCGCATCGCCTCGTCGAAGCTCAAGGAGCTCGTCATCACCGACTCGATCATGCCGACCGAGGCCGTGAAGGTCGCCCGCAACATCCGCGTCATCTCCATCGCCGGCCTGATGGGCGAGGCCATCGAGCGCACGGCGAGCGAAACCAGCGTGTCCAGCTTGTTCGACTGAGGGCGCTAGTGTGAGCGCCCGCGCCCTCGTCCTGTTCTCCGGCGGCCAGGATTCCACCACCGCGCTGGCCTGGGCTCTCGAGCGCTTCGATGCGGTCGAGACGATCGGCTTCGACTACGGCCAGCGCCATCATGTCGAGATGGAATGCCGTCTCGCGATCCGGGAAAAACTGCCTGCGCGGTCCTCGCGCTATGCCGAGCGGCTCGGCCCCGACCATCTCGTCGATCTGAAGGCGCTCGGCGCGATTTCCGACACCGCGCTGACGCGCGAGACCGAGATCGCCTTCGCGGAAACCGGCCTGCCGACCACCTTCGTGCCCGGGCGCAACCTGATCTTCCTCACATTCGCCGCCGCCGTCGCCTATCGCCGCGACCTGAAGCACATCGTCCTCGGCGTCTGCGAGACCGATTATTCGGGCTATCCCGATTGCCGCGACGACACGATCAAGGCGATGCAGGTCGCGCTGGGCCTGGGGCTCGATCGCCGGCTCGTACTCCATACGCCGCTGATGTGGCGCGACAAGGCGCAGACCTTCGCGCTGGCGCGCACGCTCGGCGGGCAGGCGCTGCTCGACCTCGTTCTCGAAGAGACGCATAGTTGCTATCTCGGCGACAGGACGACCCGGCATGACTGGGGTTTCGGCTGCGGCCATTGCCCGGCATGCGATTTGCGGTCAAAAGGCTTCGCGGCCTATCTCGTAACACCCGACGACAGCGGACCATCCTATGACTCGTGATCGCCAGCGACAGCTCGAAGGCCTCGTCGCACTCGTCCTGTTCGGCCTCACCATTCCCGCGGCCAACTGGCTGATCGGCAATGCCGGCTCGGTCTGCATCCCCAACGGGCCCTGCCTCGTGCCGGTCTGGCCCGGCGTGATGGCGCCGAGCGGCGTCCTCATGGTCGGCCTCGCGCTGGTGCTGCGCGACCTCGTCCAGCGCCGCCTCGGCACGCTGGCAGGCCTCGGCGCGATCGCCGTCGGCACGCTCATCTCGGCCATGCTCGCCCCGCCGGCCATCGTGATCGCCTCGGTCGTGGCCTTCCTGCTGTCGGAGCTCGCCGACTTCGCCGTCTATACGCCCCTGCAGCGCCGGCGCTTCCTCACCGCCGTCCTGGCATCCGGCGTCGTCGGACTCGTCGTCGACAGCATCGTCTTCCTGCATCTCGCCTTCGGCAGCCTGGATTTCCTCGCCGGCCAGATCATCGGCAAGGCCTGGATGGTGCTGTTCGCGGTGCCGCTGATGTATGTCCTGCGCCGTCGCGACGAGCGGCTCGGCCTCGCCGCCGCCTGAGGCGGGTAAAGTTTGAATCGGCGTCGCAATCGGCCCTTAAGGCGTTTGCGGTAAGCCCGCGTTCTTCGACAAGCTCTCAGCGTCGGGAACTGCGTGATCAGACCCTCGGGCCACCTGCAAGCTCTGCAGAACGATATTCTGGAAGACATCGCGCGGGGCGAGGCCCTCGCGACATGCATGGAGCGTCTCTGCCACCGGGCCGAGGCGATCTCGCCTGGCGTCGTCTGTTCCGTCGTCAACGTCGATGATCGCGGCTGCCTGCAGCCTCTCGCCTCGCCCAGCCTGCCCGCGCATTACATCGCCGGGATCGCCGGGATGCAGATCGGTCCCCAAGCCGGATCGTGCGGCACTGCGATCCATCGCGCCGCTCCGGTCGAAGTCACCGACATCGCGACCGATCCGCTCTGGCAATCCTATGCGCAGCTTGTCCTGCCGCTCGGCCTGCGCGCCTGCTGGTCGACCCCGATCAAGGCGCGCGACGGCCGCGTCGTCGGCGCCTTCGCCTTTTATTTCCCCAAGCCGCGCCAGCCGCGGGACCTCGAACGCCGCATCGTCGCGACCTGCGTGCATCTCTGCGCCATCGCGATCGAGCATGACGAGGTGCGCACGCGCAACCACCGCCTCGCCTATTTCGATACGCTGACCCGGTTGCCGAACCGCGCCCAGTTCAACGATGCGATCGCCACGATCAGCGCGGCCTCGCAGCGCTATGGGCTGCTGCTGATCGACATCGACCATCTGAAGATCGTGAACGATACGCTGGGCCACGCCGCCGGCGACAGCCTGATCGCCGGCGTGGGCGATCGGCTGAGCGCGGCCTTGGGCGGCTGCCTGACCTGCCGGATCGGCGGCGACGAATTTGCCGCGCTGATTCCCGGTTGCGACAGCGCCGCAAGGATGCGCAGCCTCGCCTCGGCCGCTCTCGCAGCCGTCGCCACGCCGCTCGACCATGACGGCCACAGCATCCAGCCCAGCGTCACCATCGGCGGCGCCATTGCCGGCGAGGACGGGGAAGACAGCGTGACGCTCCGGCAGAATGCCGATCTCGCGCTTTATCATGCCAAGGAAACCCGCCGCGGCCGCTATGTGCGCTTCCGCCGGAAGCTGCGCAGCGCGATGATGCATCGCACCCGGATCCGTAAGGATGTCGCAGGCGCGCTCGGCAGCGAGCGCATCATTCCCTACTACCAGCCGATCATCCGGCTCGACACGGCCGAGATCGTGGGCGTCGAGGCACTCGCCCGCATGCGGCTCGATGACGGCCGCATCGTCGCGGCAGGCGAGTTCCAGGAGGCGTTGCAGGACCCCAAGATCGCCCACCGCATCACCACGCAGATGCTCGCTTCCGTCGCCGCCGACATGGCCGACTGGCAGGATGCCGGCCTGCATGTCCGGCATGTCGGCCTGAACGTGACCTCGGCCGATTTCCAGAAGGGTGACCTCGCCCAGCGTGCCGCAAGAGCGCTCGACAAGGGGGGCGTGCCGATGCAGCACCTCGTCATCGAGATCACCGAGCAGGTCTTCATGGGCGGGCGCAGGGACGGCGTCGCCAGGACGATGGAAGCGTTGCGCGCTCTCGGGATGCTGGTGGCGCTCGACGATTTCGGCACCGGCTTCGCCTCGCTGACCCATCTGCTCGATTTTCCGATCGACATCATCAAGATCGACCGCTCCTTCGTCGGCCCCATCGACAGCGGCGCCCGCAGTGCGGTGATCGTCGAATCCCTGCTGACGATGACCCGCCGCCTCGGCATGAAGATCATCGCCGAAGGGATCGAGACCCAGTCGCAGGCCCAGCGCCTCGAGGAGATGGGTTGCCGCTTCGGACAGGGCTACCTCTATTCCCCGCCGGTCCCGGCATTCATCATCCGCGAACTGGTGCAGCGCTTCGGCCAGGCCGCTCCCGCCTTCCTGCCCGAGCGCGATATCGTCGCCAACGCGGCGTGACGCAGCGGACTTGAGATTGCGCCGGTTTTACCCTATGAGCAGCGTCGCGCCCGGCTGACACCCTTGGAGGCTCTGGACGCACGAACCGATGGCCGCCACGAGGCGGCCTTGTCATTTACAAGTCAAGGACATCCAACATGACCGCCGTGAAGCAAATCGAGGCTTCGGCGCGCGCACAGGTCGGCAAGGGGGCCGCCCGTGCAGTTCGCCGCCAGGGCCAGACGCCTGCCGTGATCTATGGTGGGGGCGCTGCTCCCGAAGCCATCGCGCTCGACTCCAACAAGACCCGCCAGCTGATTTTCGGCGGCCACTTCCTGACCACGATCTTCGAGATCACCGTCGCCGGCAAGAAGCACCGCGTCATTCCGCGGGACTACCAGCTCGACCCGGTCAAGGACTTCCCGCTGCACGTCGACTTCCTGCGCGTCGCCAAGGGCCAGACCGTGACCGTTCAGGTTCCGATCCACGTCATCGGCCAGGACGCCAGCCCCGGCATCAAGAACGGCGGTCTCGTCCAGCTCGTCGAGCACACCCTCGAAATCACCGTCGAGCCCGAGAACATTCCGGAAGCCTTCGAGGTCTCCGTCGCCGGCCTGAACATCGGTGACCAGATCGAAGCCAAGGCCATCAAGCTCCCGACCGGTGCCAAGCTGACCGTCGGTTCCGACGCGACGATCGTCACGCTCGCTCCGCCGACCGTCGATGTCGAGCCTGCGGCCGAGGCCGAGACGGCTGCCGAGGCTCCGACCGAAGCCAAGGCCTGAGGACGCGGCGCCAACCCGGCGCCCTCCCTGCCCAATCCAGTCGAACGAGACGGCCGGGACCTCCCGGCCGTCTTGCTATGAGCCTGCCGGAGTTCCGCCATGCTGATCTTTGCCGGCCTCGGCAATCCGGGCGGGCGCTATGCCCGCAACCGGCACAATATCGGCTTCATGGCCGTCGAGGAGATCGCGCGCCTCCATCGCGCCTCGCCCTGGCGCGCGCGCTTCCAGGCGGAGGCCTGCGAGGCCACCATCGGGGCCGAGAAGATCATCCTGCTCAAGCCGCAGACCTACATGAACGAGTCCGGCCGCTCGATCGGCGAGGCCGCCCGCTTCTTCAAGATCGCCCCCGCCGACGTCATCGTCTTCCACGACGAGCTCGACCTCCCGCCCGCGAAGCTCAGGGTCAAGCTCGGCGGCGGCAATGCCGGCCATAACGGGCTGCGCTCGACCACCGCGGCGATCGGCAACGAATACCGCCGCGTGCGGATGGGCATCGGCCATCCCGGCGACAAGGCGCTCGTCCATTCCTACGTGCTCAACGATTTCGGCAAGGTCGAGCAGCCCTGGGTCGAGGATCTCTGCACCGCCTGCGCCGATCACGCGGCCCTGCTGTCGGCCCATGACGATGCCGGTTTCCAGAACAAGGTGCATCTTTTCATGGATGCGCGTGGTCATGCCGCGGTGAAGCAACTCGGCGAGAAGGCTGCCGACTGAGCCGTCACAGGGGCAGCTTCGCCCCGGATTTGGCGACCGTGACGCGGCTCGTGCTGTAGCTGCCATCCGCTTGCCGGCTTGCCGTCATCGCGACCTGCGCGCCGGGCCTGAGTTCGCTCGCCTCGGCCGGCGCGGCCATTAGGATGGCGGCTTCCGGCGTGATCACGACCTTCTGCTCGCCGCCGGGATAGCTCAGCACCAGGCTGGCGCCATCGACCCGCGAGACCGTCTCGGCCACCGTCGCATTGGTCATGGTCGAATCCGGCAGCACGCCCCAGGGCCGGTGCCCCTCGCCCGTGCCGCGCATCGCCTCGGGGAAGATGAATACCTGCACGGCTAGCAGGGTCCCGTCCGGCTGCGGCTTGGCGCCGACGCCGATGAAGCTGCCCTTGGCGATGTCGGAGGCCTTGGCGGGCACCACCCCGCCGGTGGAGAAGCCCGGCGCGAGCGCGATCTTGGCCTCGCGTCCCTCGGGAGTCTTGAGGGTCAGGACCGAGCCGTTCATGGCTTCGACCTCGCCCCGTAGCCGCGTGCCCCCCTGTTGGGCCTGCGCCGCGCCGACGGCAAGGAGGGAAGCGAGAACGACGGAGAAGAGCGGGAGCTTGCGCATGGGATAACCGATCGCGAGGAGGCCTGCCGGCGATCCAGCACCGCCGCCCGCCCAGCCGCCATGCACGTTCGCGTGAGCGGCACCTCGCCCATCCGGCCGGCGGCTCTTGTCTTTATCGCGCAAGCCCCCCAATAAGGCCGCAACTTTCAAAGCTTCACGCCCGGCAGCGGCCAATCGCGCCGGGCAACGGAACAGGCGATCATGGGCTTCAAATGTGGCATCGTCGGCCTGCCGAACGTCGGCAAGTCGACCCTCTTCAACGCGCTGACGCAGACGGCCGCGGCACAGGCCGCGAACTATCCGTTCTGCACCATCGAGCCCAATGTCGGCGACGTCGCCGTCCCCGACGAGCGGCTGGAGAAGCTCGCCGCCATCGCCGGCTCCAAGGAGATCATCCCGACGCGGCTGACCTTCGTCGACATCGCCGGCCTGGTCCGCGGCGCCTCGAAGGGTGAAGGGCTCGGCAATCAGTTCCTCGCCAATATCCGCGAATGCGACGCCATCGCCCATGTCGTGCGCTGCTTCGAGGATGGCGACATCACCCATGTCGAAGGCAAGGTCGCGCCGATCGACGACATCGAGATCATCGAGACCGAGCTGATGCTCTCCGATCTCGAAAGCCTCGAAAAGCGCGTCCTGCCCCTGGAGAAGAAGGCGAAGGCCGGCGACAAGGAGGCCAAGGAAGCGGCCGATCTGATGAATCGCTGCCTCGTGCTGCTGCGTGACGGCAAGCCCGCCCGCCTCGTCCAGCTCGCCGCCGAGGAACGCCGGCCCTTCGAATTGCTCGGCCTGCTCTCCTCGAAGCCCGTCCTCTATGTCTGCAATGTCGAGGAAGCCAGCGCCGACAAGGGCAATGCCTTCTCCGAGCAGGTGAAGAAGCGCGCCGCCGAGGAAGGCGCCGTCGCCGTGGTCGTCTCGGCCAAGATCGAGAGCGAGATCGCGGTGCTGCCGCCCGAGGAGCAGGCGGATTATCTCGAGGCGGTCGGCCTCGAGGAGCCCGGGCTGAACCGCGTCATCCGCGCCGGCTACAGCCTGCTCAACCTCGTGACCTACTTCACCGTCGGTCCCAAGGAGGCCCGCGCCTGGACGATCGAGAAGGGCACCAAGGGCCCGCAGGCGGCAGGCGTGATCCATACCGATTTCGAGAAGGGCTATATCCGCGCCGAGACCATCGCCTATGACGACTATGTCGCCAACAAGGGCGAGGCCGGGGCGCGCGAAGCCGGCAAGTTCCGCCTCGAAGGCAAGGAATACGTCGTCGCCGACGGCGACGTGCTGCATTTCCGCTTCGCGAACTGAGGCGCGCCCAGAGGATCCCGGCCGATGCTGCAGTTCGAGGATTTCGTCGCCGGCGCGGTCACGCGCTCGCGCGGCATCGCCGTTTCTCAGGACGAGCTGATCGCCTTTGCCTCGCGCTACGACGCGCAGGATTTCCATGTCGATCCGGAAGCCGCCAAGGCGAGCTTCGTCGGCGGGCTGATCGGCTCCGGCTGGCATAGCTGTTCGCTGCTGATGCGCTTGATGGCGGAGGAGTTCCTGCTGGACTCCACCGGCATGGGTGCGCCCGGCATCGAGGAGGTGAAGTGGCTGCGGCCCGTCTTCCCCGGGGACACGCTGAGCGCGCGACGAACCGTGCTTGAGACCAAGGCCTCGCGCTCGCGCCCGGAAATGGGCCTGGTGCGCTTCCGGCTCGAATTGCTCAACCAGCGCGACGAGCCGGTGCTGGAGCAGACCAACTGGATCATGTTCGGCCGCAAGGGCTCCGGCATCGCTCCGCAGCCGACCGGGAACTGGCTCGCGCATTCCGCGCGGTATGAGCGCCCGGCCATCGAGAGCCCGCTCGAAAAGCCCGCCACAGCTGCGGAACCGACCCGCTTCTTCGAGGAACTGGAGATCGGCAGCCGCCATGAGCTCGGCAGCTTCGTCTTCACCGCCGGGGAGATCGTCGCCTTCGCCCGCAGCTTCGATCCGCAGCCCTTCCATATGGACGAGGCGGCGGCCGAGGCCTCATCCTTCGGCAAGCTTGCGGCCTCGGGCTGGCACACAGCCGCCGTCTGGATGGCGACGATGGTCTCGCATCGCGAGCGCCAGCTCGCGGCGACGACCGGGCGCCCTGCGCGCCTCGGCCCCTCGCCCGGCTTCAAGAATCTGCGCTGGTCGAAACCGGTCTTCGCCGGCGACCGCATCACCTATTTTTCGGAAGTGATCGACAAGCGCGAGAGCGCCTCGCGGCCGCAATGGGGCCTGTTCTTCCACCGCAACACCGGCGTCAACCAGCACGGCGAAGAGGTCTTCAGCTTCGACGGCTGTGTCTTCGTCGAGCGCAAGCCCGCGGCCTGAATTCAGCCCGCTCTAGCGTTGGCCGAAACGGGTAGAAGCAAGATCTCGATCCGGTCGCGGCCATTGCGTTTCGCCGCATAGAGCGCCTCGTCGGCACTGGCATAGAGGGCATCGCCGTTGAGCGGCCCCTGGCCGCAGCACAGCCCGATCGACACCGTCGCGCCCTGCAATTGTGCGTCGACCGCGCGCCAGGGCGCCTGGGCCAGCGCATGCCGGATCGCTTCCGCGACGCCCTTCGCCTGATCCGCCGTCACATCGGCGATCAAGACGCCGAATTCCTCGCCGCCAAGCCGTGCGACGAGCAGCGCCTGGCTGGTCGGGGGGCCGGCGATGATCTGCGCCACCATGCGCAGGCAGGTATCGCCGGCGACATGGCCGAACTGGTCGTTGATCGCCTTGAAGTGATCGACATCGACGATCAACAGCGCCAGCGTCTGCACACGAGCCGCCTCGCTGGCGAGGCATTCGATGAAGCGGCGGCGGTTGGCGAGCCCCGTCAGCCCGTCAGTCTGCGCCAATTGGACAAGTTCGGCATTGGCCTGCCGCAAGGCGTCCCGCGCGCTCATGAGCGCTGCCTGCTGGCGTTTCGCCATCGTGATGTCGGCATGGATGAAGCAGCTCAGCCCCTCGACCGTATGGCGAGCGACGACGCGCCGCCAGCGCTGCCCCGGCAGTTCGATCTCGAAGGGCGCGCCATCATAGCGCAGACCGTTGAGGATGCTGGCCCGCAGGCCCGCGACGGCCGAAACGCCGCGCCAGCATTCGGCGACGATCTGGTCGAACGTCAATCCGACGATCAGCATGTCAGCGGGAATGTCGTAGAGCTGGCGGAACGCATCGTTGGCCGCGATGATCCGGTCTTCGCCGTCGAGCAACATCGCACCGTCGGGAATGAAACGAAGCGCCTCGAAAGCGGGCAGCATGGCGTCCGCCGCATCGACTTGGTGCGCGGTCTGGATCATCTGCCACATCCGCACCCGGCTGCCGCAGGGCGCCCTGAGCGAAGTCGCGCGCAGCCGCCGGCCATTGTGCAGGAATTCGAAGGCCTGGGTCTGGTTTTCGTGGCGGGCCATGCCCTCTGCGATGTAGCGCTCGATATCCGGCATCTCCTCCGGCGCAAGCCGCAGCGTGTAGAACCGCCGCAGGTTGTCGACATAGGGCTCGCCCGGATAGATCAGGCCGTCGTCCTCAGGGAAGAAGTGCAGGAACGTGCGGTTCCAGCTGACGGCGCGATGCTCGGCATCGTATTCACACACGCCGACCGAGAGCACATCGAATGATTCGTGCAGATAGCGCGAAACGATCATGATCCATGTCTACGCGGCATTGTTTAACGCTGCGTAAGACGAGCCTCGCCAGATTAACCGACCTTGCCGTAGCCCGCGAATTTGGCGCCGACGCGCTCCATTTCGGCGCCATCGAGGATGATCGGCTCAAGCCCCGCCGCCAGGATGTCGAGATACTGGCCTGCGAGGTTCTCGACCTCGGCAACGATGGTGTGGGCGCCCGCCAATGTCTGTCCGAGCGCGATGACGCCGTGGTTGGCGAGCAGCACCGCCTTGCGTCCATCGAGCCCCCTCACGGCATTGGCTGCCAGCTCGGGCGAGCCGAAGGTCGCGTAATCCGCGCAGCGCACATCGGCGCCGCCGCAAAGCGCGATCATGTAGTGGAAGGCCGGGATGCCGCGCCGGGTGCTGGAAAGCGCCGTGGCACGCGGCGAATGGGTATGCACGATCGCCTGCGCATCCGGCCGCGCCTTGTAGATCTCGACGTGGAAGGGCCATTCCGAGGAGGGCTTGCGCGTGCCGTCCAGAACCGTGCCGTCGAGCGACAGATGGATCAGATCCTCGGGTTTCGTCTTCGCATAGGGCAGTCCCGAGGGCGTGATCAGCAACCCCTCGCCGAAGCGTGCGGAGACATTGCCCGATTTCGACGGGCAGAAGCCCGCAAGGTCGATCGCCTGTGCGACCGCCACGATCTCCTGCCGCAGCTCCAGTTCGTTCATCCTGTCGCCCTGCTTGCCAGATCGGGAAAGAGTTGCTCGAGGCCCTCAGTGCTCGCCGCGCAGACACCGCGCTCGGTGATGAGCCCGGTGACCAGCCGCGCCGGCGTGACGTCGAAGGCCGGATTGACCGCATTGCTGCCCGGCGCGACGACGCGGACGGAGCGCACCTCGCCATCCTCGGCCAGCCCGGACAGATGCGTCACCTCGCGCGCCGCCCGCTCCTCGATCGGAATGTCGGCGAGGCCGTCGCGGATGCTCCAGTCGATCGTCGGCGACGGCAGTGCGACATAGAACGGCACGCCGTTATCGTGGGCCGCGAGCGCCTTGAGATAGGTGCCGATCTTGTTGGCGACATCGCCATCGGCCGTGGTGCGGTCGGTGCCGACGATAACCATGTCGACCGCGCCGCGCTGCATCAGATGCCCGCCGGCATTGTCGGTGATCACCGTGTGCGGCACGCCATGGGCGCCGAGCTCATAGGCCGTCAGCGCCGCGCCTTGGTTGCGCGGGCGCGTCTCGTCGACCCAGACATGGACAGGGATGCCGGCATCGTGAGCCAGATAGATCGGCGCCAGCGCCGTGCCCCAGTCCACCGTGGCGATCCAGCCGGCATTGCAATGGGTGAGGATGTTGACCGGCTGCCCCGCCGGCTTGCGCGCCGCGATCTCGCGGATCAACGGCAACCCGTGCTCGCCGATGGCGCGGCAGAGCGCGACATCCTCGTCGCAGATCGCCGCCGCCTCGGCATAGGCGGTTTCCGCCCGGCGTTCGGAAGGCTTGGCCGCCAGCACTCGCTGCATGCGTTCCAGGGCCCAGTGCAGGTTGACCGCGGTCGGGCGCGTTGCGCCCAGCAGCGCCAGCGCCGCTTCCAGTGCAGCGTCGGAGGCATCCGCCCGCATCGCCAGCGCGACGCCATAGGCGGCTGTTGCGCCGATCAGCGGCGCGCCCCGCACCACCATGGAGCGGATCGCGTCGGCGGCCTGCTCGGCCGAGCCCAGCGCCACCGTCTCGAAGCGGAAGGGCAGCCGCGTCTGGTCGATCACCACGACGCGCCAGCCATCCTGCCCGAGCCAGATCGTTCGATAATGCTGGCCGTTGATCTTCATGCGCGCTCAGTGATCGGCGAAGGAGACGAGCGTCCGCACGGGCACGCCGAGCCTGCGGATCTTGTCGGCCCCGCCGAGCTCGGGGAGGTCGACGATGAAGCACGCTGCCACCACCTCCGCCCCCAGGCCGGCGAGCAGATTGACGGCCGCTTCGGCCGTGCCGCCGGTCGCGACGAGATCATCGACCAGCAGCACCCGCTCGCCCGGCTGCACCGCGTCGCGATGGATCTCGATCTCGTCCGTGCCGTATTCGAGCGCATAGGTCGCGCGCAACGTTTCCCGCGGCAGCTTGCCCTTCTTGCGCACGGGGATGAAGCCGGCCGAGAGCTGGTGCGCCACAGCGCCGCCGAGAATGAAGCCCCGCGCCTCGATGCCGGCAATCTTGGCGATCTTCAGCCCGGCGAAGGGCTGCACCAGCTCGTCCACGGCACGGCGGAAGGCCCGCGCATCGCCGAGCAGCGTGGTGATGTCGCGAAAGACGATGCCGGGCCGGGGATAGTCCGGGATCGCGCGGATGCTGTCGGCGAGGTTCATGGGCGTCGTCTCGGGCGTGGTGACGGACGCCTTGGTCGGACGCCGAGCCGGCTTCGTCAAGGGCACAGCCATGACTCAGGCCTTGAGCACGCGCCCGGCTACCGCATCGAGCTTCGCCAGCAGAGCCGGATCGCGGAAGGCAGGCGCGGTGATGATCGCATTGTCGAGGGCATTATGCGAGCCGGCCGGGCAGGCTTCGCGCTCGGTCGGGAAATCGGCCGCCAGTCGCGCGACGAGGCGGCGTGCCTTGTCGGCATTTTCGTGCAGCACTGCCACGACGGAGGCGACATCGACCGCGCCATGGAGCTCGTGCCAGCAGTCATAGTCCGTCACCATCGCGACGGTGGCGTAGGTGATCTCGGCCTCGCGCGCGAGCTTGGCTTCCGGCATCGCCGTCATGCCGATCAGGTCGTAGCCGAGGCCGCGATAGGTCATCGATTCCGCATAGGTCGAGAACTGCGGCCCCTCCATCGTGACAAGCGTTCCGCCGCGCACGAAGGGCAGCTCCTCCGCTTCGGCGGCCGCTGCGATCCGCGACTGCAGGGCCGGGCCGACCGGGTGGGCGACGGAGACATGGGCGACGCAGCCCTTGCCGAAGAACGAGCTCTCGCGCCGGCTGGTGCGATCGACGAACTGGTCGACCAGCACGAAAAGCCCCGGATAGAGCTCCGCCCTGTAGGAGCCGCAGGCCGAGAGCGAGACGAGGTCGGTCACGCCCGCCCGCTTCAGCACGTCGATATTGGCGCGGTAGTTGATCTCGGAGGGCGGGATCGCGTGGCCGCGGCCGTGCCGTGGCAGGAAGACGATCTTGGTTTTGCCGATGCGGCCGATCCGCAATGCGTCGGAGGGTTCGCCCCAGGGGCTGTCGATCCGCTCCTCGCGGAGGTCGCTGATACCCGGCAGATCGTAGATGCCCGATCCGCCGATGATTCCGAGAACGGCTTCGCTCATGGTCGATTCCCTGTTGCGGGCGCGGAAAGGACCACCTTTCGATGACGGTCGCAATACGGTGCGGCCGCAGGAGGCCGTCATGCTCGGGCTTGACCCGAGCATCTCCCGACGAGCAACGCATCGGAGTTTCTTCCTGCCAGGGATTCTCGGGCCTGCGTTCCGCTTCGCCCGAAATGACGGCTTTGGACCTAGCGCTCTACGGAACGGATAGTCTCCGCCGAACAAAGGTCGCGCTGATCTACAAGCGCACCGGCAATCTGCGTGCATGCCAGCTTGTTCTAGGCCATACGAAACTGGAAAGCACCGTGCGCTACCTAGACGATGCGCTTCTCCTTTCGGAGCAAACGGACCTATGACCTTGGGCACGGCGGGCACCCGCCGTGCCAGTTTCGCCATTCGACCACGGCCAGCTTGGGTGGGAAGCAGAAGTTCTGCAGCACGCTCAGTATCTGCCGATCCGCGCCCGTAGCGGGACTTGGGCATCTTCAGGAAGCAGACATGGAGCCCGCCGGATCGCCACTGCATTAATTAGCCGGACTTATCAAGCCTATTGAATCCAGATGGCTAATCGAAGAGTGCATAGGAGACTAGGTTCCTCGTGAGCTGATGCGGCGAACGAGGGGCGAATGCCTTCCATCGATACCAAACTCCTTATTGCGCCCTTCCTTCTCGCGGGGGGCTTGATGGGTTCAACACCGGCGTTCTCGCAACAGGCTGCCAAACCCGGCTTTCTGACGATCCAAGAGCAAGGCAGCTTCGCCGTCGGCGGCACGGTGGTGAGCACCCCCGGAAACTTCGCTAACGACAAGCCCACGGCCGAAGGGCAAAGCCTTCATGGCGACCATCTCTACGCCTTCTATCAGGTTCCCCAGAATCCCAAGCCGCTGCCGATCGTCATGCTGCACGGCGCCTTCCAGTCGGCGCGAAGCTGGGAGACGACCTCGGACGGGCGCGAGGGTTTCCAGACCCTGTTCCTGCGCGGCGGATTCCCGGTTTATCTCGTCGACCAGCCGCGGCGCGGACGTGCCGGCAACAGTACGGTCGGGACGACGATCGAACCCACCCCCTATGACCAACTCTTCTTCGATCAGTTCCGGCTCGGCAAATGGCCGAACTTCTTCGATAACGTCCAGTTCGACCGCAAGCCGGAGACGCTGGACCAGTTCTTCCGCTCGGTCACGCCGAATACCGGGCCCTACGATGCCGGCGTCATTTCCAACGCGATGGCGGCGCTGTTCGCCAAGACCGGTCCGGCGATCCTGTTCACGCATTCCCAAGGCGGCGGTCCGGGTTGGCTGACGGCGATCAAGAACGCCAACGTCAAGGCGATCGTCGCTTTCGAGCCGGGCAGCGGCTTCATTTTCCCGGAGGGCGAACTGCCCCCGGCCATGCCGAGCGCTGCCGGGACTTTGTCGCCCGAGGCGGTGCCTTCGGCTGATTTCCAGAAGCTCACCCGCATCCCGATCGTCATCTATTACGGCGACAATTTTTCGGTCGAGCCAACCACGGAGCGTGGGCAAGACAACTGGCGCGTCCGGTTGGCGATGGCGAAGCTCTGGGTCGCGGCCGTCAACCGGCACGGCGGGGATGCGCGCCTCGTACACCTCCCCGAGATCGGCATCCGCGGCAACACGCACTTCCCGTTCTCCGACCTTAACAATGTCGAGATCGCCGACCTGGTCTCGAAGTTCCTCGCCGAGAAGAAGCTCGACTGACGCTGGCGGCGCCTCGCGCCCGGCCTCCAAAGCACTGCATTCGAAAGGAAGACCATGATGACCCGTCGAACCGTCATGAAGACGGCCGCCGCTGCCGCAGCCACTGGCGTTGCCGCCGGGGACGCCCGCGCCGCCGATAACAGGAAGAATCCCTTCGGCCTGGTCTATGAGGGCGCGATCACCGGCAACGAGCCCGGCAAGGTCGATATCCACCCCGTGACCTACAAGCTGGGCGGGCTGGACATCGTCGCCAACGTCTACACCCCGGCCGGGTACAGCGCTGCCAAGAGCTATCCAGCTATCGTCGTCGCCCATCCGAACGGCGGCGTGAAGGAGCAGGTCGCGGGGCTCTATGCCCAACGGCTGGTGGGCGAGGGTTACATCGCGATCACAGCGGACGCCGCCTATCAGGGCGGGAGCGGCGGCCAGCCCCGCAGCGTGGACAAGCCCCAGAACCGGATCGAGGACATCCATGGCATGGCGGACTACGTCACCCGCTATCCGGGCGTCGATGTCGCCCGGATCGGTCTGCTCGGCCTCTGCGGCGGCGGCGGCTACGCGCTTGCCGCAGCGAAGGTCGACAAGCGGTTCAGGTCGATCGCGACGCTGAGCATGTTCAACTCCGGTCGCGTGCGCCGCAACGGCTTCGCGGATTCGCAGCTGAACACCATCCAGGACCGCTTGCGGCAGGTCTCGCAGGCGCGCGCCCAGGAAGTGGCAGGTGGCGAGATCCTTTACTCCGGAGACGCCAACCTGACCGACGAGCAGATCGCGAAGCTGCCCTTCGAGATGTATCGGCAGGGCTATGGATGCCACCGATCAGATCGAGCTGATCGACCAGCCCCTGCTGATGATCGCCGGCAGCAAGGCCGACAGCCTCTACATGACCAAAGAGGCCTTCCCCAAGGCGACCGGCACCACGGACAAGGAGCTGTTCGAGATCGAGGGCGCGACGCATATCGAGACCTACTGGGTGCCGAAATACGTCGATGCCGCCATGGGCAAGCTGGCCCCGTTCTTCGCCCGGACGCTTCCGTACCGCCGAAGTTGAGCCATCTCCAAACGCGAATGAGGTCTGCCATGCGAACCATCCGCAACGCGTCGGTTGCCGCCCTGCTCCTGGGTGCGGCGCCATTCGAGGGCTCCGCCCAAGCGCAAACCCCGGCACAGCCGGCGACGGCGAAGCCGCCGTCCAGGGCGCAGCAACTCATGGGGGACATCGCCCCGAAGATGGCCGAGCTCACCGACAACGTGCTGTTTGGCGACATCTGGGAGCGGCCGGGACTGGCCAAGCGCGACCGCAGCCTGATCACGGTTGCCGCCCTGATCGCGCTGAACCGGCCCGAGCAACTTCGTTCGCATATCGCGCTGGCGCGCACGAACGGCGTGAAGGAAGAGGAGATCGTCGAGGCGATCACGCAGCTCGCCTTCTACGCCGGCTGGCCGAATGCCATCACCGCCATCGGTGTCGCCCGCGACGTTTTCAAGCAGAAGTGAGCCCCATCATGCTCACTCCCGCCCTGATCTTCGCCGCGATGGCGCTACCTTTCGGGGCAGCGCTCGCTCAGAGCAACCAGGAGGTGGCGGTCCAGCGCGCCTCCGCGCAGAAGCCGACCGACGGCCCGGCCCAGAACTTCACCGGCAAGGTCTCGGTGACAGGGAGGTTCCAGGGAACGGCTCCGGCGCGCGTTGGTGGGGGCGCGGTCAGTTTCGAAGCCGGTGCGCGCACCGCCTGGCACACCCATCCGCTTGGCCAGACCCTGATCGTCACCCACGGCGTCGGTCGGGTGCAGCACTGGGGCGGCGAGATTCAGGAGATTGGGCCAGGGGATACCGTCTGGATTCCTCCTGGCGTGAAGCACTGGCATGGCGGATCGCCGGCTTCCGGGATGACGCATATCGCCATCTCCGAATCTCTGGACGGCAAGACCGTCGACTGGATGGAGCACGTCTCCGACCAGCAATACGGCCGCTGAGGATCCAGGATGAAACGCGCTACCCAGGCGGCCGTGACGGCCGCCGCGATGACCATCGTTCTCGGCGTCGGCTGGCAGGTGCATGCGGAGTCCACCCGGGCGACGCTTCCGGATCTCGATAAGCTGGTCCACTACACTACCGTACGGCGCGGCAACGTCACCGAGCACATCATGACGACGCCGCAGGCGCTGGAGGCGGTCAAGAACCGCCAGCCCATCCCGCCGGGCACGCATTTCGTGCTGGTCGACTTCCGGGACGGCAAGCTGTTCCGCTACTTCGTCATGGAGAAGGGCGAGGGCTGGGGCGCCGACTACGACGAGCGCCGCCGGACCGGCGACTGGCAGTATCAGTGGTTTTGGCCGGACGGAAAGATCAACACCGCCGAGAACACAGCGCGCTGCGCGAGCTGCCACAGCAGTCAGGCCGGCAGCGATTATCTCTACACGGCCTATCGGATCCCGCGCTTCAACGGCAAACCGGTCGAATAGGCTTTACGATGAGCCGGTTCTTCGCCCTTCGTCTCTGGCTGGACGGTCTCGCAGCCGTCCTGCTCGTGCTCGGCCTGTCCTACTGGTGGCTCGGCAATGTCGCACACGAGATCGCGGGCACGCTCATGTTCGTGCTGCTGATCGCGCACAACGTGTTCAATCGTCGCTGGTACGGCAGTCTCCCGAGGACACGGCGCGAGCCCCGCAGCCTCTTCAACGCCCTCCTCACCGGCGGACTCCTTCTTGCGATGCTGGCGCTGCTGACGACCAGCATCCTGATCTCGAATGCGCTCGCATCCTTCCTGCCTCCCTGGGGCGGGTTCACCGTGCGCCAGATCCATACCGTCGCCGCCTACTGGGTTCTGGTCATCGTGGCGGTGCATCTCGGCCTGCGCTGGCCGATGCTCATGGGGCTGGCGAGGGTGGCCTTCGGTATTCGCGACACCGGTCCGACCAGGACCTGGTTCCTGCGCGCGTTCACGGGCGCAGTGGCTGCTTACGGCATCTGGAGCTGCCTCGTTCTGGGCATCGGGATGAAGCTGACCATGCAGATGAGCCTCGACTGGTGGAACTTTGAAGAGTCGGTCGCGGGCTTCTTCATTCATGTCGGCGCCATCGCCGGGCTGGTCATGTCGGGCACGTATTATGGCATGAGGCTGATCGATTTCGGCCGCCGCCGAAGCCGCGACGCCCGGCCCGTTCCGACGACCGTATCACCATGACGACGCGTCTATCACGGCGTGAGTGGCTCGCCACGGCAGCACTGTGTTCGGCTTCGACCCAGGCATCGGCCGAGACGGCTCCGCGGCATCAGCCTCTGACCGGTGACGCCACCCTTGGGCAGTTGGTCTCTCATCCGGCATTTACCGGGTTCGGTCGTCGGATACTGCCCTGGGACGATCGCGCGCTCGACGAGAGCGCCAGGCTTTCCTCGATCGCCAGCCTGCTGCCCTACCATACCCAGGTCGACATCCCCTCGACCGTTGCCGCGCTCAACCGACTGATCGAGGACGCAGGTCGCGGCCGGCAGATCTTCTACGAGCTCTATGACGACGAGGAGCGACGCGTCGACCCGAGCAAGTTACATGCGGGACTGTTCTTCCTGCGCGGCACGCCCGGCGCACCGTTCGCGATCATCGCTCCAGGAGGCGGTTTTGCCTATGTCGGATCGGTCCATGAAGGATTCCCCTACGCGGCCGAGATCAGCCGCGCCGGGTTGAACGCCTTCGTCCTGAAATACCGGGCCGGAATGGGCGGAGAAACAGCCACCCGGGATCTGGCGGCCGCAATCGGCTTCGTGTTTCGGAACGCCCCCGTGCTGCAGGTTGATACCCGCGCATATTCGCTCTGGGGCAGTTCCGCCGGCGCGCGCATGGCGGCATTCATCGGCAGCCACGGTGCGGCCCGCTTCGGTGGACCCGAATTGCCCCGGCCCGCTGCCGCCATCATGGCCTACACCGCTCATGCCGATGTCGGGGCCGTGGAGCCGCCCACCTTCGCCGTCGTCGGTGCGCACGATGGTATTGCACCGCCGGCGTCGATGGAGCGGCGCATCGCCATTCTCCGCAGCATGGGCGCCGAGACCGAGTACAGGGTTTACCCGGATGTCGCGCACGGCTTCGGTCCTGGCATCGGCACCAGCGCAGAGGGCTGGATAGGAGAGGGTATCCGCTTCTGGCAGCGTCAACCCCGGTAGCGCAGGACATCGACCAGCAGGGAGAGAGCCGAGGAGAAATGCCGTCTGCTCGGATAGTAGAGGTGGTAGCCGGGAAACGGCGGGCACCAATCGTCGAGCACGCGTATGAGCTTTCCCGTGCGGATATGCGGGATCGCCTGGTCCTCCGGCAGGTAGGCAAGGCCGAGCCCGTCGAGCGCTGAGTTCAGCCGAAGTGCGAGGCTATTGAACACGAGTTGCCCTTCACCACGTACCTTGACCTCGCGCCCATCCTTTTCGAGGCCCCAGGGAAACAGGCCGCCATAGGTGGGGAGACGAGACGCGATGCAGTTGTGGGAGGTCAGGTCCTGCGGCGTTTCCGGAACACCGTAGCGTTTGAAATAGGCGGGCGATCCGACCACGGCCATACGCATCTCCGGCCCGATCCGGACGGCGATCATGTCCTTTGCGACCTGCTCGCCCAAACGCACCCCCGCATCATAGCCCGCCGCCACGATGTCGACGAGGCCATAGTCGACGATGATCTCGACCTTGATGTCGGGATGATCCGGCAGCAAGCGGCGCAGGGCTGGCTGCAAAGCTGCGATCGCAGCATGTTCGCCGGCCGTGATGCGGATCGTCCCGGCCGGCTTGCCCCGCAATTCGCCAAGCGCTGCGATCTCTGCCTCGATCTCGTCGAAGCGCGGCGCGATGGTTTCGAGAAGGCGCAAGCCGGCTTCGGTGGGAGCGACGCTTCGGGTGGTGCGCGTTAGAAGCCTAAGCTTCAGGCGTTCCTCGAGAGCCTTGATGGTCTGGCTGAGTGCGGACTGCGAGACTCCCAGCTTGGCACCGGCCTTGGTGAAGCTACGCTCCTTCGCGACCATGGCGAAGGCGGCCAGATCATTGAAGTTCGGCTGCGCCATTTAATTAGAATGCCTTATGAGCTGAGTCGAATTATAGCTCCTGACTGTCATGGCGGGTACTCGCTGGCTGCGCCACATCAATATGGCAATTCGCCGCCGGGAACCGCGGTTTGATCGCCCGAGAGCGGACGCTCTCAACGTCGGGAAGCGTCAGCCTGGTTCGAAATGCGGACTCGCGGCCAACGTCTGACATGGGTCGCGAACTGCCGCCCACTCCGTCCGCGCGAAATGTCTGCTTCCTGGCTAGGCCCCAACTTCCGCTAGTGGCGCGATTGAACCAACAAGGAGGGGTCTGACGAACGTCAGATTCTGGCCCTTCCGGACTCCCGGGACGTCGGCTCTTGGGCAGTCCGGTCTGCGATCCAGCCAACGAGCAAGAGTGGCCCGATACAGACCTCTCTACAGTCCGCTTTCGGCAGCTAATACCTTGGACGAAACGGGAGTGGATCGGCTGCTTTTGAAAATCAGATCGTCGGCAGATGCATGCTCATCGCTTCGGCGCGTCGCTCGGCGGATGTCCTTCACGACCTGCTCTGCCGGTGCTTTCTCCGGCCTGGGGTTCACTGGCGCGGCCTTTGGTTTTGACTCATCTGCGTTCCATAAGGGCTGTGATGATCCAGAAATCCTTCCTCCCTCTGAATGGCATCAAGGGCGCTGACGGCAGATTACAACACAGCCAGAGCCAATGTACTCGGTTAGATTGAAAGGTTCTACAACACGAACTGCACGTACTCGTTTATTGGCTATCTCAGCCCGGACGAGTTCGAAAAGAAAAGGGGACTATCCACAGGACCGCCAGCAGTTCCGCTAAACGTCTCGCCACAAAGAGCGCGAGGCGCGTCGCGCGACCTCCATCGGCGTTTCGCCGAAGCGACGGCGAAAGACCTTGGCAAACCGCGACGAATTGGTGAAGCCGTATCGGCGAGCGACGGTAGTGACAGAATCACTTAGCACGCCAAGAGCTAGCTCTTCGCGCGCTAACTCTAGTCGAATGGCGTGCAACGCGCCCAACGGCGTGCTGCCGCGGAATTGCTTGAACGCATCGTCAAGGGTCCGCAGGCTGCATCCAGCTGCTGCCGCGACATGAGCCATGCGGATCGGTTCAGTGGCACTTTCGCGCATGAAATCCTCCGCACGCCGAATGTAGGCCGGGACGGTCCCGGAAGAGCCCTTCGCCAACCAATTGGAATAGTTGTGCGACGTGCCGCGTAGCACAAGCGAGACCAACAGATCGATCAAGGACGCGAGTGCTACGGGGCTGCTGACCACGCCGTCCTCTCGCCGGAAGTCGTTAAACACAAAATCCAGCTGACTCTTGAGGCTCGCTGCCAGCCCTCTGCTCCAGTCGACGCTGGGCGCGAATTCTAGTGGCTGGCGGAGCGGTTCGTCGAGCATGCGTACCAGCCCATCCTCGACATCCGTAACCCTCAAGAAGACATTTGTGCGCGCGTTGTCATCGCCAATCAGGAGCTGAGTTCCCCGGCTCGGGCGCCACGCGAAACCCTGGCCTCTCATGGCTGTCGCGTGCTTTCCTCGTTGAGCCAACGCCATGTGGCCGGCGAGGATCGATGTGAAGCAAAAAAGGTCGCCTTCGTCGCCGTCGATGGAGAGCTCGGTTGCAAAGCTGCTGTTGGCGTAGCTCGCGACGATTGCGCCGGTGCTACGGGTTGCGAGGGTAAAAAATGGTCTAGCGAAGCTGGCTCGCCACAGCGCTCTGCTCTGGAGCTGGTAGGTGTAGATCCGGCTCGATTTTGCAACGCGTTCGCTAATCCGGAACGAGCCCTCCAAATCCTCGGGTTGTCTCGCTTGGATGACATCGAACATCGTCAACTGGGCAGGATCGATCGCAGCCGTGTTCATTGGCTCGTTCCCCGTGGGCCCTCTAGTCGTCTCAGCATAGACACTTTTCGCAGCGTTTTGACAGAATTGGCAGAAATCTTAGAAATGCCTATCAAATAGCCACCTCAACCAATTTGAATGTGGCAAGTTAATTGCGCTCAGATTCCGCTGTTGTTGCGCCACCATAATCTCGGAAACGGATTTATATATAATAGTAACTATCGCAGCTGGATCCAAGAAATATCGGAGCTTGTTATCAATATGCCAAGCTACGAACAATTATCGCAAATAAATAAAGTAGACATTGTAGGTCTACTAGCAGCAATTTGTACAATATTGGCTTTCTATAATAAAAGCATGAAAACAACGAGGATATACGCCATTTCTGCAAACGTACTATTTATAATATACGGCATAATTTCATTATTATACCCGATACTATTACTTCATTTGATACTATTTCCAATAAATATATTTCGCCTTCTCGAATTAATTAATATCGAATATCAAGCAACTAAAGCGATTAGACAAAACATTGCATAGCATAATGAATGATAATCCCGCAGCAAAAACAAATAACCGAGGCACTCCGATGCATAAGGGGTCAGTAGACTGTTTTTCAATGTTATTGTTCTGCGCATGCGTAGGTCTGGCACCAATCTCTCTCGCCAAGGCCTCGGAACTGACGCCGAGTAAGACATTTCAAACCCGGACCTGTTCTGCCTGGGATAGGCAGCTGCATGGCTTGCTCGACTGGAGCGAGAGGCTCAATCTCCACACGCCCGAGTTTCGCGGGGTCATTCGCGCAGAGGCTCTTAAACTTCAGGTGAGGTGCCTGCGCGATTTGAGCATGGCCTCGCTCAATCGGTATGTGCTGCTCATGAAGGTGATATACGATGATGAGGCGGACGAAGTCGAAAGTTACGATTAAAGCACGATGACGCCCGTCGAACGTTCTTTGAGATGGAAATCCAATCGCGATCCCTGGAATGCCTTGTTGTTCTCGCCGCAGGATTAAATTTTCGTCGGGCGGCTCATAATCTGAGATGGTCTCAACCAGCTCTCAGCATGCGCATCAAGTTGCTTGAACAGTACGTGGTGACCCCTTTATATTCGCGATACCCTCGACAGGTTGCGCTCACACCTGGCAGCGAAGCGTTCCAGACCTGCTCAAGCAGCGATCGCCTGCATCGGACTTGCTCGGCATGGCGCACGCGCGTGCATTTCGGCCAGGCCTGCCGAGTGCCGCTCGGCAGGCCTTCCATCCTGCAGCGACACAGAGCACCACGGTCTATCCCATCGGGACTAGCGCATGAGCCCCGCCGCTCGCAGCGCGTCCTCGATCACCTTTCCCACGCCAGTAGCGGACGCCCGAAGCTGCGAGAAGGGGGCGGCAGGTTTGTCGCCGACACGCTCAGGCGTGGCTTCGGATTTCAGTTTTTCGCCATTGGTGGTCAACGAAAGTTCGGATCCCGTCTCGGTCAACTGCCAGAACCGGGCAATGTGACGTGTCGATGAGATCCTCGCTTCGAGCATGAAAGCTCCTGAAGCCCCGATATCGTCCGCACTGCCAAGGGGCGTGCCGTGCCCCATGCCCTCGACGCTGAACGCCTCGATTTTTGGAACGCCGGCGTCATCGCGCCAGACCCGCTGGGAATGCAGGCCTATCGCGTTTTTCTCAGGGCTTACGCGCTGCAGCCCATGAAGGCCCCTCCATTGTGCAACAATGGCGTCCATGTTCGCGTAAGCAACGGTCTGGTCGGCTGCGCCATGCCAAAGCGAGAGCGTGGGCCAAGGCCCATGGTGGCTAGACGCGCTACGCACCATGGCCTCGAGGTCTCGCTCCGCGGGAAGTCCGTGGCCCCGCATCCTGTCAAACGCTTCGGGGATCGAAGTCGCGCATCCAAAAGGCAGCCCCGCAACGATTGCGCCACCCGCGAAGAGCTCGGGATAGGTTGCGAGCATCGCCGAGGTCATCGCGCCGCCGGCCGAAAGCCCGGTGATGAAGACCCGCCGTCGGTCGAGCCCATGGGCCTCGATCATTGTCCCGGCCATCTGCGCAATCGAAAGCGCCTCTCCGGAGCCTCGCCGGATGTCTTCGGGCACGAACCAGTTGAAGCAGAGGTTTGCGTTGTTGGCCCGCTGTTGCTCGGGGTAGAGAAGCGCGAAGCCGTGTCGGTCCGCAAGCTGGGACCAGCCGGCGCCATGGTCGTATGCGGCCGCCGTTTGTATGCAGCCATGTAGTACGACGACCAGCGGCGCCTGTTCCGGCAAACCTTGGGGAACATAGGTGTACGCCCGAAGCGCGCCTGGATTGGCGCCGAACTTGGCGAGCGGCGACAGTCGGGAAGGCATTGCCGGACCTCCGGCCGCCATATGAACCGATTCAGGCGTGCGATCGTGTCAGAGAGATTGCGCATCGCGGCTGTCCTTTGCGGGTCATGCCGAGATGGCGCTGACACGAGCCCAACGGCCGCGCGCTGATTATGTTGCGATGCACAATCTTCATTTGCTGGTCCGTGCCCCATCGGAGCGAGCGGCGGGCGGGGGAATAGCGCGCCGCTGCTCGAAGCCTGCGATTACTCAGGACCATCAAAATTCCGATTCTTGCGTAACAATGAGAATTCGTCCGGATACTCATAAAATTATGTGAGCTACTTTATTTTATTATCGAAATATTCAACTGGAACTTTTTTGTTTTGGATACGTTTCCGACATAGATGGTCATCTTGCGGGATTTTCCTTCCGGCTGACTCATGCGAAGGATTACTTCCATGCTCAAGACTTTTTTCCTTGTTGCCGTAATCGCTGCCATTCCTGCAACGACCTTCGCTCAGAATGCACCGGCAGCCCAAGGTGGGGCAGTCGGCGGCGCGGCGACCGGAGCGGTTGGCGGCGCGATCGTCGGCGGTCCGATCGGCGCCGTCGTCGGCGGTGTCGGCGGGGCGGTGGTCGGTGCGATCATCGGCGACCAGACGCCGCGCTTCCAGACTTATGTCGTGGAGCAGCGTCGCCCGTCATACACCTATGCCGAGCCCGTGGTCGTCGGCACGACGCTGCCGAGTGAAGGTGTCGTCTATTACGACGTGCCGCGCGAATATGGCGAGACGAGCTATCGCTACACGGTGGTCAACAACCGCACCGTGCTGGTCGATCCCAGAACGGGTCGCATCGTTCAGGTCATCCAGTAAACCGGATCGACTGCCCCGATGGTGATGGCGCGATACGCGTCGTCACCGGCCTAGCCGGCCCATGGGGCATGCCGAAGAACCCACCGGCGAATTCAGGATCGAACCTGCGGGCCAAGCGCCGCAGACGATGGGGTCCATGAAACGCGGCCCCTTCAAGACGCTTGATGATGCACTCGCCGAAATAGAGCGTTTTACCCACGGCACTTGCAGACGGGCGCTACGGGACGATCCAAGCTGACAGCGAGACAACCTGATGGAGCGGCGTGGCATCGGACGAAACCGCATACACAGGAGGCGGTTGGTATGACCGCTCCGTGGTGGCAGACGGGCGTGATCTACCAGATCTATCCGCGTTCATTTCAGGACACGAACGGCGACGGCATCGGCGATCTCAAAGGCATCACGCACAGACTCGACTATCTGGCCAGCCTCGGCATCGACGCCATCTGGATCTCTCCGGTCTACCCTTCGCCGATGGCGGATTTCGGCTATGACGTCGCCGATTACTGCGATGTCGACCCGCGTTTCGGCACTCTTGCCGATTTCGACGATCTTTTGGCCCGCGCCCACGCCCGCGGGCTCAAGGTTCTGCTCGACTTCGTGCCAAACCATACCTCCGACCGCCATACTTGGTTCGTGGAGAGCCGTTCCTCGCGCGACGCTGCGAAACGGGACTGGTACCTCTGGCGCGATCCTGCCCCCGATGGCGGGCCACCCAACAACTGGATCAGTGATTTCGGTGGCTCGGCCTGGGCGTGGGACGAAGCCTCTGGCCAATATTACTACCACGCCTTCCTGAAGGAGCAGCCGGACCTCAACTGGCGCAATCCCGCCGTGCAGGCTTCGATGCACGAGGTGATGCGGTTCTGGTTCGATCGCGGCGTCGACGGTTTCCGTATCGACGTGCTCTGGCACCTGATCAAGGCAGCGGATTATCCCGACAATCCGCCCAATCCGGCCTATCGGCCTGCGATGGGCGAAATGCACCGCGTGCTCCAGCTCCATTCGACCGACCAGCCCGAAGTGCATGCGCTTGCCGCGGAGATGCGCGCCATCGCCGAGAGCTATGGAACGGCAGAGCGGGACGAGCGCGTGCTGATCGGTGAGATCTACCTGCCGGTCGACCGGCTGATGCAATATTACGGGCAGGAGCGGGCAGGCGTGCATCTGCCACTCAACTTTCAACTGATCGATGCGTCTTGGCAGGCGCGCGCTCTTGCGGATTTGATCGCCGGCTACGAGGCGGCGCTTCCACCGGGTGCCTGGCCTAACTGGGTGCTCGGCAACCATGATCGGCCGCGCGTCGCCAGCAAACTGGGTCGGGCGCAGGCTCGCATCGCTGCAATGCTCCTGCTGACGTTGCGGGGCACGCCGACCCTTTATTATGGCGACGAACTCGGCCTGAGCGATTTCCAGATCCCGCCCGGCCGGGTTCAGGACCCCCGCGAATTGCGAGAGCCCGGGCTCGGCCTCGGTCGCGATCCTGTCCGCACACCGATGCCGTGGGACGGAAGCGAGAATGCGGGCTTCAGCACCGCCTCGCCCTGGCTGCCGCTGAATGCCGATTGGCCGGCGCGCAACGTTGCGGTCATGGCTGAGGAGCCGGCCTCGATTCTGGCGCTCTATCGCCGGTTGCTGGCCCTCCGGCGCGCGCATCCGGCATTGGAGATCGGCGATTTCACGCTGCTGGACTCTACAGGCGATGTGCTTGCCTTTGAGCGCCGGCACGGGGTGCAGCGGCTGATCGTGGCGCTTAATATCGGGACAGATGGACAGCGTCTCGAATTGCCGGGCTGGGCAAGCAATTGCCGGCCGATCCTGTCGACGATCGCCGAGTCGACGCTCGTCGAGGATAATGCGCTGCTGCTGCGGGCGAATGAGGGCGTGATCCTAGAAGCCTGATCACGGCTTTTATTTTTTCATCAGATTTTCCGAAAACCGCAATCCACTTTTCGGGCCGATGATTTAGGAAAGGACGACCGTTTGCGCATCGCCATGCTGGCGCCGATCTCCTGGCGCACCCCACCGCGCCATTATGGTCCATGGGAGCTGGTGACCAGTCTCCTGACCGAGGCGCTGGTGGCGCGCGGCGTCGACGTCACCCTATTTGCCACCAGGGACAGCCAGACGGCGGGCACGCTCGCGGGTGTTTGCCCGGCGCCGTATTCCGAAGACCCCACCATCGATGCCAAGGTCTGGGAGATGCTCCACGTTGCCCATGTCTTCGAACGCGCAAACGAGTTCGATCTCATCCATAATCAGGCCGATTTCGTGCCGCTCGCCTTCTCGCGGCTGGTCGAGACGCCGGTGGTGACCACGATCCATGGCTTCTCCTCGGGCCGGATCCTGCCCGCCTTCAAGGCGTATGAGGATCGCGTCCACTACGTCGCGATCAGCGCTGCCGACCGGCATCCCGATTTGCGCTATGCGGCGACGATCCATCACGGGATCAGACTGGAGGATTTTCCCTTTGATCCCGATGGCAGCGAAGACCTCCTCTTCTTCGGCCGGATCCATCCCGACAAGGGGGCGGCCGAGGCGATCACGGCAGCACGCCGCGTAGGCCGACGGCTGGTCATGGCGGGCATCGTGCAGGACCAGAATTACCATAACGAGCATGTCTTGCCCGCTCTCGACGATCGTTCCGTGGCCTATCTTGGCCCGGTCGGCAGGACTGCCCGCACGAAAGCTCTGGGCTCCGCGCGAGCCCTGCTCCACCTCATCAACTTCGAGGAGCCTTTCGGCCTATCGGTCGTGGAGGCTCTCGCCTGCGGAACACCGGTCATCGCCTCCAGGCGCGGCTCGATGCCGGAACTGATCGAGCATGGGGTGACGGGCTTTCTGGTCGATAGCCTCGATGAGGCCGTGGACGCGATTGGGCGCCTCGACGAGATCGATCGCGCCGCCTGCCGCTCGTCAGTCGCCGCGGGCTTCACTGTGGACCGCATGGCCGATCGATACTGGGAACTCTATCGATCGCTCCTTGCATGATAGCCGGCGCGCGGATGTGCTATCAAACCGCCCTTTTACGCAGCGCTATGCGCTTCTCGAACGCCCGAGATCTGCGCTTATGGCGCTGGCGAGGACCCTCTTCGACAAACCTCGCGATGGCTTAGATGCGTGGAAAGCGGATGATGTCGACTAAGCGATGAGCGTTAGCGGCCGCCCGGCTTCGCCTTCGGGCGAGCGCATGCCCGAACTGCTCGGCATGATGCCGGGCGCCCTGCCCACTTGGGCTGATTAACGACTAGGCCGGGCTGACTACGGCTGTCGTTTCCTTGCTCGACGCCGAGCAGATGAACTTCCACCCACTGACCAACGTCGAGAGCACCGGGATATCGCCAGCCAAACTGCTGGATTTCATCCGGTCCTGCGGACTCGAGCCTGTGGTCGTCGACCTGGCGTCCTAGGCGTGACCAGGCTGGTTGGTGACCCAAGTCGCGATCAAGGTACGCGGTTCGCAGGCGGCCGCGACGGTCAGTTAGGCATCCGGAACGTGAACCGGGTCTCCTCGAGCGTGGACGTGGCGTCCAGCGTGCCGCCGTGCGCCTTGGCGATCTCGGAGCAGATGTAGAGCCCCAAGCCGAGGCCCTGTTGGCTTGGCCTCACAGCGCCGCGGACGAAGGGCTTGAATAGTTCTGACGCCACCTCCGGCGGAATCACTTCGCCGGAATTCGAAACCGAGAGTTCGAAGACGCCGGGCGCCGTCATTCCCCTCACGACGACGGGGCGATCATCGGCGCCATGCGTGAGCGCGTTCGCCACAAGGTTGGACAGCATCTGGGCGATGCGGGCGTTGTCGCAGTGGACCTCACCCGCGATGTCGAACTCGGCAAGAATGTCGCGGTTGGGATGTGAGGTCCGAAGCTCGTTGATCACCTCGCCCAGTCGGCTCTCCAAGTCGCCGACAACTTGGCGCCTCAGCGCGATGCCGCTGCCCATGCGCCCACGCGCGAAATCCAGCACGTCGTTAATCAGGCCCGACATCCGGACGACGCTGGAACTCATCATCTTCGTGAGCGACCGTATCTTGTTCAGGTCTTCGGTCCGGTCCTGCATGCGCAGGCCGGCATCGATCGACGCGAGGGGGTTCCTGAGGTCGTGGCCGAGGACAGCGATAAATTGCTCCCGCGTCTCGCCGGTCTGGACCTCGGTTGCGAGGCTCGCCTGGCTTTCGGCCAACTTCTGGTGAGCGTCGAGGTGGAAGGCGATCAGCTCCGCAAACAGCTTGAAAGTGGCGATCGTCGAAGGGGTGCTGACGACGTGCGGCTTTGGATCGATCGCGCACAGCGTGCCAAAGAAGCGGCCGTCCGACAGGACGATCGGCATCGAGATGTAGCTTTGGAGGCCGTACATCGCCGGCGTGTGGTGGGAGCAGTAGACCGGGTCCTCCGCGACGTTGTCGATCACCACGATCTCGCGATGGTCCCGGATTTCGTTGCAGATAGTCGTCTCGATCTTGAGTTCGCCGCCCGGCTGGAGACCGAAGGCGATCTCGTCGCGGACCCCGCAGGCGACCCAGCGGTCGTCGGTGACCCGCGCGACGGCGGCGAAGCCCATTCCGGTAATGCGGCACACCACGTCGAGAATGCTTGGCACCGCCGCGATTTGGGCGACCGCATCGAGGTCATCTTGAAAGTCGTGCAATGGCGGGACCTGTGGAGATCGGAAGCAATCACTACCACGCCGCAGTCTTGGACCGAAAGTTTGCGGCCGGCCAGGCAGCCAGCGCATGCAGCAGCGCGTCCTCGCGATACGGCTTCTCCAGAAAGACGGTCTCGGACGGCATCTCCTCCGCCCTCGGCGAGACCCGGCCGGACGCCAGGATCAAGGTCACCGGCGGCCAGCGCTTGCGGATTGCGTGGATCAGCTTCAGGCCGTCCATAGATCCTCCGGGCATCTCGATGTCGGAGAACACGACGCGGATATCAGGGCGGGTCTCAAGAAGCTCGATGGCTTCGTCGGCGTGCGCTGCCTCGATGACGTCGTAGCCAGCCTCCTCGATCAACGCGACCGCGTTCATGCGAATGAGTGGCTCATCCTCCACGACCAGAACAAGAGTTTTTGTCATGGGAACTCTCGAGGGGACCAACCCGATCTAACTGTCGGGGAATGGAATGGTTGCATAGAGGTGCAAGCGAATTCCTAACGCCTCGTCAGCCATTCGGCCGCAGCCATGCAGCCGCCCGTCGATCACCACCTCCGAGTGCTCCCCCCGAGCTTCTCCAGCAGGTACCGGTCGTCCTCCGAATAGTACCGGGCCCTCTGGAGATAATCGCGGCGAATGCCTGGATCGACTCGATGGACGTCCAGCCAAGATAGGGTGCCGACCTCGGTGGGCGGTTGCCGATATCCCCCGCAGCATCGGGAAACTTAGGTTGCCTTCCGTGCCGTCGTAATCGCTGAGGATGCATGCTGCCAGACAAGCCCGGCCCGACAACCGGCTTCCGGGCGAGATGGAGGGAGGCCTTAGTAAACCTGCCTACTGCAATTGAATCTTGAGCTTGCGGATGAGCGGCACCCAGCTCTGGTCCTCCTTCTCGAGATAGGCTCGGAAGGCCTCGCGCTCCATCGGTGCGGCCCGGGTGCCGAGATCGGCGAAGCGCTTGGCGGTATCGGGCTCGTTCAGGATTTTCGTCACCGCGGCATGGATCGCGGCGACGACAGGCTCCGGCGTCTTGGCAGGCGCCATCAGGCCCGTGAAGGTCTGGCCGTCGAATTCCGGATAGCCGAGCTCGACGAATGTCGGGACGTCCGGCAGTTCCGGCAGCCGCTTCGCCCCCGTCACCGCGAGGGCGCGGGTCTTGCCGGTGGTCACGAAGGGCAACGCGACGGAGAGCTGGTCCAGGTTGAAATCGACCTGTCCGCCGACAAGATCGTTGGTCGCTGGCGCATTGCCGCGATACTGGACAGTCGTCCAGCTCGCTCCAAGCTTGGATTGCATCACCTCGGAGATCAGATGGTTGGTCGTCCCGGCACCTGGAGACGCCATGTTCAGCGGAGGATTGCGCGTTTTCGCGAGCTCGACGAACTCGGCGAAGCTCTTCGCGGGCCGGTCCGGATGCACCTGCAGGATCAGCGGCGTCAGGGTCAGGGTCGTGATCGGCACGAAATCCTTGCGCCATTCATAGGCGCGGCGTGCGGCCATCTCGGGCGCGAACAGGATCGGCCCGTTGGCGCCGACCAGCAGAACGCTGCCGTCCGGCTCGCCCTTCGCCACCACTTCGCTGCCGATCAGACCTCCGGCGCCGGGCCTGTTTTCGATCACGAAGGCCTGCCCGGTATCGCGCTGGAGCTTCTCGGCGAGAAGCCGCGCCGCGACGTCGACATTGCCGCCGGCAGCATAGGGTACCATGAGTTTAACCATGCCCCTGGGCCATGTCTGGGCCCCAGCCTCTCCCGCGAAGACGATGCCGGCCATGGCGATGACGCCGATCATGAGACGTTTCATCTTGCACTCCCCAGAATTTATTGTCGGGTCTTTGTTGCGCCGCTTGCCTCAGAAGCCGAACAGCCTCGCAGGATTGTCGACGAGCACGGCGCGTCGCAGAGCCTCGTCGGGCACGGCACGGAACAGGAAGTCGAGAAGATCGCCCTCGTTCGGCGGCTGCCGGACGGAGACCGGATGAGGCCAGTCGCTGCCCCAGATGATGCGGTCGGGTGCGGCCTCGAGCAGCGCCTCCACGGTCGGGATGACGTCGTCCCAGGGTGCGCCGGCCCGCGAGATCTTCTCGGTGAGCGAGAGCATTACCCAGACCGTGTCGCGTTTCAGCAGTTGCAGGATCTTGGCGAGGCTGGGGTCGTCCTTTCCTCGGGCGGGATCGGGGCGGCCCATATGGTCGAGCACCAGTGGCAGGTCGAGCGCTTCGAAAGGTGCGATGTTGCCGATGATGCCCTCGACCTCGGGCTGCACCTTCACATACCAGCCGAGCTCGCGGATGCGTGCGAGCGCGCGCTCGAACTCCGTCTCGCTCATGCCGATGCCAAGCCCCGCTCGTGTGAAGCGCGCGCCCTTCACGCCGGCGGCGTCGAGCTTTGCGAGATAGGCGTCGCCACGGTCCTGGAAGACGGCGGCGTTGGCGCAGCCGCGATAGTTCGGGCCGGCGAGCGCCAGACCATCCAGCGTGACGCTGTGATCGGCGCCGTATGTGGTCGGCTGGACGACGACACCGCGGGAGATACCGAGTGTCGCATGCATGGCGAGCGCGGTTTCGATGCTGGCGCTCGGCATCTCGTAGACCGCACCGGGGCGCACCGGGTAGCGCTCCGCGGGGCCGAGCACATGGAACTGGCTGTCGCAGGCCAAGGCGGGCAGCGGCGACTTCGGCGCGCGCGGTGCGGGATCGAACGGGAGGTAGGTCGCCATCACAAGGCTCCGGTCGCGATCAGGATTTGGAGGTCTGGTGGATCGCCCGCATCGTCATGATCTCGCCGAGCGTCGTGTAGTTCGGGCCGGCGATGCGCCCGATCGGGTCGAGCGCGCGGGTATCGACCTTGCCGTCGGCCATCAGCCCGTCCCGCAGGCGGAAGACGAGCACCTCGCCGACGAGGAGGCGGCTGCGTGTCTCGCCGAACTCGATGCAGTGCCGCAGCCGGCATTCCATAGCGACGGGCGCGGCGGCCAACCGCGGCACCGCGACATGCAGGCTGGGCGCGGTTTCCAGCCCCAGCTCCGCGACCTCGCTGACCTCAGGCGCGAACTCCTTCGCGCTGTCATGCAGCGGTTCGACCAACGAACGATCGGCGATGTGGACGACGAATTCCTCGCTCGCGAGGATGTTGCGGGCCGTGTCCTTGTAGGTGTCGCCCTTGCGGCCGACGCTGATCGCCAGCAGGGGCGGCTTCGGCGAGACGAAGGTAAAATGGCTGAAAGGCGCCAGATTAACGGTGCCGGCAGCCGAAATCGTCGTCACCCATGCGATCGGGCGCGGCACGACGAGCCCGGTCAGCAGGCGATAGCTCGCCTCGGCCGGCAGGTCCGCAGCCGCGATGTCGGTCGTCCCGCCCATCAGCCCCGACCCTCCATGACCGCCACGAAGTCGCACTGGATGAGCTTGCCGCCGTCGAGTTCGCCAGCCATCGCCTGGCGAGCCGGGCGGTTCGCGGGATCGGGGAACATCGCGAGCCATTCGAGATTGACCTGCTCGCGCTGCGAGCGGTCGGACAGCCAGACCGTCACCTTGACGATGTCGTCGGTCGAGCCGCCGGCTTCCTGCATGATGCTGCGGATATGCCGGAACATCAGCGCGCATTGCGCGTCGAGCGTTTCGGCCGGCTTGCCCGTTTCCGGATCGAGCCCGTAGACGATGCCCGACATCAGCACGTCGCCGACGCGGCAGGCGGCAGGGATCGGGTTCTTGTGGCCGAAGCCCTCGACATGGATGCTCTGGCGTCTGGTCATCGCGACCCCTCAGGCGAAATGGCAGGAGACCGTGCCGAACGGTCCGTAATCGGCATGGATCGTGTCGCCCCGGGAGCAGGGGATCGGGCGGATGAAGGATCCCGCCAGGATCACCTGACCGGGCTCCAGCACCACGCCCCGCGGGGCCAGCTTGTCGGCGAGCCAGACGATGCCGTTGGCGGGGTTGTTGAGCACACCGGCGGCGACGCCGGTCTCCTCGACCATGCCGTTCTTGCTGACGATGGCGGAGATCCAGCGCAGGTCGGCGTCCTGCGGCCGGAAGGGGCGTCCGCCCAGGACGATGCCGCAATTGGCGGCGTTGTCGGCGATGGGGTCGACGACCTTGCGCGTCGCCTTGCTGGCGGGGTCGATGCGCTGAATGCGCGCATCGAGGATCTCCAGCGCCGGCACGACGTAGTCCGCGGCGTTGAGCACGTCGAAGACCGTGCAGCGCGGCCCCGCGACCCTGTCCTTCAGCACGAAGGCGAGTTCGGCCTCAATCTTGAGCTCGATATAGCGATCGGTCGGGATCCGGCCGCCATCCGGAAAGAGCATGTCGTCGAGCAGCACTCCGTAATCCGGCTCGTCGATATTGACTGCGCTCTGCATGGCCCGCGAGGTGAGGCCGATCTTTCGGCCGATGACCTTGCGCCCGGCGGCGAGCTTGCTCTCCATCCAGGCGCTCTGCACGGCATAGGCATCGTCAATGGTCAGCCCCGGATGGGCGAGGCTGAGCTGGCCCATCTGCACGCGGCTGCGCTCGGCTTCGTCGAGGGCGCGTGCCGCGGCGGCGATCTGGTTGGCAGAGAGCATGGTCGCCCCTTATGCTTCGTCGACGACGCGATTGGAGAGCAGGCCGATGCCGGGAACCTCGACCTCGACGAGATCGCCAGGCTTCAGCCAGCGCGGCGGGTCGAAGCGAACCCCGGCCCCGGTCGGCGTCCCCGTCACGATGATGTCCCCCGGCTTCAGCGTCGCGAAGGTGGAGAGATAGGCGAGCAGCCGATCGAACGGGAACATCAGGCGCTCGGTCGTGTCGTTCTGGCGCTCCTCGCCATTGACACGCGTCGTCAGTTCCAGCGGCCGCGAGAGATCGATGTCGTCGGAGGTGACGATCCACGGACCGATCGAGCCGGAGCGGTCGAAATTCTTGCCTTGGGTAACGTTGAACTTGCCGTGCCGCAGCCAGTCCCGCACCGTGCCCTCGTTGCACAGCGTCAGGCCGAAGACGTGGTCCAACGCGCTTTCGCGCGGGATGTGGCGCCCGCCCCGGCCGATCACCAGAGCGATCTCGCCCTCGTAGTCGAGCTGTTCGGAGACTTTTGGGCGTTCGAGCGGGACGCCGTGACCGACGAAGGAGGAGGCCGAGCGGCAGAACAGGCTCGGATAGCGCGGAAGGTCCGAGCCGTCCTTGTACTCGGCATTGCGGTCGGCATAGTTCACGCCGACGCACCAGATTTTCTCCGGCGCAGGGATCGGGATCAGCAGTTCGACATCGGCGAGCGCATGGTCGGCGCTCTGCCCCTTGGCCGCGTCGCGCAGAGTCTGAAGAGTTCCCGCGGCAATCGCATGTCGCAGGGTGGGCAAGGCCGGCAGGCGCCGGCCGAGATCGATCACCCCGTCGTCGACGATCGCGCCATAGCCTTCCGCCTCGGCGCTGCGAAAGCTCGCCAGCCTCATGAACTTTTCCTCCCCGCCGGCGGATTATCCGGGCCTGTTCTCGTTGATCGGATCGAAGCGCGAGGTGGGGCACAACTGGATTCCTCATTTTCTGTCCATATAATGGACAAGACCGATGGAGCTGAGGTGGACCGCGTCGCATGAGATCCCCGAATGTCAGAGCTGACGCTGTTCAAGGCACCGGCAGCCTCCGACGGGCGATCGAGATCCTGCGCATCCTGGCCGCGAGCCGGGAGGCTGGGCTCGGCCTGTCGGCGCTTGCGCGGTCGACGGGCGTGCCGCATCCGACCGTGCACCGGATGCTGAAGGCTTTGGTCGCCGAGGGGCTCGTCGAACACAGGCCGGCGACGCGGCGCTATGTCGTCGGCGAGCAGATCCAGTTCCTCGCCCTCTCGCGGGAGCGCCCGAGCGTGCTGCAGGCCGTGGGCGAGCCCCACATCGCCCGTGCGGCGGAGACGGTGGGAGACACGTTCTTCCTGACGCAACGTACCGGCTTCGACACGATCTGCATCTCGCGTGTGCTCGGCTCCTATCCCATCCAGGTGCTGCCGTTGCGCGTCGGGGATCGTCGTCCGCTCGGCGTCAGCAGCGCGGGGCTGGCTTTGCTCGCGGCGCTCGAACCCGGCGAGGCCGCCGCGGTGCTCGCCGAGAATCGGGGGCGGTTGCGCAGCTACCGCATCGACGAGGCGGTGGCTCACGGCTGGGTGCGCACCGCCCGGCATCTCGGCTATGCCCTGCGCGACCGGGGGCTGGTACCGGGCACCCGCGCGCTGTCGGTCGCGATACGCGACGAGGCCGGCCGGCCCTTCGCCGCCGTAACCGTGGCCGGGGTGACGCGCCGTATGGGACATTTGCAGGTGGAGGCTCTAGCATCCCAGCTGCAGGACATCGCCGCCACAATCGGGCGCGAACTCCGCAGGTGAAAAAAGGCCGATCTGGGCTGGCCACGATAATTCGCCGGTCAACGTCTGCCGACCCGGATTGGACGGAAGTACGGCCGGCCAAATGTCGGCATTACGGCTGAAGCCCAACTTCTGCTTCTGGCGCGAGGCGAGCGCCACGTCCCGCAACACTTGATAGAATAACCCCGGATGCGGCGTCCCAAGAGGGGATCAGCCATGGATATCCAAGCGCAGAACCAACTGCCTCATCAGGCGTGGAACCTCGAGCGCATCATCGGACCGAAACCACCTCTGAATCCAAAGCATATCGGGGCGATACGCACCCGGCTGCAGCACGAGGCGCGCGTTCGTGATCTCGCCATGTTCAATCTCGCGATCCAGAGCAAGCTAAGGGGATGCGATCTGGTTCGTCTCCGCGTTGGCGATGTCGTCCTCGGAGGCACCGTTCGCCTGCGAACGGCGATGTTCAACAGAAGACCTGGCGGCCGGTGCCGTTTAAACTAGTCGATTCGGCCCGCGAGGCACTCACAGCGTGGCTCAGAAAGAGAGGCCCGCGCGAAGAGGATTGGCTCTTCCCGAGCCGTAGCCGGCATGGTGATCACATCACAACGCGCCAGTACGGCCGTCTCCTCGACACCTGGGTGGGTCTGATCGGATTGGATCCAGCGCTCTATGGAACTCACAGTCTCCGCCGAACGAAGGTCGCGCTGATCTATAAACGCACCGGCAATCTGCGCGCCTGTCAGCTCCTGCTCGGCCATACAAAGCTGGAGAGCACCGTGCGCTACCTCGGCATCGAGGTTGACGACGCGCTTCTCCTTTCGGAGCAAACGGACTTGTGACACTGGGCACGGCGGGCACCCGGCGTGCCATTTCGTCATTCGGCCAACGGCGCAATTGGGTGGGAAGCGGTAGTTCGGCGGCACCCTCAGTTTCTGCCGATCCGCGCCCACAACCAGACATTGGGGGTGCGCCACGAAGCGGACAATTCGCAAAAGAGAAGACTGAGGCTGGTGATCGTTGCTCAGGGACCGCCAGCCCCTTTTGAACCCAGCTACAGGCGTTTTGCAATTCGCGGATCGAGGGAGTCTCGCAGGCCGTCGCCGAGGAGGTTTACGGCGAGGACGGTGATGGAGAGGAACACGGCCGGGAACAGGATGATATGCGGCCGGACCTGCCAGAGCGCCCTGCCCTCGGCCATGATGTTGCCCCAGGACGGCGTCGCCGGCGGCACGCCCGCGCCGATGAAGGACAGGATCGCCTCGACGATCATGGCGCTGGCGCAGATATAGGTCGCCTGCACGCTCATCGGCGCGAAGGTGTTGGGCAGGATATGTCTGATGATGATGCGCGGCACGCGCGCGCCATTGGCCACGGCAGCCTCGACATAGGGCTGCTCGCGCAGCGACAGCACGACGCCGCGCACGAGGCGCGCCACGCGCGGGATCTCGGCGATGGTGATGGCGAGGATGACGTTGCCGACCGAGCCGCGCGTCAGCGCCATCAGGGCGATGGCGAGCAGGATCGGCGGGATCGACATCATGCCGTCGATGACGCGCATGATGATGCCGTCGGCCCAGCGCACGAAGCCGGCGAAGAGGCCGATGGTCAGCCCCACGACCGAGGACAGCACGGCGACGCTGAAGCCGACGAGGAGCGAGACCCGCGCCCCGTAGATCACGCGCGAGTAGATGTCGCGGCCGAGCATGTCGGTGCCGAACCAGTAGAGCTCGGAGGGCACGCGGGTGCGCCTGGACGGCGAGATCGCGGTCGGGTCGACCGTGCCGAGCAGCGGGGCGAAGATGCCGATGAGCGCCATCAGCACGAGCAGGCCGCCGCCGATCGCGACGGAGGGGTGGCGCCGCAGATAGCGGCGGAAGCGCACGGAGCGGCTGAGGCCGGGAGCCTTGATCGGCTCGGCAGCCACGACGCCGACGGGGGCCGGAATGGACGATTGCGCGGTCAATAGCGGATCCTCGGGTCGACGAGGGTGTAGGTCAGGTCGATCAGCAGGTTCACCAGCACGTAGACCAGGCTGAACATCAGCACGACGCCCTGGATCACGGGATAGTCGCGGCGCAGGATGGCATCGACGGTGAGCCGGCCGAGGCCGGGAATGGCGAAGACGCTTTCGGTGACGACCGCGCCGCCGATCAAAAGCGCGATGCCGATGCCGATGATGGTGACGATCGGCACCGCCGCGTTCTTGAGCGAGTGCAGGAAGAGCACGTCCTTCTGGGCCACGCCCTTGGCCTGGGCGGTGCGGACGTAATCCTGCTGGAGCACCTCGAGCATCGTGGCGCGGGTGATGCGGGCGATCAGCGCGATATAGACGAGGCCCAGCGTCACCGAGGGCAGGATCAGGTTCCTGAGCCAGGGCCACAGGCCCTGCGAGATCGGGGTGTAACCCTGCACCGGCAGCCAATCGAGCTTCAGCGCGAAGAAATAGGCGAGCAGGTAGCCGACGACGAAGACCGGCACGGAAAAGCCGAGGACGGCGAAGGCCATCGCGGCCTTGTCGATCCAGCTCCCGGCCTTCCAGGCCGCGAGCACGCCCATCGGCACGGCGATGACGACGGCGAAGATCACGGTCAGCACCATCAGCGAGACGGTCGGCTCGATGCGCTGGGAGATGAGCTGCGTCACCGGCAGCGAGGTGAAGATCGAGGTGCCGAGATCACCCTGCAGCACGCGGAAGGACCATTCGGCGAAGCGCACGAGATAGGGCCGGTCGAGCCCGAGGCTGGCGCGGATGCGCTCGACATCGGCGGGCGAGGCCTGGTCACCGGCGATGATGGCCGCCGGGTCGCCCGGCGCGATATAGAGCAGCGAAAAGACGAACAGCGCCACGAAGGCCATCACAGGGATGGTCGTGAAAATGCGCCTGACAACAAAAGCGAGCATGTTCCACCATTAAGCCACAACCGGTCCAGGCGACCGGCTTGGCAGGCGCCAGGGTCCGAAGGTCCAGCAAAAGAAATCGGTCACAGGCGCCTTCGCTTGCACCACGGCGCTTCAGGTCTTTGCTGCCGCACGGAAATGAGGGCCAAGTCGGCTTCGGCCGCCGCGTCAGCCGGCCGACCGGAGGCTGCCGAGCACCGCATCCTTGAAGGCAAAACGCTCGGCCTTGATATCGATGTCGTAGCTGGCCGCGAACGGAGGCTGAGGCTGGCATGACAGGGTCACGATGACGATGTCGGCCTTGCGGTTCACATACAGCGTCTGCCCGGCGAAACCTGCTGCGACCATGGAACCGTCAGGGTCGATCCACCAGCTGTAGCCATAACCGTCGGCGCCGCAGCTGTTCGTCGACGGATCGACGGCAAAGATGCGCGATCCCGCGTCGTCGAGCCAGTTTTCCGGCAGTATACTCTGACTGCCGATCACGCTGTCGCGAAGCAAGAACAGGCCGAACCGACCAAAATCCCGCAGCGCCATGCCTGCCCGGCTGCCGCCTATCTCCTGGCCACCTTCGGATTCGAGCGTGTAGAACGCATCGAACTCCATGCCAAACCGCGCCCAGATCTTGCTCGACATATAGTCGGCCAGGGTCTGGCCCGTCGCCGACGAGAGTAGAGCTCCGAGAACGTAGGTGTCGCCGGTGTTATATAGGAACTGCGTGCCCGGCGTGTGCAGGCTGTGCACGCTCCTCATCAGTTCCAGAACGCCTCCGGGAACCTTGTCGCCGAGCGACTTGCTGTAGCGGTTCACATGGGAGTTTCGGTCCGTATAGTCCTCATTCCAGTCCATACCGGACGACATGGTGATCAGATCGCGCACGCTGACGGTGTCATAAGCGCTGCCGCGGAGCGCCGGGAGGTAATGCGAGACCGCATCTTCCAGGCTCGCAATGGCGCCGTCCCGCAGTGCCACGCCGACCAGCGTCGATGTCAGCGACTTGATCATCGACATGGACGACCAGCGCAGATGCTCCTCCAGGCCCAGCCCGTAGCGTTCGAGCCGGATTTTGTCGCCCTGCAAGACGAGAAGGCCGGCGACGTTGGCACGATGGATGTAGTCATCGACCCCATATCGTTCTTCGCCCACCTCGTATTCGGGCGCGATCTCGGCTGCCCGGACGAGCGGGAACGCATGAGGTCCGCGCGCGATGGAGCGCGTCGCGAACATGCTGTCGACGTTGCGATAGGCGTAGGCCTGCCACGTTGGCGAAAGCAGGAGGAAATCCTCGCCTCTCGGGACGTAGCGACGCGGCTCTGCCTTGCTTTGGCTCATGTCCGGCGCACCCCGTAGAACAGCGGCAGGCCCTTCTGCACGCCCGTCAGATTGCTGCGGTAAGCCGTCTGCTGGTAGTAAAGGCCGGTCGGCGCGTAGGGCACCGCCTCATAGGCCACCCGCTGGATTTCGGCGCAGATCGCAGCCTGGGCCTTTTCGTCCGCGGCCCGGAACCAGTCCATGCGCAGCTCCTCCAGGCGCGGGATATCGGACCATCCGAAGATCGCGGAAGTGCCGCTCCCGCGCAGGAAGTTGTTGCTCGACGGGTTGAGCAGGCCGACGCCGGCCGTGAAGGTGCCCACCATATGCCAGCCGCCCTTGTCGGGGGCCTGCCGGTTATTGGCGCGGGCCAGCACCGTGCCCCAATCCATCAACTGCATGTCGATGTTGAAGCCGGCCTGCTTCAGCGCGTCCGTCACAACCTCGCCCTGGGCCTTGATCGACGCAACGTCACCCGGCACCAGGAAGACCAGAGGCTCGCCTTTGTAGCCGCCCTCCTTCAACAGGCGCTGCACGAGCTCCCGATCCGGCGGTTCCTTCTGCGCAGCAGGACTAACGGGACTGGCCATCGGCGTGTCGGGCAGGAAATACCCGACCTTGTCCCGCCAGTGCTTGGAGTCCTCGCCGATGACGCCGGTCATGACGTCCTTCTGGCTGATGGCCGCCAGCGCGGCCTGCCGGATGCGCGCATTGCTCGTCGGCCCCTGCAGGAAATTGAAGCGGATGACGCCAGCCGAACCGAAGGTGTCGATCAGGTCGAGCTTGACGTTGCCCTTGGCCGACAGCAGGTCCCAGTAATCGGAGGCAGGCTGTTCCCACCAGTCGATCTCTCCCGTCTGCAGGGCCGAGGCCGCAGTGGCGACATCCGGCATGACCACCCACTCGACCCTGTCGAAATGGGCGACCTTGGGGCCGGCCAGCGCGCTCGTCTGCCCGCTTTGGCGCGGTACGTAGTCCGCAAATTTCTCATAGACGAGACGGCTGCCCGGCACCCTCTCTCCGGCGACGAAACGATAGGGACCGCTGCCGGTCATCTCCGTCACCTGGACGGTCGCCTCCGTCAGGGCCAGCCGCTCCGGCATGATGACGGCATTGTTGGTCCCGAATTTTCCCAAAGCGTCCGGCAGCATCGGGAAAGGAGCTTTCAACCGAAAACGCACGGCCCGGTCCGAGACGGCCGAAAGTTCGTCTGTGAGCGCCGCCAGAACCTGGCCGACATTGTCGCGCTTCCACCATCTCTTCACGCTAGCGACGACATCGCGGGCGAGGACCGGCGAACCGTCGTGGAAACGCAAGCCTTCCCGCAGAGTGAGCGTCCACTGCCGCCCGTCCTGCTCCACAAGGTGGCCCTCGATCATCTGCGGCTGGGCGCGATTGTGCTCGTCGGCTCCGTACAGTGTGTCGAAGATCAACATCGCGTGGTTTCGCGTGACGTAGGACACGCTCATGATCGGGTCGAGGATCGCCACGTCGGATTGCGGCGCGAATTTCAGGACCGAAGCGCCCTGGGCTCGCGCGATGGACGGCATGCACAAAGCTGTTGTCATGCCGGCGAGGAATGCGCGTCTTGTGGCCATTTCGTTCCCTGTTTGCGTTTGTTTTTCGTTTTTTCAGCGCCCGTCATCCGCCAAGCGAGGCGGTTCCGGCAGATCGAGATCGAGCAATGCGGAACTGAGGCCCTTGCCATGGGCGTCGAGCGCCAGAGAGCGCGTGACGCCGCCGCCCAAGGCGCCGCGCATGACGAAGTTCAGGGCGCATAGGGTGGGTAGTTCGTAGCGCGTGACAGGACCGGTCGCGATCCCGCGGAAACGTTCGGCTACGAGCGCGGCCGTAACGTGCTCGGCGATGAAGGGGTAGTCGCGTTCGTCGAAGGCGATGACGGAGATGGTTGCGACGTTGCCCTTGTCGCCGGTCCGGGAATGCGCAATCTGGCGAAGCTTCATGACGTCAGGCCTCGAAGAAGCTGAGCTGGGTCGACACCATGGTTTTGGGCACCAGCGCCGATGCGATCGCTACGATGGGTCTGACCGACTTCCAGCACCCGCCACCTCCGGCCGGGCCGTTTGTGTAGAGCGCCTCGACCTCGTCTCCGATCGCCTTCGCATCATCCGCGGCTTCGGTGCGCGCGGCGACACGGATGCGGACCTCGTAAGGTTCGCTCCGGCGCGAGAGCTCGGCGCCGTGCAATGCGTCGACACCGATCAGATCGAAGCGCGCTTCCGTCATGGGGGTACCGCAGAGCGCCAGGCGTTCGCGTACGATATCGAGCGCCAGGCGAGCACGTTCGACCGCACCGCTGCCTGCGTAGGAAATCTGCCCCTCGCCGACAAAACCATCCCGATAGCCGATGGAGACCTTGAGAGAGCCGGGGCTGGGCTCTCCGCTTCCGCCTTCGACGGCCACGCGGTCCCGCCCCGCGCAGCGTACGCGCACATGCGAGAAATCCGCGACGACGTCAGGCTGGAGATAGCGCGCCGGGTCCTCGATCTCGTAGAGCAGTTGCTCCTTCACCGTGGCGGTTGTCACTGCTCCACCCGCCGTGTCGAGCTTCGTCACAATAAGGTCGCCGCTCTCACCGACCTCCCCGATCGGAAATCCCAGACGTGCCAGATTGGGGACATCCTTGACTCCGGGGTCGGCGAAATAGCCGCCGGTGATCTGTCCCGCGCATTCGAGCAGATGGCCGGCGAGAACCCCCTTGCCGAGCTTCTCCCAATCGTCCGCCGCCCAGCCGAATGCATGGATCAAAGGGCCTAGGAACAGGGCGGGATCGGCTGCGCGGCCCGTCACCACGACATCCGCCCCCGCGGCCAGAGCCTCGGCAATCGGGTGCCCGCCGATATAAGCGTTGGCCGAGATCACGCGATCACCAAGGTCGGACAGCGCGCCGCCCTCCAGGAGTGCGGTATCCCTGCGACGGATCGTTTCGAGGATGTCGTCGCCGGTGACCGCCGCAACCTTGAGGCCGGACAAGCCCTGCCGCCGGGCCACATCGCGGACGAGCTCCGCGGCCGCCAGCGGATTGGCGGCCCCCATATTGGTCACGATCCGCGTACCCGCCTCCTGGCACGGCCGAAGCACGGCCAGCATGCGTCGCTCGAGCAGAGGATCGTAACCCTTGGACGCATCGGCGAGCCGCGCCTGTTGGGCCAGAGCGATTGTCCTCTCGGCGAGGCATTCGAACACGAGGTAGTCCAGGCGCCCATGCCGGGCGAGCTCGAGGGCGGGCTCGATGCGATCCCCCGCGAAACCTGCCCCTGCACCAATTCTGATCGTTCTCATGTCGCGCAGGCTGCGGGCAGCACAGCGATTAATCAATTGAAATAATTCAATTGCTCAAATAGCTTTTTACTATGGATCTCAGCCTGCGTCAGATCAAAGCGTTCGTGGCCGTCGCACGGCTGAGCAGTTTCACGCGCGCCGCGGCGTTGCTGCATGTCGCCCAGCCAACATTGACGGTGCAGATCCGGAAACTCGAAGAGACGCTGACGGTCCGGCTCTTTGACCGAACTTCGCGTTCCGTCACCCTGACCCAGGCGGGGCGGGACTTGCTGCCTGTCCTGGGACGATTGGTCCAAGAGCTGGACGGCATCGTCGGCGACGTACGAAGCCAGGGCACCGACTACCAGGGGCTCGTGAAGATCGCCGCGCTGCCGACCGCTGCCGCTGGCCTTTTGCCAAAAGCCATCAAATCCTTTCGCGCCGCTCATCCCGGGGCCGATTTCCGCATAAGGGATGTCATCGCACGCCGCATCCTGTCCTTGGTGGACGCAGAGGAAGTCGACCTTGGAATAACCGGCGGTCCGACGAACATGGCTGACGTCGACGTGCTGCTGGCTCTCGAGGACAGCATGCATGTCGTCTTCCCGCTCGCCCACCCGCTTGCTGAGGCGCAAACGATAACGCCCGACCTATTGCTTCGTTATCCGCTGATCATGATGCATCCCGATACCAGCGTCCGGGCGGTGGTCGAGGCGGGCTTCCACGCAGCCGGTCTGATCCCGACAGCGGCTGGAGAAGCGACCTACATGATGACTGCTGCCGGCATGGTGCACGCGGGCCTGGGCATCACCTTCCTGCCCTCATCCGCAAAGGAGATCGAAGCCTTCCCGACCCTATCCTCGCGCCCGATAGAAGCAGCAGGCTTCGTCAGGCCTATCAGCCTCGTTAAGAAGAGCGGGCGTCCGCTGCCGAGACTTCCTGCGATGTTCGTCAGCCACTTGCGCGAGACGATCGTTGTATCGACTTCGTGAGAGTACCGTGACCAACTACTACCTAGCGCCAATAGCGGAACCTAGTTCGCTGCCCGAAAGCGGACCTTCCGATCTCGATGTTCAAGGCGCTGATCCTTCAGGCGCAGCATAATCTGAGCGACGCGGGGACCGCCTGTCCTGGATGCGTTGCCTGCACTCGATCTTGGCGCTCCGACGCCCGACGAGAACACGATCCGGCACTTCCGCAACAGACTGGCTGAACCGGCACGCTGCGGCGGGCGATGAAGGCCTCCGACTGGCAACTGCAGAAGAAGGGCTACATCCCGATGTCGGGTCAGATCGTCGATGCCTTCCTCGTGCCCGCACCCAAGCAGCGGAACACGGAGCGGAGAAGGAGGCGATCAAGCCTGGCAAGACTGCCCAGGAGATCTGGCCCGATCAACCCAGCAAGGCGGCGCAGAAGGACGTCGATGCGCGCTGGACGCTCAAGATCGGCGGCAAGAATCTGGTACGGCCCGACGGCACGCCCTTGCGCAGATCGCCTTGCCAGCCTTCGGCTATAAAACCCATATCACGATCCACCGTCGTTTCGGCTTCATCCGGGAGAGCGCGGTGACCTCGGCAGCGCATGCCGATGGGCGGATGCTATCGCGCCTGCCGACGCGATGCTTCGCGCCTGGTGGCGACGCAGAACACCGCCTGCGAGGTCTGGGCCGACAGCGCCTACCGATCACAGGGGAAGAAAAGCTCTGCGGCGAAGATGCTGGTCAGCCGAGTCCATCGCCGCAACCGCCCGGACGGCCGATGCCGCAGCATGTCGCGCGCGCCAATGCCGGCAAGTCGGCGATACGGCCTGCGGTCGAGCACGTCGTCGCCCATCAGAAGCGAGTTCACGCTGAGCCTTCTCTGGGAACGGGTCGGCCTAACGGCTCTGCTCAACCATGGGCATCGATTGCGAAGAATGCGACCAGTGCGGCGATTGCCAAGCGCCCGCGCCGACGCAGCAGGCAAGACAAGAATCCGCAAATTCAGGAATGGATTGCTTGTCTCGACGCAAGGATCGATGTTTGCCGTTGTGATAGCCTCGTCGGACAATCAGTCAAATTTAAGATTTAATCACAGCAGCTTAAGCCGATTATCAAAGTCCCTCTCCCACCAACTTTCTCGCGAAGCTTGGGCTCACGGTCGATCTTTCGAAATCCCGTATGTCTGCGGCAGCATCGCAGCCCTGCGTGCCGGTCAGGCGGCCAGGATGGCCCTGATCTGGCGCCAGCTCTCTGCATCGGGCGCGCAGAGCAAGCCGGTGGATGGCCGTCCCGCGCGATAGACGCTGCCGTCAAGCATCCGGGCATGCCCACCGGCCTCGCTGAAAAGCAGTGCGCCCGGCGCGTGATCCCAGGGATTCAGGACACCGTAGAGCAGGAAATCGCAACGCCCTCCGGCCGCGAGCCGGTATTCCTGCCCGCAGCAACGCAGCGACGAAACATTCGCGAAGGCCGGGAATCGCCCGGGAAGCGCGTTGCGGAGCAGTTCGGGAAAATACTGCCAGCTGACCATGCCGCTCATCGCCGCTGGCGTTGCCGCCTTGCCGACGCGCAGGTCGCGAGCTTCGCCACCACATCCGCGCAGCCAGGCACCTTCCCCCCGCAGGGCGAGCGCGCTGTCGGCGAGGATGGGGTCGTGGATCACAGCCGCCACGGTTTCGCCCTTGACGGTGGCGGCTGCCATGACGGCGAAAAGCGGCAAGTCGGAGGCATAGTTCAGCGTGCCGTCGATCGGATCGATCACGAAGGCGAGCTCAGCATCCGCCAATTGGCTCAGCACCGCCGGATCACGCGTCGCCGCCTCCTCGCCGACCAGCAGCGCGCCGGGAAACGCCCGCTCGAGCTCGGCATAGATGAAGCGCTCCGCCGCTTCGTCGGCTTCCGTCACGAGATCGCCTGGCGCGGACTTTGCGCGGACATCCCCCTGCGCCAGCTTGCGGAAGCGCGGCATGACCTCGCGGCGCGCGGCCTCAATGAGAATGCTGTCGAGCCTGTCGTGGTCCTGCCGCGTGAAGATCATCACAGTACCGCCTGCCCGCGCTCAGCCGGCATCGAACGCGACCAGGATCGGCTGATGATCCGAGGCGCGCGTCTCGACGTCGCAGACGATGCTGCGGGCTCGGGCGGCCAGATCGGGCGTCGCCAGCACATAGTCGAGGCAGCCCGGCGGACCAAAGGTCTGGTCGACGATGAAGGCGGTAGGCGGCGGCGGGGCCTCCCCCATCAGCGCCGGCCAGAGATCGGCAAGCGTTGGCGTTTCGCTATCGAAGGGGGCCATCAGCCGCGCCAGTGACGGATCGTCGGGCCGCATGTTGAGATCGCCGGTCAGGATCGCGCTCGCCGTGTTCGGCGTCGGCGCATAGGTGTGCTGCCCAGGCGCTCGCGGCGTGCGTGCACGGGCTGCCGCCATGCGATGAGCCTCGCGGATGCCCTCGACCTGTGCCGCGCGCAGCGCAGGCGAGGAATATTCGAGATGCGTCGTCATCACCCGCACCGACCCGAACGGCGCCACGACGACCGCCTCGACCAGCACGCGCGGCATGTTGCTCGTCGCCGCCGCCTCCCAGGGCAGGAGGTGGCGCAGTGCCTGCGCGACGGGGTAGCGACTCAGGATCAGGTTGCCGAAGCGCTTGCGCCCGCCCTTGCCGTCATCGACATCAACCCCGATGCCCTCGATCGCAGTGAAGCCCGGCAGGAGTTGCGAAAACAGCGCGAACTGGTCCGTCGTATCGTTGCCATCGAGATCGGGGAAATTGGCCGCGACCTCCTGTAGGCAGAGCACGTCGAAATCCGCCATCGCGCGGGCGTGTTCGATGATCCGGCGCGGATCGACGACATCGTCCGTCCCCCGCGCCCATTGGATGTTCCAGGTGATCAACTTCATCTGATCAGCTTCGCCCGATGCCTTATTTGATCCCTGCGCGCATAAAGCTCTGCACGAACTGACGCTGGAACAGCAGGAAGCCGACGAGCAGAGGCGCCGAGGTCATCAGGGTCGCAGCGCAGATCACCGCCCAGTCGATGCCCTGATCGCTTGACGAGAACACTTGCAGGCCGACGGTCAGCGGCCGTGATTCGACCGAATTCGTGACCAGCAGCGGCCAGAGGAAGTTGTTCCAGTGGTAGCTGACCGAGACCAGCCCATAGGCGATATAGGTCGGCTTCGCGAGCGGAACATAGACCTTGATCAGCACCTGCAGCGGGCTCGCGCCCTCGACGCGAGCGGCATCGTCGAGCTCCTTGGGTACGGTCTTGAACGTCTGCCTGAGCAGAAAGATGCCGAAGGCCGAGGCGATGTAGGGCAGCGCGATCGCGGGAATGGTGTCGATCAGGTTGACTTTGGCGAGCGTGCGGTAGTTCTCGACGATCAGCGCATCCGGCATGATCATCAGCTGGGCCAGGATCAGCGCGAAGGCAACGTCGCGCCCCCAGAAATCCTGCCGCGCTAGCGCATAAGCCGCGAGCGTCCCCAGCACAAGCTGGAAGGCGAGGATCATCGTCACCAGGATGAAGGTGTTGAGGAAATAGCGGGCGAAGGGCGCCGCCGCCCAGGCGCGGGCGAAATTGTCCAGCGTCAGCGGCGCGGTGAGAACGAAGCGCGTCGTATATTCGGCCGGGTGGAAGGCGGCCCAGACTGCATAGGCCAGCGGCAGGACCCAGAGCAGCGCGAGCAGGATCGCCCCGGTCGATTCCAGCGTCAGCGAGAGACCCTTCGGAGCGTAGGGGTCGGTGCGCGCCGCATGCGCGGCCGGCTGCGCGACGGGAGCGCTCATCGATAATGCGTCCTGCGCTCGAGGATGCCGTATTGGACGAAGGCGACGAGCGCGAGCAGCGCCAGCAGCACACAGGTCAGCGTCGCCGCATAGGCCGTATCCCAGAAGCTGAAGCCGACCTGATAGATGTAGAACAGCAAAAGCGTGGTCGCGTTGTCGGGCCCGCCGCGCGTCATGACGAAGATATGGTCGACCATGCGGAAGGCGTTGATCACGGCGTTGATCAGCACGAACAGCGTCGTCGGCATCAGCAGCGGGAACTGGATCCGCCGAAAGTAAGTCCAGCGCGAGGCGCCCTCAATCGCGGCCGCCTCGCCCAGGCTCGGCGGCAGGGCCTGGAGCGCCGCGAGGTAGAAGATCATGAAGAAGCCGGCTTCCTTCCAGATCGCCACTATGGTGATGGCGGAAAGCGCCGTGTCCTGGGAACCCAGCCAGTTGGTGTTGCGCCCGCCGAAGAATCCGACGATCTGTTCCAGCAGCCCGTATTGCGGGGTGAAGAAGAACAGCCAGATATTGGCCACCGCGATCATCGGCAGGATCGTCGGCGTGAAGAAAGCCATTCGCACCCAGGTCCGCCCGACGATCTTGTCGTTGACCCAGACCGCCATCAGCAGTGCGAGCGCGATCGAGGCCGGAATCGTGCCGAGCGCGAACCAGAGATTGTTCGACATCGCCTTCCAGAAGATCGGGTCGGCGAGCATCTGCTCGTAGTTGTCGAGGCCGACGAAGCGCGCCGGGCGGCGCGCCTTGGCTGTCGAATGGAAGCTCTCGATCAGGCTCGCGACCGCCGGCCAATGCGTGAAGAGCACAAGGCAGGCCATGGCAGGCAGCAAAAGCAGCCAGCCGTGGACCGTGGCGGTCGCGCGGTTGTTCATCGCCAAAAGGTCTTGACCTCAGCGATACGGCTTCAGGATGCGCTCGGCCTCGGCCTGCGCGTCCTCCATCGCCTTCTGCGGCGCCTTGGTGCCGGTCAGCACCGCCTGCAACCCATCGTTCAGCGCCTTGGTGACGCGCTGGTTCTCATGGGTCGAGAGCTCGGCCACGGCATTGGGCAGTTGGTCGCGCGCCACCAGCGCCTGCGGGAAATCGGCGACGTATTTCTTCATCGCCTCCGTCTCGTAGGAGGCGGGTGTCACCGCCACATAGCCGGTTTCGATGCTCCATTGGGCCGCGCGCTCCGGCGTCGTGATCCAGCGCACGAACTTGACGGCGGCTTCCTGCTCGGCGGGCGTGGCCTTCTTGGACAGGTAGAAATTGCCGCCGCCCGTCGGACTGCCGAAGCGTTTGCCGGCCGGCAGCAGCCCGACGCCGAAGGGAAACTTGGCGTTGGCGCGCACATTGGTCAGGTTGCCGGTGGTGGTCCACATCATCGCGACCTTCTTCTCGAAGAAGTCCTTCGGCGTGGTGCCCCATTCGACGATGCCGGTCGGGTGCACCTTGTACTTCTGCGCGAGGTCGACCCAGTATTGCAGCGCCTCGACGACACCCGGATTGGCGAAGTCGGTCTTGTCGCCGGCGGCATTGGCGAGGATCGCGCCGGCCTGCGTCGAGAGGCCCTGGAACAGCCAGTAGGGGAAGCCTGAGGACGGGATCTGGATGCCCCATTGCGTGACATTGCCGGCAGCGTCGCGCTTGGTCAGCTTCTGCGCGAATTCGACCTGCTCGGCCCAGTTCTTCGGGGGCTTGTCGGGGTCGAGCCCGGCCTCCTTGAACAGCTCCTTGTTCCAGTACAGCACCACCGTCGAGCGCTGGAACGGAATGCCCCAGGTCTTGCCGCCGGACTGGCTGTTTTCCATGAAACCGGGGAAGAATGAGCCGAGCCACTTCTTGTCGTCGTCGCTCTTGATGAAGCTGTCGAAGGGCACGACGGCCTCTTCGTCGATTAGCGTGAACATGTCGGTCGAGAGCAGCACCGAGAGCACCGGCGGGGTGCCGCTCTTATGCGCGGTCAGCGCCTTGACGATGGTCTCCTGATAGGTGCCGGCATAGATCGGCTTGACCTTGATCGAGGGATTTTCCTTCTCGAAGCCGGCGGCATAGGCATCGATCAGCTTGGTGATCGGCCCGCCGACCGCGACCGGGTAGAAAAAGGAGATCTCCGTTGCCTGCTGCGCGAGGGCAAGGCCCGGCAGGGCCAGAGATCCCGCGAGCGCGGCAGCGCCGCCCAACACTTCACGCCTGTCCATTTTGTAGTCCTCCCCTGTGAGATGGCTCGCGCCCGACCCTTGTAAGCAGGTCCTAACCCCGAACCACTTTGCGCTCGGACGCCTGGTCGAACCAGTGCAGTCCCGATTGTGACAATGTGATGTAGACCTTTTCGCCCGGCTTCGTCCGCACCTTGCCGGGGCGCCGGACGATGAAGCCATGCCCGCCGATGCGGGTTTCAACCAGCGTATCGGCACCGAGATATTCCACCGCGACCACATCGGCCGCGATGCCGCTGTCGCCGAGTTCGGTCATCTCGGGGCGGATGCCGACGGCAAGCTTGGCCGGGTCGAGGCCCGGCGGCGGCGTCAACTGCCCCACACTACCGGCCGCCACAATGGCCGACAGCGGCACGACATTCATCGGCGGCGTTCCCACGAAGCGCGCGACGAAGATGCTCGCCGGATTCTCGTAGATCTCGTCGGGCGGCGCATCCTGTTCGATGCGGCCGTTGCGCATCAGCACGACCTGGTCGGCCATGGTCATCGCCTCGACCTGGTCATGCGTGACATAGACCATGGTGATCCCCAGCCGCTGTTGGAGCTCGCGAATCTCGCGGCGCATCTCGACCCGAAGCTGCGCATCCAGATTCGAAAGCGGCTCGTCCATCAGGCAGACGGGAGCCTCGGCGACTATCGCGCGCCCGAGCGCGACGCGTTGCTGCTGCCCACCCGACAGTTGTGAAGGCTTGCGGTCGAGCAGACCACCCAGCCCGAGAATATCGGCGGCCCGCGCCAGCCGCGCATCGCGCTCGGCGCGCGGGACCTTCCGCACCTGCAATCCGAAGGCGATGTTCTCCGCGACCGACAGATGCGGAAACAGCGCGTAGTTCTGGAACACCATCGCGATGCCGCGCTTCGATGGCGGGGCGTAGGTGACATCGCGCCCGCCGATCATGATCGCGCCGCTGCTGGTGTCCTCTAGCCCGGCGATCAGGCGTAGCGTCGTCGACTTTCCACAGCCGGACGGCCCCAGCAGCGCGACGAGCTTGCCGCCCTCCACGGCGAAGCTGACCTCGTCGACCGCGGCAGCGCCGCCCCAGGTTTTCGAAACGGCTTTCAGCTCAACAGAAACCATGCGCTATCCGGTTTGCCGCACCAAATGCCATCTTGGAGCCGGCACATGATCTGCTGTTCCCTCTTGACCAGGAGCATGAGGCCAAAACGCGCCAATGCACAAGGGCATGCCTATGCTCGGAAAGTAGCACGGCGGAGCTCCCGGACTGGGGTTTTACGTCAGAACTTTAACCCTCGTAGCGAGCAAAGCCCCACCCGCCGCCGCTGGTGTGCCGCCGGCCGATGCGCGCTTCGTTGCGCATTTCGATCGCTGATCAAAGGGTAACTTGCCTCCTGACCTTCACGAACCGACGCGTCGCTCAGTCCTGACAAGTCAACCAGCGGCGTGTCGTGCCCGGGGGTGAAGCTCAAGCTCATGTGCGTCGGCACGCCCGAAGACTGGCAGCCTTTCTCGAACCCTAGCAGCGACGTGGCACATACATTTCCGCAGCCACGTGCTCACTTTCGGATAGGTGTGATCTGGTGTGCACTCGTAAGCTACCGGCGGAAATGGGCCGCGACGGCGGTTGGAAGCGGGGCTACGTCATCGCCGACGCCGATGGTTCCGCTTACGACAATGCGGGCTGTGATGCCGCCGAGTCCCCGCACTGCATTGTATCCGCCTACCCCCAAGATTTCTTCCATGCGAGAGCACGGATGACACTCTCCGGTCGTTTCCAAGACAGTGGAACCGATCTTGAATCGCTTCTCCTTGAGAGCGAGCAGATTGATGCCGCAGGTTACGACGTTGCGCCGCAAATCCTCGGGAAAAACTTGCGGGCGCCCGATGTGGCTCGCGATCGCGGCGAGGTGTTCGGCCTGAACCAAGGTCACTTGCCGCGCGCCTGCGGCCCGGACGTAGCGATCACCAATGATACCCTGCACCAGATCAAGATCCGCGCTTTGTACAGGAAGCATTGGCTCTCGGCGGCGCGGCCGGAGGCCAATCCAAATAACCTGCCCCGGTTTCACCGGGGCGTTCAAGAGTTGGGAAAGGGCAGACGAGGGATTGAGAGCCATAACGTCACGCCGAGCAAGCGAGTATCTGCCTCGCGTTTCTGGCGAGGAGCCGACGACGCTTCCGAATGGTGCCACTTCGCTTTCTCAAGGGACAATCCTTGTCGCTGTTCGAGATCGCTGACCACCAATTCATTCTTAGCACAAGCTGCTCAGCTCAAGACAGGCGGGCGCCAGTTGCCGACGTTCCAAGGCCGCCGGAAGGCGGAACTCAGCCAACTGCAGGGCTCAGCAGACTAAGCGAACGCAACATAGGTGAATACCGGCTTCCAACTTCAGAAGCTGATCCTGATCTGAGCGCTTCCGCCGAGGCGTCTGGTGTTGGCGGAGAGCTCGCTGTCGAGGCGGACGCCAAGGGTGACCCGCTCACCGAGTCTGGCATTGAGCCCGGCCGCGAGCAGAGCGGCGTTGGTGGCGGGCCTCGTGCCTTGTGTCACGAAGCTCGCTCCGGGCAGCGCGATCAGGCCTGCGGTGATCTCAGCATCCCGCTGGAAGCCGCGCCCAGGAGGCGCGATCTATCAATCCTTGTCGATCTTGCCTAGAAGTATCGCCCTTGTGGGCGTCAGCCCAGTCGCGGATCTCTGACGTGAGACGACTGAACTCCTGGCCCCTTCGGACCCCTCAAGTCCGTCGCTTAGCGCCGCCGCGCGCGAGGGCCGCACGATACTCGTCCTGTCATTGGACTGCTCCGACATCATGTGAGCTCAACCGGCCCCGCCGATTGTTCATCGAGCAATTCGGCCGCCGCCCGAATGAGCGCTTCCGGAGGCGTCATGTCTTCCTGCAGATGCCATTCGACAAAATCGCGGCCCTTACCGGATCGCTCCGCGAGGAGCGCAACCCAATCGCGTTCCGGGTTAGCGGAGGAACGCCTTCAGCCTGACCGGTTCGCAGTGAGTGATCCCGTCGGAGGAGTCGGTCGACTTCGAGAAGGCCGAAAGCGGGGCGTCAAGCCGAAGGCGGTGGTGGAGTTGCAGGGGCCTTGTTTAGGAGAGTTGCTCTTCACCACTCAGCCTCGCGCCGAGTGGTGAATTGATTCTGACAAGAAGGCATCGGCGAGTTGCAGGGATAGCACCTAACCGAACGTCGACGACCGGTCATGGCTCCCAACAGCATATGTTGAAGTGCCCGGTGCGCCGCCCACATTTGCCTGAGGTGCGAGCGCTTTCCGATCGAGTTTTGTCGCAACGAAAAGGGATAGCGGATTGATCGCGCCGCTGTACCGTCTGAGTGCCGACGAAGCTAGGGCCGACGGCGCGAAGACCCCAGCATCGCAGCGACGGCGGCCCTGGCGTTCCAGAGGCATGATCTCGCGCTTCAAAAGCTCGCCCTAATTGCCTACATAAACTCGGAAATACTTTGTAGCCTATGGCGCCACCCTCTGATGTGGACGATGGCTACGGTGTTCCTTCCTGATAGCAGCCGGCTGACCGAGCGAGGCTACGGACGTGTTGCGCACGTTCGCCGCCCGTTGGGGCGGCGAACGAAATTGGCCCCATTTCGGACTCTGGGAGCGTCTGCTGTCGGGCACCTTGGATTGGAGGCAGGCCGGCAATGATGTAGACATATTGCGAAAGGTTGTGCGGCTTGACCGCCCGCCCGGCGGAAAGGTCGCTTCCGAATTCGAGGGAGAACCTTCGATGCTGCGCTCGACCTTGATGGCCTCGTTGATGCTTGCGGCCCTGTCCCATCCAGCCAAGGCGGCCGGCGAGCCCGCCGCGGGTGAGAAGGTCTTTCAAAAATGCCGTGCCTGCCACCAGATCGGGGAAACGGCGAAGAACGCCGTCGGGCCGAGATTGAACGGCCTCCTCGGTCGGCCGGCGGGATCGATCGAGGGCTACAGTTATTCGGCCGCCAATAAGAGCTCCGGCATCGTGTGGGACGAGCCCACGTTCCGGGATTACATCAAGGCGCCGCAGGTAAAGATCCCAAGCACCAAGATGGTGTTCCCGGGCCTAAAAACCGATCAGGAAATCGACGACATCGTTGCCTTCCTCAAGCAATTTGACGCTGACGGAAAGAAAAAATAGCCTTATCGGCGCTTGAAGCAGCCGTGACGACTCCGGGCTGCGATATCGGATCGATTGACAACTCCCGCGAGCAGGACGACAACATGAGGCGACTATGGGCTGGAGGCTTGAGTGTCCTGCGGCCTGGCTGAGAGCTTATGCGTCAGATGCGACGCGTGGTCGTCCAAGCGAACCATAGGTTCGGCGATGGCGAACAGGAAGCAAAACTTGCAGCCCGACGGTGCGTTCGCTCGAGCCCGCGCCCCACGGCAGTCATGTGCCTTCCCTAATGTTGTTGTCCTCGTCCGTTTTAAGCTGACGGCCCGATTCACCTCGGGCCGCAACACCGTTCTCATGTCGAAAGTGAGCGCGTTTACGTAGCGCCGCGGCGCGTTACTCATGCTGCGGCATTGCCTGATTCCTGTTCGTTGCCGCCCTCGGCAAGGATGAAAAGGGATGGGTATCGCGGTCGTCCTAGCTCTGGTCGTGATCGGCTCAGTGGTGTTCCACTTCCTGAGTCCGTGGTGGTGGACGCCGATCGCCTCCAACTGGGGCTATATCGACGATACCATCATCATCACGTTCTGGATTACCGGCGCCGTCTTTGCGGCTGTCGTGCTGTTCATGGCCTATTGCACCTTCCGCTTTCGCCACCGCGAGGGCAGCCGCGCCGCCTATGAGCCCGAGAACAAGAGGCTCGAATGGTGGCTCGCGATCGGCACCGGCGTCGGCGTCGCCGCCATGCTCGCGCCCGGCCTCATCGTCTGGCACCAGTTCGTCACGGTTCCGAAGGACGCCACCATGGTCGAGGTCATCGGCCAGCAGTGGCAATGGGCCTACCGGCTGCCGGGCGCCGATGGCAAACTCGGCGCCTCCGATGTCGCCCATATCACCCCGGAGAACCCGCTGGGCGTCGATCCGAAAGACCCGCACGGGCAGGACGACGTCGTCATCCAGGGTGACAACCTCCATCTCCAGCTCGGCAAGCCGGTGAAGATGCTGCTGCGCGCGGTGGATGTCGTGCACGATTTCTACGTGCCGGAGTTCCGCGCCAAGATGGACATGATCCCAGGCAGCGTCACCTATTACTGGTTCACGCCGACGCTGGCCGGCACTTTCGACGTGCTTTGCGCCGAGCTCTGCGGCACCGGCCACACCTTCATGCGCGGCAATGTCGTGGTCGAGCTGGAGGGCAAGTACCAGACTTGGCTGCAGCAGCAGAAAACCTTCGCCCAGCTTCAGGCGCCCGCCAGGGCGGAGGCGAAGAACTAGGGCTAGATGCGGGGCGAACCCCGGAACGGGACTTCGCCCCCGCGAGGAGTGGAGATGGTCCGATGGTCGACGTAATGCACGGCGCCCCTGAACCGCTACCGGCGGCCGAAGTCGACGATGTCGAACTCTATCACCCGCATAGCTGGATGACGAAGTACGTCTTCTCGCAGGATGCGAAGATCATCGCCATCCAATATTCCATGGTGGCACTGTCGATCGGCCTTGTCGCCCTGGTCCTGTCCTGGCTGATACGGCTGCAGCTCGGCTTCCCGGGGACATTCTCTTTCATCGACCCGGATCGCTACTACCAGTTCATCACCATGCATGGGATGATCATGGTGATCTACTTGCTGACCGCCCTGTTCCTCGGCGGCTTCGGCAACTATCTCATTCCGCTGATGCTCGGCGCGCGGGACATGGTGTTCCCCTATTTGAACATGCTGAGCTTCTGGATCTACCTGCTCGCCGTGCTGGTTCTCGTCACCGGCTTCTTCGTGCCGGGCGGCCCGACTGGCGCGGGATGGACCCTCTATCCGCCGCAAGCGATCCTGGCCAACACGCCCGGCCAGCAATGGGGCATCGTCGTGTTGCTCGTCTCGCTCATCCTCTTCATCATCGGTTTCACGATGGGCGGGCTGAACTATGTCGTGACCATCCTGCAAGGGCGCGCCCGGGGCATGACGCTGATGCGCATGCCACTGACGATCTGGGGCATCTTCACGGCGACCGTCATGGCGCTGCTCGCCTTTCCCGCACTCTTCGTCGGCGCCGTGATGATGCTGCTCGACCGGCTGATCGGCACGAGCTTCTTCATGCCGGCCATCGTCGCGATGGGCGAGCGGCTGGCTTATAAGGGCGGCAGCCCGATCCTGTTCCAGCACCTGTTCTGGTTCTTCGGGCATCCGGAGGTCTACATCGTCGCGCTGCCGGCCTTCGGCATCGTCTCCGATCTGATCAGCACCCATGCGCGCAAGAACATCTTCGGCTACCGCATGATGGTGTGGGCGCTAGTGGCAATCGGCGCGCTCAGCTTCGTCGTCTGGGCGCACCACATGTACGTCAGCGGGATGCACCCCGCCTTCGGGTTCTTCTTCGCCACCACGACACTGATCATTGCGATCCCGACCGCGATCAAGGTCTATAACTGGGTGCTGACGCTCTGGCGCGGCGACATCCATTTCACAGTGCCGATGCTGTTCGCCCTCGGCTTCATCGTCACCTTCGTCAATGGCGGGCTCACCGGCCTGTTTCTCGGCAATGTCGTCGTCGACGTGCCGCTCTCCGATACGATGTTCGTCGTCGCCCATTTCCACATGGTGATGGGCATCGCGCCGATCCTCGTGATCTTCGGCGCGATCTACCATTGGTATCCGAAGGTCACCGGGCGGATGCTCGATGACGCGCTCGGGAAGCTGCATTTCTGGATCACCTTCCTCGGGGCCTACCTGATTTTCTTCCCGATGCACTATATCGGGCTGATGGGCGTGCCGCGCCGCTATCACGAGATCGGCGAGATGGCCTTCATCCCGCCTTCGGTGGGGACGCTGAACGCCTTCATCACGATCGTCGCCCTGATCGTCGGCGCCGCCCAGCTCGTCTTCCTGTTCAACCTCGTCTGGAGCGTCAGGCACGGCCGGCCGGCCGGCGGCAATCCCTGGCGCGCGACCACGCTGGAATGGCAGACGCCGACGACGCCGCCGCCGCACGGCAATTGGGGCAAGACCCTGCCGGTGGTCTACCGCTGGGCCTATGATTACAGCGTGCCTGGCGCCGCGCAGGATTTCCTGCCGCAGAACCAGCCGCCGACCCCGCTGACCGCGTGAGGAGAGGCGCGATGGGCGTGGTCCTCGTCTTCATGGTCATCGTGGCAGCCTTCGCTGGCTGGTGGCTCTCGCGTCAACGCCTGGCTTCCAAGCCCTGGCTCGAGGTCGGAGTTATCGGCGATGCCGCGGAGCCGTCTTCGCCGGCGACGGCGAAGCTCGGCCTCGGCGCCTTCCTCGTCGTCGCCAGCTCGCTTTTTGCGCTGCTCGTGAGCGCCTACTCGATGCGCATGGGCATGGCGGATTGGCGCGCGCTGCCGATGCCGACCGTGCTCTGGTTCAGCACCGGACTTCTGATCCTCGCGAGCGTCGCGCTTTACATGGCGGTGATCGCCGCGCGCTGCGACGAGCTCGGCCATCTTCGCTCCAGCCTCGTTGCCGCGGGCGTGTGCTCGCTCGCCTTCCTTGCCGCTCAGGTGCTGGCGTGGCGCGAGCTTGCCGCCTCCGGCTATTTCACGGCGGCCAACCCCGCCAGCGCCTTCTTCTACCTGGTCACGGCGATTCATGGCGCGCATATGCTGGGCGGGCTCGTGGCGCTTTGCCGGACTTCCGCCGGAGTGTTCGCCGCACCGAAGGACATCGCCCCGAAGACGATGGGCGAGCTGACCCTCAGCGTCGAGCTCTGTGCCATCTACTGGCATTTCCTGCTGCTGGTCTGGCTCGTCCTGTTCAGCCTGCTGATGCGCTGGACGGACGATCTCATCGAGATCTGCCGCGGATTGCTGAGTTAGCGAGGAGAGGCCGATGAATGAGGTCGCGCCCACCACCCTGAATGCCAAGGTCGGTCGCGCCCCCGGCTGGCAGGGCATCGTGGCGGACTGGTCGTCCGATCAGCGGGCCTTCACGAACGTCTCATGGGGGAAGGCCATGATGTGGATCTTCCTGCTCAGCGACACCTTCATCTTCGGCACGTTCCTCATCTCCTACATGACAGTGAGGATGTCGACGACCGTGCCCTGGCCCAATCCGAGCGAGGTCTTCGCTCTTGAGATCGCCGGCCACCACCTTCCGCTGATCCTGATCGCGATCATGACCTTCGTCCTGATCAGTAGTAGCGGCACGATGGCGATGGCGGTCAATTTCGGCTATCGCCGCGACCGTAGGAAGACGGCGATCCTGATGCTGGTGACCGCCGTGCTCGGCGCGACCTTCGTCGGCATGCAGGCCTTCGAATGGTCGAAGCTGATCTCGGAAGGCGTCCGCCCCTGGGGTAATCCCTGGGGCGCGGAGCAGTTCGGCTCCAGCTTCTTCATGATCACCGGCTTCCACGGCACCCATGTCACGATCGGCGTGATCTTCCTGATCATCATCGCCCGTAAGGTCTGGCGCGGCGATTTCGACCAGGAGCGGTGCGGGTTCTTCACCAGCCGGAAGGGACGCTACGAGATCGTCGAGATCACCGGGCTCTATTGGCACTTCGTCGATCTCGTCTGGGTGTTCATCTTCGCGCTGTTCTATCTCTGGTGAGTGGTCGACATGGCACAGGCCGCAGCTCATACCGACGCACAACAGCATCCGATCAGGCTTTATCTCGTGGTCTGGGCCTGGCTTTTCATCCTCAGCGCCTGCTCTTACCTGGTCGATTACTTCGGTCTCGTCGGCTATCTCAGATGGTCGCTGATCCTGATCTTCATGGCGCTCAAGGCCGGGCTGATCGTCGCCGTCTTCATGCACATGGCCTGGGAGCGACTGGCGCTGAGCTATGCGATCCTCGTCCCGCCGCTGGTTTTGTTGGTCTTCGTCGGAATCATGGTCTTCGAATCGAACTACACGCTCTTCACCCGGCTGGCGTTCTTCGTGGCCGGTTCATGACGGGCGGTCTGGAGGCTCGGTCACCATGGATGCCGCAGCCGGATGGCGCACCAGCCCACCAGGCTGTGTTTCAGTAGAGGGAGGCGCTCATGAGAACCTACTGCTTGTTCCAAGCGGTGAACTCCCGTGACCTACGCGGCTTCACCGAGGAGCCCACCGGCGCCAGCTTGCCTCCGGATCTTGGGCCGTGGACCCTCGTGCGGGAGATCCGACCCGACGCGGAATGGACCCCGAAAGTCAGCAGGGCGGTCGTTGCGGCCGGCATCATCGAGAATGGCTTCTATCTCTGGGGGCCGGTCGAGCGGCCAGCGGCAGCGCACCTGTTCATCGAAAGTGATCGCGTCGCAGGGACCGCCGTATTCGACCGCAAGTACGATCAGATCGGCACCATCAAGCGCTTGTTGATTGAGAAGGTCAGTGGTCGCGTATTCTTCGTCGATGTGACGTTTGGAGGATTTCTCGGCATTGGCAGCCACCACGTTACGATCCCATGGGAAAAGCTCGTCTACGACAAGGAGCTCGAGGGCTATCGCACCGACATCACCGAGGCCCAGGTCCGAGGCGCCGCGACCCTCTATGGGGACGGAAGAGTTTCACCAGACCAAAAACGTCAGCAGGAAATGAGGGACTATTGGAACGACCTTCCCCAATGACACGCCATTTTCCGACGACTTATCGCCAACGGGTAATTGTTGCGAATACGGTCTGAAGTAGAGGCGAGGATACGCTTCTGTCTCATTGACAGACACGGCGCGTCTAGGGTCTCTTTTCTCAACCGAAGCTCGCTACTATGTCGGGATACTGGAGCGTTTCAATCGCTGGCGGAACCGAAATCGTCGGTCTTCCGCCGATTGAGGCCTCCGATTCAGGTTTGCTGTGAAGGCCCGCTTTCAGGCGAGGACCCAGAGTCCGCTGGCGCCCGGCTGATACTGAGCTGTTCCGCCAAGAACGTTCCTTTTCGGTTGCGGCCGGTCTTTCAGCGCGCCGAACAGCTCATACGGCGTCACCGCTGGATGTGTGACCCACATCACATTCAATTCCCCCGAGGTGCGTATCCATAGCGCTGGATTGAACCCCGGAGCGTGCCACATGCCCCCCACTTTCGATCACAAACTTGCGCTATTCCATCGCAATACCATTCAACAAATGCGGAGCGTTGGGCTATCGGCTTATCTTCTAAGAGAAGATGGCAGCGTCATACGCTTTAAGCCTGATGGACAAAGAGAATACATCGTTTCGGGATCAATTTTCGCCGCAAGATTGACTTCGGAAGCGCACGCGCTGGCGCAAACCTGAAGACTAAACATTGCAGATGACGCAGCTCCGAGTTCGATCGGCAATTGTGGCGTATCCAAGACTTCGACCACACCTTGCCGCGACGCAGGCCAACAACGCCATTCATCGCAACCGACCGGGGGACCCCGCCATGCGCAAGGCCACCATCCTGCTCTATGGCCTTCTGTCATACGCTTTCTTCTTCGCAACCTTTGTCTATGCGGTCGGCTTCGTCGGCGCACTTTTCGTGCCGAAGGGGATCGATGACGGACCGGCTACGCCGATCGTGCAGGCTGTCGTCATTAACCTCGCATTGCTGTCGCTTTTCGCGATCCAGCATAGCGTAATGGCTCGCCCTTGGTTCAAGCGCCGGTGGGGCGGTTGGATCGATCCAGCGCTTGAGCGGCCAACCTATGTCCTGCTCGCGACGGCTGCCCTTGCGCTCTTGATGTGGCAGTGGCGGCCTTTGCCGCAACTCGTTTGGAGCGTGACGGATACGAGGCTGTCGGCCGCTCTCACCGCGCTGTCCTTGTTCGGCTGGCTGCTCGTACTGCTTTCGACCTTCATGATCAGCCATTTCGAGTTGTTCGGGCTGAAGCAGGTGTTCATGCGGTTCTCCGGGCGCGGCATGCCCGCTGCCGAGTTCCGCACGCCGGGCCTCTACAAGCTTGTTCGGCATCCGATCTACCTCGGATTCATCATTGCCTTTTGGGCGACGCCCGTCATGAGCCAGGGTCATCTGCTCTTCGCGGCAGTCACGACCGCCTACATCCTGATCGGCATCATGCTGGAGGAGCGTGATCTGATTGCGCTCTTCGGCGACGACTACCGGCGTTACCGCGAGCGTGTCTCCATGCTTCTGCCGTTTTCGCGAAGAGGCGCCGTACGGCGCAGCAGTGTTCCATCAGCACCCGCACATGATGCGGGGCAAGAATGGCCGCGCTGACTGTAGATGCTCGCGCAGCTGGCTGGTCGTCGGCTCAGCCGCCCTCATGCTGGCTTGGTGATGAAGGATGGTTGCCTTGGGTCGGACTGGCCTTGGCTAAGCGGCCGGGGGCGTAACCGACATCGGTGGCCTTGAAGCGAGGCCGACGACGATGACGACAGAAGCCATCAGGCAGCTCACGACGATCAACGCCGTCGACAGCGAGACTGCGGTCATGACCGCGCTGGCGATGATGACACCGGTCGCGTTGGCGGTGCGGAGCAGCGCGAAGACCTCGGGCCGCTTTTTTGGCGGAGCAAGCGTGTCGAGGATCAGCGAGTAGTAGGTTCCCAACGGCGCGAGCACTGCACCGACCAGGATAGCCCCCGCCACGGTCACCGCCATTGATAGCTGAAGTGCGACGACGATGGCGCCAACCGTCATGACCGTCAGCTGGATCAGGACGGCACGCCGGCTCGCGATGCGATTTCTGACGCTGACCCAGATGCCGCCGGCCACCGACGCGACGCAAAGCGGGACGGTGAACAGGATTGCAAGAGCCGGGGCATAGCCAAATTGCAGGGCAAGCCCGACCGCGCCGATCTCCAGAGCTGCCACTGTCGAGCCGCCCGCCGCAGCGCACATCAGCCAGAGCAGGATCGACGGCGTAAGGACGGAGGCGTCCGGCGCGTGCACGTCTTCGGTCGGCGCCGATGGGGCGGTTGGAACGAGCAAAGCGGGAATGGCGCCCAAGCAGGACAAAGCGACGACGGCAAACGCGGGAGAAACCGTGCCGAGCCCGGAGGCGAGCACCGGTGCGAGAACGAACGTCACCTCGTTCAGCGTCGAAGAAATGCCCAGCGCCCGGGGCAATTTACCTGCCGGAGCAAGCTCGCTCAGCACGGCTCGCAGATATCCGAAGGCCGCGCCTGTCACCGCTCCTGCCAGAGCCGAGAATGCGACCAGCCAGATGAAGGGCGCAGCGTAATGCGTCATCAAGGCCACGGTCCCGAGCGCGACAGCCCGGAACAGAACGAGCGCTCGCAAATACGTTGTTGGGGCGAGGCTCCGACCCGCCCTCGTGAGGGGGATCGCGCCCAACACCTGGGCGAGCGTGAAGGCGAGGATCATCGCCGCGCCGCCGCTTGTGTCGCCCGTCAGCGCCAGCGCGACGAGGGCGAACGCGACCGGTCCCGCCGCCTGAGGTACAGCGAATGTCGCGGACGATACATACCAGCGAAACAGCGCCGCCGTACCTGATGTCGTGGAAGTCGCCATAGCCAACGCCAAAAGTAAGGGCCGGGCCGTTCCCGGACATTGCTAATCCCGTTTTGGGATCGAGGCCGTTACCTCGCGGCGCGTACTCGGCGATGTTCAATGCCCTGTCAACGCTCGCCAAGCTCCGATAGCCTGCTGCGGTTCCCGCGACGGTGGCTCGATGTCTGCTTTACGCAGTGGGTTGAACGTCTGCAAATGGCGCATTCCGCCTCGATCCTTGCCACCAGAGGCTAACGACTGGGCCGGGTGGCTAGCGGACATATGGGGAGAGCCGAGTTCATATCCGCCGAGCTTCGTATCAGGATAGTCGCACTCGTCAGCGGAAAACTCGGAGCCGGCGATCGAGAGCTGCCCGATATCGCCGAACAACACAAGAAAGAGCCCCTCGCTCGGCTTTTGTGTATTAATGAGGCAGCTGGTCCAGTTCTAACCTTTGGCCGGGTGTGGAAACGGAGAGAAAAATGCCCATTTTTCTTGATCGGCATGACTTGCGAGGTCTCTCCGCCGCCGATATCGCCGAGGCTCATCGCAAGGACTTGGAAGTGCAGGAGCGCTATGGCGTACGGTTCCTGACGTACTGGTTCGACGAAGCACGGGGTACAGGCTTCTGCCTCATCGATGCACCTGACATCCGTGCAGCAATGCGGGTGCATGACGAGGCCCACGGAGATTTAGCCAAAGATATAATCGAGGTAGATATTTCTGCAGTCGAAGCCTTCCTTGGTCGCGTCTCGGACCCACCTCCGAAGGGGGATAGCCCCCACGCGATGTTTGATCCGGCCCTACGAGTCATAATGTTCACCGACATAGTCGACTCGACCGGCATGACCGCGAGATTAGGTGACCTCCAGGCAGTTGAGATGACCAGGGCCCACGATTCCTTGGTACGCCGCGCGCTGAAGGACAAAGGGGGGCGCGAGGTCAAGCACACCGGGGACGGGATTATGGCTTCTTTCGATGAGGCCGCTGTTGCCGTGGATTGCGCCCGTACAATTCAGCAGGCCTTTGATGCCTTCAATCTCGCGAGCAAGGAGAAGTTGCGGGTGCGGATCGGGTTAGACGCGGGCGAACCCGTAGCCGACAGCAATGACTTGTTCGGTGCGACAGTTCAAACGGCGGCTCGCCTATGTCAGATAGCAGAACCCGACACCATTGTCGTGTCGGGGACAGTATCCGAATTGGTTCCGAATCGATTCAGCCTCATTTCACTTGGTGATAAAGCCTTGAAAGGCTTCGTGCATCCCATCGCCGCGTTCGAGGTACCGTGGCGCTGAGATTGCATGTTTGCGATGATATCGCATCGCAACTGTGTGCTGAAAGTCAAAAATGGTGAAAGGGCTCGTCCTGTCGATGAGGAATGTCAGGTTTCGGGCTGCGAGCCAGTGTCCGAAAGTGGCGCGTCTCGCCCGTTTCAGCGACGGGTGTTAGTGGCCCACCCTTGGGTCACTCTCTGGAGTGTCCGCAGCCGCGTTTTCGAACTGCCTGTCCGCCGGAGTTCCGGTGATAGATGGTTGAGCTGGTCCGATCCGGCGGACGTGTGGGGAGCTGTCGCGGGAGTTCGAGCCGACCGCGTGCCCATCGCGAACTGGGCTCGTCAAGCAGACCGCGATGTTGGCAAGATCATGGGCCGGGACCTCTCGATCCTGCCCACCGAGGCGTTGAGCGGGCTCGGCATCGGCTTCGTCTCCGAAGGACGGCGCCTCTGCCGCTATCTCGTTGTGCGGCCGGCTGGACGAGATGCTCGCTTGCCGTCCGCCACCTGCGCCGCCGTGCTTTGCCAACGGCGCTACTCATGCTCTATGTGCCGCCATGCGCTTTTCGCTACGTCAGTTGGAATATTTCAGCGCAGCCGGCGAAACGGGCAGCATCACTCTGGCCTCTGAACTCGTCCATATTTCTCAACCCTCGATCTCGACGGCGATCTTGCATCTCGAGCGCGAGCTGAAAGCGCAGCTCTTCGTCCGCCACCATGCCCAGGGCCTGTCGCTCACCCCTGTCGGACGTGCGCTTCTCGCTGAGGCCAAGCGCGTGGTCGCGCAGGCGGAGAGCCTCTACACCGTCGCCGACGAGACCAGCGGCCTGGTGCGCGGCACGCTGTCTCTCGGCTGCATGGTGACGCTGGCTCCCATGCTGGTCCCGGAATTGTCCCAGGGCTTCGTCTCGGCCTTTCCCGATACGACGATCCGCCATGTCGAGGGCCATCAGGAAGACCTGCTCCGGGGGCTGCGGCGGTCGGAGACCGACCTCGCCCTGACCTATGACCTCCAGATTCCGGAGGACATCGCGTTCTCGCAGCTCGTCAGCCTGCCGCCCTACATCGTCGTCGCCGAAACGCACCCTCTCGCGCGGCAGAGCGCCATGACGCTGGAAGAGCTTGCGGATCAGCCGCTGGTGCTGCTCGATCTGCCCCTGAGCCGGGAGTATTTCCTCGCGCTGTTCATGGCCAAGGGGATCACGCCGACGATCGCGTCCCGTTCGGCGCATCCGGACGTCGTCCGGGCGATGGTCGCCAACGGCGCCGGCTACGGGCTATTCAACGTCCGCCCGCGATCGGACCACGCGCTCGATGGCCGGAGGCTGGTCTCGATCCGGCTCGCCGGGGAGCATCGCCCGATGACGATCGGAGTTGCGACGCTGCGCAGCTTGGCGAGTCCAAGCTCGTCGAAGCCTTCCGGGCCTATTGCCAAGCCCGCATCTCGCGCTCGTACATTCCAGGGATGATCGCGCCGGCCATGACCGAGCGCACCCGGATCGACGGCTGAGCCGCCGGAAGGCCGCTTACTCGTCGCCCGGCACGCCGTAGGACGGCGCCTCCCGCGGATCGAGCGCGCGCTGAATATAGGCCTCGATCTGCGGCTTGTAGACCTCCCAGGCCTTCGCAACCGTCTCGACGGGGCAGTCTTCCGTCCAGTCGCAGCGCAGATCGGCGATCGGCCAGCTGAGCTTGTCGACGATTTTGAGTCCCGCCGAACGGACGGGCCCGGCCTCGCCGCCCGCCGCGAGGCCTGTGCGCATGGCGGCTATCAGCCGGTCGCCCAGATGGCCGGAGCCGGAGCTTGCGAGGAAGCCGTCGACGATCGCCTGCGGAACGCCGTCATTGGCCAGGAGATTGCCGCCCGAGGCGACGTTCTCGGCCTGCGCCGACGTCCAGATGCCCAGCGATCGGGGGCCGGAATGGATCGCCGCCGTCCCGTTCCGGTCGACCGCCAGCACCTGCCGGTATTCGACGAACCGGCCGCGTTTCCGGATCTCGGCGATGGCTTCCGCCGCGCTCCGGCCTTCTTCCATCAGATCGAGCGCCAGGGGACCCAGGGTCGGGTCCGTGACGTTCTGCGAGGCCACCGCTCCAACCCCGGCGCGTGCATAGGAGCAGCGCGCGGCGACCGCAGGCGAGGAAGACGAGACCGCGACGCCGAACATGCCGGTCCGTGCGCATCGGGCGACGAGGGAAAAGGTCATCGGCCTGTGAGCTCCTAATCCGGAATGACGGCGGTGCCGTCGATCTCGACCAGCCATTCCGGCCGGGCCAGCGCCTGCACGACGAGGCCGGTCGAAACGGGGTGCACGCCTTTGATGTATTCGCCCATGGTGCGGTAGACCGCCTCGCGGTGGCGTACATCCGTCAGGTAGACGACCACCTTGACCAGGTGCTCCATCCTGCCGCCGGCTTCCTCGATGAGCTGCCTGATGTTCTGCATGACCTTGTGGGTCTGCTCGACCGGGTCATGGCTGTCGATGTTGACGGCGTCGTCGAGGTTCTGCGGACATTGGCCGCGCAGCCAGACGATGCGGCCACCCCGGGTCACGACCGCCTGCGCCAGGTCGTTGTCGAGCTTCTGCTCCGGGTAGGTTTCCTTGGTGTTGAACTTGCGGATGCGGGTATGTGCCATGTGGCCTCCTTAGTCGGACCATGCTCGACGCGAACCGCCATGGGGGCCGCGCGACGAACTCAAGTTCCTGTTCGACGCTCACGCGCTCTCGAGTTCGCGCTGCATGGCAGCGTGATAGGCTGCGTAGTTGCGCTGGATCGTGATCTGGTCCGCCAGATACTTGGCGTCGTGCCACACGCCCCAGATGAAGCTCGACCCTCGGCGCGACTGCCAGGGCAGCCCCAGGAAATAGACGCCGGGCTCTGACGAGACGCCGCGCTGGTGCCGCGGGCGGCCGCTTTCGTCGAAAGCGTCGACCTCCATCCAGCTGTAGTCGGAGGAGAAGCCCGTCGCCCAGATGATCGTGCTGATCCCGGCCTGCGCCAGATCGAGCGAGGCGATGGGATTTGTCACGCAATCGGAATCCGCGACCACGGCGCGCGCCTCCGGTTCTTCCGGCAGGTCGAGGCCGTTGCGGGCGACGTAGGCATCGGCCTCGTCCAGCAAGGCATGAAGATTCGCGTCGCCGCGCCCGAGATTCTCGACGAGATCGGGGGCAAAGCCGACCACGCCATTCTCGCAGGCTTGCGTCCGCCCGACGAGGAGCATTCCCCGTGCCGCCAGGCGCCGGAAATCGATCGTGTGACCGCCATTCGCCCCGCTGACCGCGATCGTGACGTGCTCCGTTCCGGGCTCCCGCGCAGAAGCGTCCCATTTACCGAGAACGCCCAGCCACCAGCAGAAGTCGCGGCCGCGATAGGCGCGCGGCGGGCGATCATGCGGGCCGACGGACAGGTAGACGCGCCGCCCCGACTCCAGCAATTCCTCGGCGATCTGCGTCCCCGAAGAGCCCGACCCGACCACCAGCACGGCGCCCTCGGGAAGCTGGCCGGGATTGCGATAAGCGGTGGAGTGCATCTGCAACATCCCCGTTTCCGGCGGAACCAAGGCTGGAATAGTCGGGCACTGGAAGGGGCCGGTCGCGACCACGATCCGGTTGGCCTCCATCATTCCTGCCGACGTCTCGACGCGGAATCCGGGCCGGCCGGCAATCCGCTCGACATGCCGGACTTCGACGCCGCAGCGGATCGGTGCCGCAATCTTCCTGGCGTAGGCGACGAAATAGTCTGCAACCGTTTCCTTCGACGGGAAGTCATTGGGGCCGACCTGGTCATTCACATCGGAAAACGCGAGGCCCGGAAACCGATCGTGCCAGGCTGGCCCGTTCGCGGCCAGTGTGTCCCATCGTTCGGAACGCCAGCGTTCGGCGATGCGGCTCCTCTCGAGAACGACATGAGGGACACCGGCCCGGTCCAGATGCTCGCTCATCGCGATTCCAGCCTGACCGGCGCCGATGACGAGCGTGTCGATCTGCTCAACTGACATTATCCGCCTCCCGCCGAATCTGGAGAATTTCTTTGGGAGAAATCCCAATCCCGGCATTGGTCTACCGGCGGCGTCAGCACTGTAAAAATACGAAATCTTGCTGTGGTGATTAGGATTTTCCTAAACGGGCCGGATCGAGCGGCCGGCGCCGACCCCACGCCGCGCAAGCGCCCGGACGAGATGTCTGGGCCTTACGCGGAACAGCAGCAGAGGGGTTCCGCGGTCGTCAGGCGGCACAGGCAGGACGAGGTGATCGGCACGTCGGCCTTGGACAGCGCAAGCGCAAGCTTCGCCTCCAGAGCCGGAAGCTCGGCTTCCTCGCCGCGCCGCCGGAGGCATTCCACGAGGCCGTGGAGAGCCCAGACATTGTCCGGATGCTGGGTGCAGCGCTGCACCCTGCCGCTCAGGCCGAGATCGTCGCGATAGACCCCCTCGGCCTCGACGACATGGCCCTGCTCCATCAGGAGCGCGGCCAGCGCGTGGCGCGGCGGGTGCATCCAGGCCCAGGGCTCGGTGTAGCCGAGATTGTCGTCGCGGCGCACCGCTTCGCGCAGATGGACATAGGCCTCTTCGTGATCGCCCTTGTGATAGGCGAGTTCGCCATCGAGCATGGCCTGCCCGACCGACAGCGTGTTCCGCGCATAGTTGCTGAGATACCGGTGCGTTTCCGAGATGCGCTCGTAGCTCTCCCGGAATAGCCGGCGCTCTTCCTCGGCGCGAGCGAAGTCCTTGAGCGTGGCGAAGGCGATGCCGCGCGCATAGTGATGCATCGGGATCGAGGCCCGGAAGATCGCGGGATCGCCGGGGAAAGGCTCCGCGATGATGTCGTGCCAGCGCCCGAACCGGACGAGCACATGCATCCTCATCGAGTAGTAGCCTTCCGTCGTCATGGCGAGCTTCGGCCGGCCTTGCACGCCGAGGATGTCCGGCGTCAGGATTTCGCGGATCCTGTCGGCGGCGGCGAGGGCCGGCGCATACTGCCCCATGAACATGCAGGTGAACATCATCAGATGCAGGTCGTGGCAGCGCGCCGTGACGTAGAAATTGAACGAGCCGGCATAGCCGGCATAGATGTCGTCGGCGGCGATCGCCTTCTCGCTGGCGATCCTGGCGCGCTCGTAGTCGCCGCACAGCACATAGATGTGTCCGGGCATGTGATTCAGATGGCCGGCATCGGGGCGGAGGGTCGCGAGCGCATCGGCCGAGCGCATCACCTGACAGCCTAAACAATCGCCCGCCAACTGACGTGAACGCGGCGGACCGGTGGCGGCGCGGCTGCGCCGCCACCTATTGTGAGTGTCCGTGCTCGCGAAAATGACTTAAGCCAACAGGGTCACCTGATCACAAGCATGAGGGGCTTTACGCATAGGAGCGACGCTGCTCAGTGAGCCGGCGAGCCGTCCGGCATGCGCGACCACACCTTCTTCTTGGTGTAGTAGAGCAGCCCCGCGAAGATCACGAGGAAGATCATCACCTGCATGCCCAGGCGCTTGCGCGCCTCGAGATGCGGCTCCGCCATCCAGACCATGAAGGCCGAGACGTCGCGGGCATACTGATCGACCGTCTCCGGCACCGGCGACTTGCCGTCCGGCCCCTTCGGATACTCGACCTGCCCGTCCGAGAGCGGCTTCGGCATCGCGATCAGATGGCCGGGCATGTACTCGTTGTAGTTCTGCCCCGGCAGGAGCGCCGGGAAGCCGGCCGGCGGCTCCTTGTAGCCGACGAGCAGGGCGTGGATGTAGTCCGGCCCCTGCTCCTGATACTGGGTGAAGATGTCGAACACGAAGGTCGGGAAACCGCGCGTATAGGTGCGGGCCTTGGCCAGGACCGAGAAATCCGGGGGGTAGGCGCCGCCATTGGCCGCGCGCGCCGCCTGCTCGTTCGGGAACGGCGACGGGAAGCGGTCGGCCGCCCGGCCCGGCCGGTCGAACATCTCGCCGGTTTCGTTGGGGCCGTCCTTGATCTGATAGGTCGCGGCCAGCGCTGCGACCTGGCCGGGCGTGAATTCGGGGCCGCCCGGCTGCGACAGGTTGCGGAAGGCCGCCAGGCTGGCGCCATGGCAGCTCGCGCAGACTTCCTTGTAGACCTTGAAGCCGCGCTGAAGCTGCGCGCGATCGAACTTGCCGAAAGGTCCGGCGAAGGACCAGTTCAGCGCCGGCGGCCTGGGTCCGCCCTCGGCTGCCTGCGCCGCCGGCTGGAACAGCGCCAGCGACAGGCCGGCGGCAAGCCCGGTGAGGGCGAGACGAAACGATGTTCTGCTCATGGTTCCGTCAGCCCTTGACGTTCGGTTCGGCAGCGGTGGCGGTCGCGATGCGCACCGCCGAACCACCCTTGGCGGAGGCCAGCACGGAATCGGCGATCGAGGTCGGCAGCGCCTTCGGCCGCTCGAACAGGCCGACGACGAACAGCGCGACGAAGAAGCCGAAATACAGCACGGTGAAGATCTGGGAGGCGATGACGTAGCCGCCTTCCGCCGGCATGGCGCCGAGATAGCCCAGGCCGATGCACACCACGAGGAAGGCCCAGAAGAGCTGGCGCGCGATCGGCCGGTAGCTCATCGACTTCACCTTGGAGGTGTCGATCCAGGGCAGGAAGGCGAGCACGACGATCGCCGCGCCCATCGCCATCACGCCGCCGAGCTTGTCGGGAATGGCGCGCAGGATCGCGTAGAACGGCAGGAAGTACCATTCCGGCACGATGTGCGCCGGCGTCGAGGCCGGGTTCGCCGGGATGTAGTTGTCGGCATGGCCCATGAAGTTCGGCTGGTAGAACACGAACCACGAGAACACGATCATGAACACGACCATGCCGAGGATGTCCTTGACGGTCGCATAGGGCGTGAACGGCACGGTGTCCTTCGCGACGTTCTTCACCTCGACGCCCGACGGATTGTTCTGGCCGACGACGTGCAGCGCCCAGATGTGCAGGATCACCACGCCGAAGATCATGAAGGGCAGCAGGTAGTGCAGCGAGAAGAAGCGGTTCAGCGTCGGGTTGTCGACCGAGTAGCCGCCCCACAGGAAGGTCACGATCGTCTCGCCGATCACCGGCAGCGCCGAGAACAGGTTGGTGATGACGGTCGCGCCCCAGAAGGACATCTGCCCCCAGGGCAGCACGTAGCCCATGAAGGCCGTCGCCATCATCAGCACGAAGATCACCACGCCGAGGATCCAGAGCACCTCGCGCGGCGCCTTGTAAGAGCCGTAATAAAGCCCGCGGAAGATGTGCACGTAGACGGCGACGAAGAACATCGAGGCGCCGTTGGAGTGCAGATAGCGCAGCAGCCAGCCATAGTTCACGTCGCGCATGATGTGCTCGACCGAATTGAAGGCCAGCAGCGAATTGGCGGTGTAATGCATCGCCAGGATGATGCCGGTGACGATCTGCGCCACGAGCATGAACACGAGGATGCCGCCGAAGGTCCAGAGATAGTTGAGGTTGCGCGGGACCGGGTAGGACACCGCCGAGTCATGCGCGAGGCGGATGATCGGCAGACGCGCGTCGAGCCAGCGCTCGATGCCGGTCTTCGGGACGTAGGAACTGTGACCACTCATGAAGAATGCCTCAAGGCTGTCTCATCTTGGCGGGAAAGCGTCGAGCGCATTGCTCAGCCGATCTTGATCTTGGTGTCCGCGGTGAAGGCGTAAGGCGGAACCGGCAGGTTGAGCGGTGCCGGGCCCCTGCGGATGCGGCCGGAGGAATCGTAGTGCGAGCCGTGGCACGGGCAGAACCAGCCGTCATAGTCGCCCTTGGACTCGCCGGGCGCGGTGCCCAACGGAATGCAGCCGAGATGGGTGCAGTTGCCGAAGACGACAAGGAACTGCTCGTGGCCGGCCTTGGTGCGCTGCTGGTCGGTCTGCGGGTCGCGCAGCGTCGCGACGTCGACGGCCAGGGCCTCGTCGATCTCCTTCTTGGTGCGGTGGCGCACGAAGATCGGCTTGCCGCGCCAGAACAGCTTGATCGCCTGGCCTTCCGCGATCGGCGCCAGATCGACGTCGACAGGCGCGCCGGCGGCGACGGTCTGCGCATCGGGGGCGAGCTGGCTGATCAGCGGCACGACGACGGCACCGAGGCCGACGGCGCCAAAGGCGCCGGTCGCAAGCATCAGGAAATCGCGGCGGGTTGTTCCGGTCGATGTATCGGTCGCGTTCGCCACGATCCAATCCTCTTACACGTCTTGCGAGCTGTAACAGCTCGAAATTGTCGCCTGTCGCCCTCATAGGGGCGCGCCGCTGCCGCCGCAATGCGGCGGTGCGTCACCATCGGCTCTTTGACATGCAGATTGGACGAAGTCTACTGTCGCGAACGTCCCGCCCATGCATGGCGCACAGACCTCTGGCGGGGACTTCAGACCGCGAGCTTTTCCGGATCGGCGGCGGCAAGGAAGCCGCCCGATTGCCGTGCCCATAGCCGGGCATAGAGCCCGCCGCTCCCGATCAGCTCCTCATGGCTGCCGGTGTCGACGATACGGCCCTTGTCGAGCACGATCAGGCGGTCCAGCGCCGCGATGGTCGAGAGGCGGTGCGCGATCGCGATCACGGTCTTGCCCTGCATCAGCGCGGTGAGCTGCTGCTGGATCGCCGCCTCGACCTCCGAATCCAGGGCTGAGGTCGCCTCGTCGAGAATCAGGATCGGCGCGTCCTTGAGCAGCACGCGGGCAATGGCGATGCGCTGGCGCTGGCCGCCCGAAAGCTTCACGCCGCGTTCGCCGACGCGCGAATCGAAACCCTGCCGTCCATCCTGGTCGCCGAGCCCGAGGATGAACTCGTGCGCCGCCGCCTGCCGCGCCGCGGCGACGATCTCGGCCTCGCTGGCGCCGATGCGGCCATAGGCGATGTTGTCGCCGATCGAGCGGTGCAGCAGCGAATTATCCTGCGTCACCATGCCGATCTGGGCGCGTAAGGAGTCCTGCGTGACATGGGCGATGTCCTGGCCGTCAATCAGGATGCGCCCGCCCTCGAGCGGGTAGAGCCTCAGCAGCAGGTTCACCAGCGTCGACTTGCCGGCGCCCGAAGGGCCGACGAGCCCGATCCGCTCGCCGGGCTTGATCGCAAGGTCGAGCCCTTCGAACAGCCCGCCACCCCTGCCGTAGTTGAAGCGGATCTTCTCGAAGCTGATCGCCCCCTTGTCGACGACCAGCGGCACGGCTTCCGGCGCATCGGGCAGGTCGTGCGGCTTCGCGATCGTCTCCATGCTCTCCTGCACCGAGCCGATATTCTCGAAGATGCCGCGCACGAGGTGGATCAGCCAGCCCGACATCTGCACCAGCCTGAGCACGAGGCCGATCGCGGCAGCGACCGCGCCCGGCGTCATCTCGCCCTGGCTCCACAGCAGCAGCGCGAGCCAGGCGGTCGCGACGACGAGCAGGCTGTTCATCGTCTGCAGGATGACGCTGACGCCGGTGATCAGCCGCGACAGGTTGAGGAAGGAGGCGTTCCAACGCGTCAACGAGTCGCGCACGGCCGAGCGTTCCGCGTCGCTGCGGGCGAAGAGCTTCACCGTCAGGATGTTGGTGTAGGAATCGACGATGCGTCCGGTCGTGCTCGACCGTCCGAACGAATTCGCCTCCGAGCGCGCCTTGGCGCGCGGCACGAAATAGATCAGCAGCGCGATATAGGCCGCGAGCCAGGCGATGACCGGCATTGCCAGCCAGATGCTGGTCCTGCCGAAGAAGCCGATTGCCACGGTCGCGAACACGAGCGCGTACCAGAGGTCGTCGATGACCTCGATCGTCGCGCCGCGGATCGACTGTCCCGCCTGGATGACGCGGGCCGACAGCCGCCCGGCGAAATCGTTCTGGAAATAACCCAGCGCGTGGCCGAGCGTGTAGACGTGGTTGCGCCAGCGGATCTGGTTGGTGATCTGCGGCACCACGACTTGGTCGACGATGGCGTGGTTGGCGAAATAGATCAGCGGCCGGACGACTACGAGCAGGAAGGCCGCGCTGGCGAGCACCCAGCCATGGTCGCGGAAGATCGTCTCCGGCGACTGGGTCGAGAGCAGGTCGACGAACCAGCCGACCATCAGATACATCGCCGCCTCGATGCCGCTGAAGCCGAGGCCGGTGATCATGATCGCCGCCATCCAGCCCTTCACACCCTTGATGTGGTGCCACATGAAGGGCCAGACGCCACGCGGCGGCGTCTCCCGCTCGTCGAAGGGAGCGAAGACGTCGATTCGGCTTTCGAGCCAGCGGAAGAGCGGGGCAAACATGTCCGCCCTCCTCTGGGTCGGCATGACGACGGAATTGAGACCGCGATATGGGCGCGTTTCGGGGCGATCGCCAGTGTTCTTGACGCATGTCGGCTCGCCACCGCATGACAGCAGACATGTTGCGTCTCGCCCTCTTCCAGCCGGACATCCCGCAGAACGCGGGCACGATGATCCGCATGGCGGCCTGCCTCGGCATTGCCGTCGACATCGTCGAGCCCGCCGCCTTCGACGTCTCGGACCGGCATTTCCGCCGCTCGGGCATGGATTATCTCGAACGCGCCGCCGTCGCCCGGCATGATTCCTTCGCGGCTTTCGACAGCTGGCGTCGCGAGAACGGCCACCGCCTCGTCCTCGCCGAAACGGACGGAGCGATCCCCTTGCCGGATTTCGTCTTCCAGCCCGGCGACGTCGTGCTGGTCGGCCGCGAATCGGCCGGCGTGACGGCCGAGGTGCAGGCGGCCGCCGAGACGAGCCTGCACATCCCGATGCGGACGGGTTTGCGCTCGCTCAATGTCGCGCTGGCCGCTGCGATGGTAATGGGCGAGGCGTTGCGACAGACAGGCGGCTTCCCGCGCCGCGATGGACCGGACCATGAGCACACCCAAGCCCGTTGAGAATCCGCCCGCCGACCCGGCCGTCGTCGAGGCGATGAAGCCCCGCGCCGCGGCGTGGTTCGAAAGCCTGCGCGACCGTATCTGCGCCGCCTTCGAGGCGGTCGAGGACGAGGCGGGCGGCCCCTTCCCCGCCGAGGCCGACCAGCCCGGCCGCTTCGTCCGCACGCCCTGGCAGCGCACCAATCATGACGGCGCACCCGGCGGCGGCGGCGTGATGTCGATCATGAAGGGCCGGGTCTTCGAGAAGGTTGGCGTCCACGTCTCGACCGTGCATGGCAGCTTCCACCCCGACTTCGCCGGGCAGATCCCCGGCGCCTCCGAGGATCCGCGGTTCCACGCCACCGGCATCTCGCTGATCGCCCATCCCTGGAACCCGCATGCTCCGACCGTGCATATGAACACGCGCTTCGTCGTCACCACGAAGCCGTGGTTCGGCGGCGGCGCCGACCTGACGCCGGTCCTCTTTGCGAGGCGCAATCAGGAAGACCCGGATTCGAGCGAGTTCCACGCGGCCATGCGCCGCCCCTGCGAGAGTTTCCCCGCAGTAGCTGACTACCCGCGCTTCAAGCAGTGGTGCGACGACTACTTCTTCCTGAAGCACCGCAACGAGCCGCGCGGCATCGGCGGCATCTTCTACGACTATGTCTGGACAGGCGATCCGGAAGCCGATTTTGCCTTCACCAAGGCGGTGGGCGAGGCGTTTCTCGACATCTATCCCAACCTCCTCTGCCGCAATATCGGCAAGCCCTGGAGCGAGGCCGAGCGTCAAGAGCAGCAGGTTCGCCGCGGCCGCTATGTCGAGTTCAACCTGCTCTACGATCGCGGCACGATCTTCGGGCTGAAGACCGGCGGCAATGTCGATTCGATCCTGTCCTCGATGCCGCCGACGGTGCGCTGGCCCTAAGCCAACGCCTGCCGGCTCACGGCGTCGAGCAACTCGAACTGCGCCTGCCGCTCGGCCGGACACCCCGCCTCGATCCACAGCCGGCGCGTCTCCGTCAGGACCCGTCCGATCCCCTCGCCTTTCGGCACGCCGCGGGCCACCACATCCTGCCCTCGCGGCAGGAATGGCGGCGTAGCTCCCAGCTGGCCGATGAGGCTCCGGACATGACGGCCGGTTTCATCGCCCGCCATGGCATTGAGCAGCACGAGGGCCGCGGCAGCCGCGTCGTCTCCGGCGCGATCGGCAACCAGGCGAAAGCATGCGAGCGAGGGTAGCTCGCCCCGGCCGCCGAGCGCTTCCAAGGCAAGCGCGATCCGCTCGATCCGGTCGAACTCGTCGTTCGACAGCCGCAGCCGGTCGCGCAATCGCGGCGCATCCTCGGCGACCGAAACGGCCAAGGCCGCCAGCCGGAACGCCGGGTGGACACCTTCGCCGTCCTCTCGCGCCACGGCCGCGAAACGGGCAAGGTGCGGCACCGCGCCGATCACCGGCATCACCAGCCCGGCGCCTGCCATCGCATCGAGCGTGGCCGCAGCCCCAGGCGCGACCAGCAGCTTCATCAATTCGGCGCGGACCCGTTCGCGCGACAGCCCCTCGAGCCCCGCGCGGCCCGCGATGCAGGCGCGCAAGCCCTCGGCATCGGGCGCACCGACACCATACCGGGCATGGAATCGGAAGAAGCGGAGGATCCGCAGATAGTCCTCGCGAATGCGCGTTTGCGCCTCGCCGATGAAGCGCACGCGCCGGGCGGCGAGATCGGCGAGCCCGGTGCTGTAATCGTGGAGCCCACCGTCCCGGTCGAGCCCCAGCGCATTGATCGTGAAGTCACGCCGCAGCGCATCCTCAGCGAAATCACGCCCGAAGGCGACCTTGGCGCGCCGCCCGTCGGTTTCGACGTCGCGCCGCAGCGTCGTCACCTCGAAGGTCGCACCGCCCGATATCAGCGTGACCGTGCCGTGCTCGATCCCGGTCGGAACGGCCTTGAAACCGGCCTTCCGGCCGCGCCTGATCGTTTCCTCGGGCAGGGCCGTGGTGGCGAGGTCGATATCGCTCGCGGCCTCTCCCAGCAGGAGATTGCGCACCGCGCCGCCAACGACACGGGTTTCCTCGCCCTCGCCGTTCAGCGCGCTCAGCAGCCGGACCAGAACCGGCTCGGCCAGAAAGCGCGCGATGGCGCTTTCACGCTCGGGTTTCATTTGAAGCGGCCGGGCACGAGCACGCCATTCTCCATATGCGGCGGCTCATAGGCGCCCTGGCTGCGCGGCGCGAAGAAGCCGCCATAGGCGAAGACCGCGATCGACAGCAGCAGGCCGACGACGGCGAGCCAGAAGGCATGCCGGCTCCAGTGCTCGACATCGAAGGGGTTGCGCCTCTTGATGACGAGATAGCCCGCGAAAATGCAGAAGGGCAGGACGAAGAGCAGAACCTCTTCGATGATCGCGCGCAGCATCGGCTTCGTCGTTCCCCGGTGCGCTTTCGGCGCAGAGACATGAATTCTAACCGGCCAGCCGCTCGTAGAGATTGCGGATCATGCCGGCGGTCGCACCCCAGATATAGCGACCCTCGAACGGCATCGCATAGTAGGTCCGGAAATGTCCCTTCCACTCCCGCCCTTCCCGCTTGTGGTTGGCGGGGTCGAGCAGGAAGGAAAGCGGCGTCTCGAAGGCCTCGTCGACCTCGTGACGGTTGATCGTCAACGAGAAGGGCGGCTCGACCAGCGCCACGACGGGCACGATGCGATATCCGGTCCCGGTCAGATAGGCGTCGAGGAAGCCGAGCGTGCGGATGCGCTCCCGCGGCAGGCCGATCTCTTCTTCCGTTTCACGCAGGGCGGTAACCACCGGGGAGCCATCGATGGCATCGACGCGGCCCCCGGGAAAGGCGACCTGCGCCGAATGGTTGCGCAGCGCTGCGGCGCGCTGGGTCAGCAATACCGTCGGCCCCGTCTCGCGCGGCACGATCCCGATCAGCACGGCTGCCGGCACCGCGCGCTTCTCGTCGGGGATCGGCACGGGCTGGGGCTGGTTCTCATGGTCGCCGCGCGGACGCGCGATCACCTCGCCGAGCAAGGGCGGCTCGGCGCGCAGGCGCTCGCGCGCCAGCTTCGCGAATGCCTCCGTGCTGAGGTTCAAGGCGTGGCCGTTGGTCGTCAAATCTCGATGCCTTCGATCTCGCTCGCCGGCAGCGCCGGGTAGAAATGCCCGGCGGCGGCGATGCCGAACATCGCCTCTCCTTCGGCCCCTCGCACCTCGCCGAGCGCCAGCAGGTCATAGGTGACCGCCCGCGTCAGCCGGGCCCAGAGGCCGTGCCGAACATGGACATAGGGTTTCAGCCCGTCCTTTGCAGCCCGCTCGAAACGCAGGGGATGCTCCGGCCCGACGCAGAGCAGGTCGTCGACCTGCGTCCGGAAGGCGATTCCCCTGCCGTCGCCCTCGCCGTCCAGCTGCATCTCGACAGCCTGGAACGGCGCGTCCTCGACCGTGATCCCGACTTTCTCGACCGGGGTCACGAGAAAGTAATCGTCGCCCTCGCGCTTCAGCACCGAGGAAAACAGCTTCACCAGAGCCGGCCGGCCGATCGGCGTGCCCAGATAGAACCAGGTGCCGTCGGCGGCGATACGCATGTCGAGATCGCCGCAAAAAGGCGGGTTCCAGCGCTCGACAGGCGGCAATCCGCGCATCTTGCCGCCGCCTATCGCGGCCATCAGCCGATCCATCGCATTGCCCGGAGCCGTCATCGAAAGACCCGTCCCCACCTGCTGCGGCACATTGGTTGCATCGTGTTTCTGCCTTGAACTCCACATAATCGTGAAGCCGAGATGATGTGTACCGTCCCATTCGGCGCTTGAGCCGCCGGGGTGGCCCGTCCACAGTCAACGGCGGAACACATCGATCGGTTCGCATAGGGGCGCAACGGCCCGCGACAGTGAAGGAGACCGACATGGCGGTACAGGCCCGCGCGAGCGAGAGCAATTCCCCGATCGATCTCGACAGCGGCATCGTCGAGGCGGCCGAAGCCGCGCTCGGTGCCATCGGCGCGGCGCGCAAGGAAATCGGCCAGGTCATCTTCGGCCAGCAGAAGGTCGTCGATCTCTCTCTCGTCACGCTGCTCGCGGGCGGCCACGGCCTGCTCGTCGGCGTGCCCGGCCTCGCCAAGACCAAGCTCGTCGAGGCGATGGGCACGGTGCTGGGGCTCGCGGCGCGGCGCGTTCAGTTCACGCCCGACCTGATGCCCTCCGACATCCTCGGCTCCGAGGTTCTCGACGAGAGCGCCGATGGCAAGCGCCATTTCCGCTTCATCAAGGGCCCGGTCTTCGCCCAGCTCCTGATGGCGGACGAGATCAACCGCGCCTCGCCCCGCACCCAGTCCGCCCTGCTGCAGGCGATGCAGGAGCACCACGTCACCGTGGCCGGCGAGCGCTACGACCTGCCCGCGCCCTTCCATGTGCTGGCGACGCAGAACCCGATCGAGCAGGAGGGCACCTATCCCCTGCCCGAAGCCCAGCTCGACCGCTTCCTGCTGGAGATCGATGTCGGCTATCCCGACCGCGAGGCCGAGCGCCGCATCCTGCTCGAAACCACCGGCGCCACCGAATACAAGCCGTCCCAGGCGATGACGGCGGAGACGCTGATGTCGATCCAGCGCCTGGTTCGCCGCCTGCCGGTCGGCGAGGCCGTCGTCGATGCGATCCTCGACCTCGTCCGCTCCGCCCGCCCCGGCGAAGGCGACGCCGCCGTCACCGAGAAGCTCGCCTGGGGTCCCGGCCCGCGCGCCAGCCAGTCGCTGACGCTCGCGGTGCGGGCCCGCGCATTGGTCGAGGGCCGGCTCGCGCCCTCGGTGGACGATGTCGCCGCCCTCGCTTTGCCCGTGCTGAAGCACCGTATCGCCCTGACCTTCGCCGCTCGCGCCGATGGCGAGACGGTCGAGCGCGTCATCGGCAGGCTCGTGGAACGGCTGGGATAGGTCGATGCTGCGCACGCGCGTCCTGGGTTCGAGCGAACGGAAGCCGGCCAAGCCGATCCTGACGGAGTCGCTCGACCTCGCCGCGCGCTTGCCGCGCCTGATCCTCGAGGCCCGCCGCGTCTCCGCCAGCATCCACGGCATCCACGGCCGGCGCCGCTCCGGGCCGGGCGAAACCTTCTGGCAGTACCGACCGCTCGTCGCCGGCGAATCGGCTTCGCGCATCGACTGGCGCCGTTCGGCGCGGGACGGCCATCTCTTCGTCCGCGAGCGCGAATGGGAGGCTTCCCACTCGATCTGGCTCTGGATCGACCGCTCGCCATCGATGGGTTTCGCCTCCTCATTGGCGATGGCCTCGAAGATCGACCGTGCGCTGGTCACCGGCTTCGCCCTGGCCGAAGCGATGGTCGAGGGTGGCGAGCGCGTCGGCCATCTCGGCCTGACGCGGGCGCTTGCCTCGCGCCGCATCGTCGAGTTGCTGGCCCAGGCCATCGTCGCCGACAGCCGCGGCGGCGACGCCGATCTGCCGCCGGGCGGGCCGCTGCCGCGGCTGGCCGACGCCATCATCATCACCGACGGGCTTTCACCCTCCTCCTCGCTGGCGCAGCGCATCGCGACCATGGCGTCATCAGGCGCGCGCGGGCATGTCCTGCTGATCGCCGATCCGATCGAGGAAACCTTCCCCTTCACCGGCCAGGCCGAGCTCTTCGACCTCGAGGACGGCTTGACGCTGCGCGTCGGCGACGCCGGCTCCTGGGGCGAAGAGTATCGCCAGCGCCTCGCTGCCCATCGCGAAGCGATCGCGGAGGCCTGCCGCAAGGCCGGCTGGACCTTGACGCTCCACCGCACCGATCGTCCCGCCAGCGAAGCCGTGCTGCGGATCGCCAGCCTCGTCGCCGCCTCGCGCGGCGCGTCGGGCTTCTAGGGGACCCGCCATGTTCAGCGCCCTCCCCTTGAGTTTCTCCGCCCCGCTCGCCCTGGCAGCGCTCGCGCTGCTGCCGGCCCTCTGGCTGATCCTGCGCGTGACGCCGCCGCGCCCGCGCCGCATCGATTTCCCGCCGCTCAAGATCATGGCGGACCTCGTCGCCAAGCGGGAATTGCCGGCCCATACGCCCTGGTGGCTGCTTGCCATGCGCATGACGGCGGCTGCGCTCGCCATCCTCGCGGTCGCCGGCCCGATCTGGAATCCGGCGCGTGAAGGCGCACCGCTGCGCGGCCCGGTCCTCCTGCTCGTCGATAACGGCTTCGGCGCCGCCGCCGACTGGCCCGAGCGCATCGCCGTCGCCGAATCGCGCATCGCTGCCGCGACGCGCGAAGGCCGCCCCGTCGCCATCCTCGGCCTCGCCGAGGCTCCGGCAGCCATCACGCTCGCGGAACCCCGCGCCGCCCTCGATCGGCTGCGGGCTTTGGCGCTTCAACCTCACGCGCCCGACCGCGCCGCCCATCTGCCGCGCGTCGAGGCCTTCCTGCAGACCGCGCCCGAGGCCGAGATCGTCTGGATATCCGATGGCCTCGCGATGGCGGACGATGGCAGCTTCCAGGCGCGGCTGAAGCAGATTGCCGATGCGCGCCGCCTCTCGATCCATGCCGGGCCGCCCGGCCAGCTCGCGCTCGCCGCGCCCGACAATCTCGCCGGTGCTCTCAGCGTGAAGGTCCTGCGCCCGACGGCGAGTGCTCCCGCGACCGGACAGGTCCGTGCGCTCGACCTTAAAGGCCTGCCGCTCGGCGATGTGCCCTTCATCTTCGAAGGCTCCAATCTGCAGACGACAGCGCGGCTGACCCTGCCCATCGAGGTCCGCAACGCCGTTTCGCGCCTGGAGATCGTCGGCGAGAATAGCGCCGGCGCGGTGGCCCTGCTCGATGATCGCGCGAAACGCCGCCGCGTCGGCATCGTCTCGGGTTCCACCGCCGATACCGCCCAGCCCCTGCTGTCGCCGACCTATTACATCTCGCGCGCGCTCCAGCCCTTCGCCGAGGTGCGCGAGCCGCGCCAGGGCTCGACCGATCCGGTCGGAGAGCTTCTCGCGCAGAACCTCTCGGTGCTCGTGCTCGCCGATATCGGCGCGCTCGACCGCGACACCAGCGCCAAGGTCTCGGATTTCGTCACCCGCGGTGGCGTGCTGCTGCGCTTCGCCGGCGCGCGCCTTGCCGCCTCGTCCGACGACCTGACGCCGGTTCGCCTGCGCCGGGGCGGCCGGACGCTGGGCGGCGGGCTGTCCTGGGAGACGCCGCGTAAGCTCGCGCCCCTCACCCGGGAGAGCCCCTTCTTCGGCTTGATCATCAATGACGACATCCGCGTCACCCGCCAGATCCTGGCCGAGCCGGAGCCGAACCTCTCGCGCAAGACCTGGGCTGCGCTGGAGGACGGCACGCCGGTCGTCACCGGCGAGCGCCGCGGCGACGGCCTCATCGCCATGGTCCATGTCACCGCCGACACGACCTGGTCGAACCTGCCGCTCTCGGTCCTCTTCGTGGATATGCTGCGCAGGGTCGTGAACCTCGCCGGCACGGGGCCCGCCGCCGATGCGCAGAGCGACGAGACTCGCGTGGAGACGCTGTCGCCGACCCGCGTGCTCGACGGAAGCGGCCGCTTCCGCACCCCGCCGGCGACGAGCCAGCCCGTTGCCCGCAACTATGCCGGCCGCGCCACCTTGGCCCACCCGCCCGGCCTCTACGGCCCCACCGACGGCTCGCTTGCCGTCAATGCGCTGACGCCGAACGATACACTCGCAGCCCTGGACCTCGCCGGCCTCGGCGCGCCGATCCTGCCGATCGACGAGCCCGTCGCGCGCGATGCCCGCCCGCCGCTGCTGGTGCTCGCCTTGCTGCTGCTGATCGTGGATACGCTGGCGACGCTCTGGCTCGGCGGACGGCTCAATCTCGGCCGCATCCGCAAGGCGGCTGCGCCGGCCGCGATCCTCCTGGCCCTGACATTTGCCGGCGGCCTCCTGCCCGACATCGCCCGCGCCCAGCCCGCCCCGGCCGCGCCCGCCGATAATCGCCCGCCGATCCCGCGCGAACTCCTCGCCAATGGCGCCGTGACGCGGCTCGCCTATGTCGTCACCGGCGACAGGGCCGTCGACGACATGTCGAAGGCCGGCCTCGCCGGCCTGAACACCGTGCTCGGCGCGCGCACGGCGCTGGAGCCCGGCGATGCCGTCGGGGTCAATGTCGAGCGCGACGAACTCGCCTTTTTCCCGGTGCTCTACTGGCCGATCGTCGCGGGCCGGCCGATCCCCTCGGCCGAGACGCTGCGCAAGCTCGAAGCCTATATGAAGGGTGGCGGCCTCGTGATCTTCGACACGCGCGACGCCATGAGCGCGCGGCCGGGCGGCGGCACCACGCCCGAGGGCGACCAGCTCAAGCGCATGCTGCAGACGCTCGACATCCCGGAGCTCGAGCCGCTGCCGCGCGACCACGTCCTGACCAAGACCTTCTACATCCTCGACGAGCTCATCGGCCGCTACGACACGGGCACGACCTGGGTCGAGACGCTTCCGCCGGCGGACAATGACGGCCGCCGCCCGGCGCGCGCCGGCGACAATGTCTCGCCCATCATCATCACCGCCAACGACCTCGCCTCGGCCTGGGCCATCGACAAGCGCGGCGAAGGGCTGGTGCCGCTTTCCGGCGCCGATCCGCGCCAGCGCGAGATGGCGCTTCGCGCCGGCATCAACCTCGTGATGTACGCCCTCACCGGCAACTACAAGGCCGACCAGGTCCACGTCCCGGCCCTGCTCGAACGCCTGGGACAATGACCATGTGGAGCGTCTCCTTCGCCCCGCTGGTGCCGCTGCCGCTGCTGATCGGCCTTGCCGTTCTCGCCGCGCTGGCCGCCGGCGCGGCCATCGTCCTGGCCGGGCGCAGCGCCATCCTGCGGGCGCTGGCGCTGATCGTGCTGACCGTCGCGCTGGCCGATCCCTCGCTGGTCTTCGAGGATCGCGAGCCGGTCAAGGACGTCGTCTCGGTGGTGGTCGACCGTTCGGCCTCGAACCGCCTCGCCGATCGCTCCGCTCAGACCGACGCCGCGGTGGCGGAGGTCGAGCGGCAATTGCGCGGCATTCCCAATGTCGAGCCGCGGATCGTCGAGCTGCGCGACGCGCAAGGCACCAGCGACGGCACCCGCCTGTTCGAGGCGCTCGCATCGAGCCTCGCCGACGTCCCCTCCGAGCGTGTCGCCGGCGCCATCGCCATCACAGACGGCCTCGCCCACGACACGCCGGCCAATGCCGAGGCTCTGGGCCTGCGCGCGCCCCTGCATGTCCTGACCACCGGCCGCAACGCCGAGATCGACCGCCGCATTATGCTGGTCGATTCGCCCCGCTTCGGCATCGTCGGCAAGGATCAGGTCATCCGCCTGCGGGTCGTCGACAAGAACGGTTCGAGCCGCGCCGGCCTCACCATCCGCCGCGACGGCGAGATCGTCGCCCGCCGCGACGTCGCCACCGGCCAGATCGTGCAGGTTCCCATTCGCATCGACCGTGGCGGGCCGAACGTCGTCGAGATCGAGGCCGCGCCGCTCGACAACGAGCTGACGCTCGCCAACAATCGAGCCGTCATCACCATCGAAGGCGTGCGCGACAAGCTGCGCGTGCTGCTGGTCTCGGGCGAGCCGCATCCGGGCGAGCGCACCTGGCGCAACCTCCTCAAGGCCGACGCCAATGTCGATCTCGTCCATTTCACCATCCTGCGCCCGCCGGAGAAGCAGGACGGCACGCCGATCAACGAGCTCTCGCTGATCGCCTTCCCGACGCGCGAGCTGTTCCAGGTCAAGATCAAGGAATTCGACCTGATCATCTTCGACCGCTACGCCAACCAGTCGATCCTGCCGCTGCTCTATTTCGAGAACATCGTCCGCTATGTCCGCGACGGCGGCGCACTCCTGGTCGCCGCCGGCCCGGAATATGCGGGATCGCAGACGCTCGCCCGCACACCGCTCGGCCATATCCTGCCGGCCGTGCCGGATGGCAGCGTCATCGACGAGGCCTATCGCGCCCAGGTCAGCGAGCCCGGCAAGCGCCACCCCGTCACCCGCGACCTGCCGGGTTCGGAAGTCTCGCCGCCGCGCTGGGGCGAATGGCTGCGCATGGTCGGCGCGCAGGCCCGCGCCGGCGCTGCCCCCGTGATGACCGGCCCCGGCGAACGGCCACTGCTGATGCTGGCGCGCGAGCAGAAGGGGCGCGTCGCGCTCTTCCTCTCCGATCACGCCTGGCTCTGGGCCCGCGGCTTCCGCGATGGCGGCCCCTATCTCGACCTGCTGCGCCGCCTGAGCCATTGGCTGATGAAGGAGCCGGAGCTTGAGGAGGAGGCGCTGCGCGCCACCGCCCGCGGCGGCACCGTCGAGGTCGAGCGGCAGACGCTGAGCGACAATCCCACCCCCATCACCATCACCGGCCCCGATGGCCAGTCGCGGACGATCCCGCTCGAGCCGGGCCGCCCCGGCCTGTTCACCGCGCGTATCCCGACCGGCGATCAGGGCCTCTACCGGCTGACCTCCGACAATCTCACCGCCTTCGCCAGCGTCGGCCCCGAGAACCCGCGCGAGCTGATGGAGGTGGTCAGCGACCCCGCCGCCCTCCAGTCGCTGGCGCAATCGACCGGCGGCTCCTCGCGCCGCATCGGCCAGGAGAGCGGCTCCGGCGTCAGCCTGCCGCGCATCGTGCCGGTGCGCTCCGGCAGTCAGTTCGCCGGCAACGACTGGATCGGGCTGAGGATCAGCGATTCCGGCATCGTTCGCGGCGTGCAGATCTCGCCGCTCTTCGTCGGGCTGCTCGGCCTCGCGATCCTGTTCGGCGCCCTCGTCGCCGGCTGGCTGGGGGAAAGCGGGCGCCGCTTAAAGCGTCAGGCCTGAGGCCCCGCCGTCATTCTCGGGCGAAGCACAGCTTCGACCCGAGAATCTCTGGACGAGAAGCCACTGGTTTCCGAGATGCTCGGGTCAAGCCCGAGCATGACGCCGGTTGGGTTCACCCCACCCGCGCCGACGTCACCGCACCGCGGCGCTGCTTCAGCACGCCTTCGACCAGCTCCAGCGCCAGGAAGCGCGCCGGATCGGCCGGGCCGGGCAGCACGAGCTGGCCGAGAGGCAGGACCTTGAAGCCGAAACGGGCGTAGTAAGGCGCATCGCCGATCAGCATGATCAGGTCGTAACCGGCCTCGCGCGAGGCCTCGATCGAACGGTCCATCAGCGCAGCCCCGATTCCCCGGCCTTCGAAGGCGGGGTCGACCGTCAGCGGCCCGAGCATCAGCGCCTTGTGGCCGCCCGCGACGACCGGCGTCACCTTGATCGAGCCGACGAGAAAGGTGCCGACATGCGCGGCGAAGGACAGCGCCGGATCGGGCGGCACGCCCTCTCGCAAGCGGAAAGCCGTGCGAGCGAAGCGGCCGGGCCCGAAGGCGCGCTCATGCAGGCGCTCGATGGCGGCGGCGTCCACGGGCAATTCGTGGCGGATGGTCAAAGGCAGGGATGTCATGACGTTAACGCGAGGCAAGAAGCGGATCGGCGAAACGAAGGCAGGCGCGTATGGGCGCAATGCCAGGCAGGCGCTTTCAGCGCGCCGGTCGTCGCAGGTCTCGGAGGCTTTGCCCGTTCGTCATGGGCTGCGCCTCTAGCAGAGCTTCCGGCCGGCGTCCATCCGTCTCGCGCCAGCGCCCCGCCGCCTTGCCGGCGATGGCGGATTGGTTTCGATTCACGACGTGAACGGCGGGGGGAATAACCGGTCGCTTTCGAGGAGCGACAAGGCATCGGACAGGTGCCGCTTCACAACGGAGGAAACCAATGCCGACACGCCTGTGGCACGCTGTCATCCTTCTGGCGGCGAGCGCCCTGCCCGCCCATGCCCAGCAGCAGGCCCTGCCGAAAGAATCCGTCAGGGACGAGTTCTTCTGGCTCGGCGAGATCAACAAGGCGAGCACCGTCATCAATACCGAGCAGGGCCTGCTCGACCGCATGCTCGCGCCCAAGCTGGCACAGGGCATCGCCAAGGTGATCGCAGCCGGCAACCAGCCGGGCGCCAAGCGCCCCTCGACCGTCATCACCTTCGAGCCGCTGATGATCAAGGAGGCCGGCGTCGAGGTCACGCTGATCCATGCCGGGCGCTCCAGCCAGGACATGCATGCGACCTACCGCGCCGCGATCCTACGTGACCGGATGCTGACGCTGGCCGACGAGCTCAACAGGACGACGCGCACGATGGTGGAGCTCGCCGCCACGCATCGGGGGACGATCGTCCCCAACTACACCAACGGGGTCGCGGCCCAGCCCAACAGCTACGGCCACTATCTCCTCGGGCTCGCGGCGGGGCTCGATCGCGATGCCCAGCGCATCCGCGAGACCTATGCCCGCGTCGACCGTTCGCCGATGGGCACGACCGTCCTCAACGGCACGAGCTGGCCCCTCGATCGCCAGCGCATGGCCGATTATCTCGGCTTCGGTGCCCTCGTCGACAATGCCTATGACGCCTCGCAGATCGCCGCCGCCGACCTGCCCGTCGAGACCGGCGGCATCGTGACCGGCATCGCGCTCCATATCGGCGGCTTCATCGAGGACGTGATGACGCAATATGCGCAGTCGCGGCCCTGGATCCTGCTGCGCGAGGGCGGAGGCAACACCTATGTCTCCAGCGCCATGCCGCAGAAGCGCAATCCCGGCCTGCTGAACGGCACGCGGGAGGAGGCCTCGACGGCGCTCTCGCTCGCGATGGGGCCCATCTTCAAGGCGCATAACATCCCGCCCGGCATGCCCGACGCCAAGGATGCCAAGGCCAACAGCGCCATGATCGACAGTGCCGCCAAGACCCTGCAGGGGCTCGACCGCATCCTGAAGGCGCTGGTCATCGATCCCGACCGTGCTCTGGAGGAGCTCAACAGCGACTGGACCGCCTCGCAGGAGCTCGCCGACGTTCTGATGCGGCAGTACAAGCTGCCTTTCCGCGCCGGGCACCACTTCGCCTCCGAGGTGGTCGACTACGCCAAGGACAAGGGCATCAAGCCGACCGACTTTCCCTATGCGCAGGCGCAGGCGATCTATCGCAAGGCGGCGGTGGAGATGAGCCTGCCGGTGGCGGAGCTGCCGATGAGCGAGGCCGAGTTCCGCGCGACGCTGGACCCGGTCGCGATCGTGAAGAACCGTGCGACCTCCGGTGGTCCACAGCCTGCCGAGATGGACCGCATGCTGGCGGGCGCGAAGCAGCGCCTCGATCAGCAGGATGCCTGGATCAAGGACAGGCGTACACGGATCGCGACGGCTCTGGCGAAGCTCGACGCCGATTTCGGCAAGCTGGCGAAAAGTGCGGAATGAGTCGCGCGATCCCGCGCCAGCCGACGCTCGCGATCACCACTCGGCCGCGGGGAGCTTGCCCGCGGCGATCTCGTCCAGCCGCCGCCGCGTGGCCGGCGTCGTCCCTTCCGGCAGATCGTCGAGCCGGAAAAAACCGGCTTCCGCGATCTCCCGATCCGGCTGCTTGACCTGCTCGACCTTGAACGCGCGGATGACATAGACGGCGATATGGTCGCGCCGCGAAATCCGGCGATTGAAGAACAGCCCGTACAGCACGGGCTGCTCCGTCGCCGCGATTCCGGCCTCTTCCGACAGTTCGCGCTCCAGCGACTCCGCCGCCGTCTCGCCGACCTCGACGCCGCCGCCGGGAAAATGCCAGCCCGGAACATAGGTGTGGCGGATCAGGAAGACCTCGTCGCTATCGTTCAGCA